>NZ_CP025198.1:3120792-3432872 GCF_003325455.1 Acidipropionibacterium virtanenii
TGTGCCAAGCCGAGCACCCGAAGGATGTCTTGGGCATCTCCGCATACGTATGGTCAGCCATCAATACGAGGAGGTCATCGCGGCTGTTGACGTGGGTATACACCGACATCGCCGTCATCTCGAGGGCCTGCCCGAGCCGTCGGACGGTCACCGCATCGAGGCCGCCCGCATCTGCGACGTCGATGGCCTTGCTGACGATGTCGCCGGTCGAGTAGCGGGCTTTCGGGCCACGACGGCCCCTGCCTGGCGCGCCCGGGCTATCTCGCCACAGCAGGTCAATCAGCGATCTCGGCACTTCGGAACCCTCTCTCCGACTCTGTTACACTGTACGTCGTACATAGTTTAGCGTTTGGAGGCTCGCGTGAACATCACTCAAACCGCAATCTCACTTAACGTTGCCGACATCGACGCATCGGCGTCGTTCGCCAAGACGCACTTCGGCTACGAGGAAGCAATGGCGTCAGACGGGTTTGTCTCGCTCCAGCACGCCACGGCTGGCCCGAACCTCATCTTCCTGACGACCGGTCTGCCTACCTTCAAGCCGAGCGAGATCGCCGGACCGGCTGGCCAGGGCTTGCTGCTCGTTTTCGTGGTGGACGATTTCGACGAGCAGTTCAAGCGGATCGAGAAGGCTGGAGCCCACGTTGTGACACCGCCGACCACCGAGCCGTGGGGCGAACGCTATTGCCAGTTCGCGGACCCAAACGGGCTCATCTGGCAACTCGTGCAGTGGGTCAACTGACTCATTAGCTGCGACTCTCGACTAGGCGCTCAGCGGAAGGCATGAAGTTGGAGTGACCAACAGCCGGGGCTCACTCGGTCAACACGTGTCCATGCACGTCCCTTAGGGCCACGCCGGAGGTGAGGAGATAGTTTCGAACAGTTCCTCCATTGAACCCGAGCTTTGCGCCGATTCGCTCCGACGACTCACCGGTCTGGTAGCGTCGTGCCATTTCCGTGACCTCGTCGGGAGCCGGAGAAGCGCTCCGGATTCGTACGCCTCGTTGGCGGGGCAAGTTTCGAAAACAGTCCCCTTAGGTCCACCAGAAGTCACAACTTCGAACACACAGCCGTGCAGCTGCCGGACGCGGCTGACCCCGTCGGGGGCGGCGACTCGGTTCGCGTCATATGACGATCCGTAGATTTCAGAGATGACGGATTGCCGATCTTGTGTCGTGGAAGTCGGCACTCAATGAGCGCATGCAGGCTGTCGGCACTCTGCTGATCGATAGGCCGAAAGTTGTCGGCAAGACCCGCGTGTCACCCGCACCTGCTTCAACGGACTGTCGAACAGCGCCCGCACAACGAATGTCACAGCGGTGACCGTCGAGGGACCAAGAGACAGGGCCGCCGAACGGCATCGTCATTCTGAGGAGACCACGAGTTTGCGGTCGCCAAAGGTGGCGACAACTTCGATGGTTCCCCCGAGCGCCTCGACGTAGGACTTGAGCGTGGCCAGTCCTGATCGATCCAGATCGCCGGACTCCAGCGCCGAGATCGTTGGCTGGGTCAAGTGCATGCGTTCGGCGAGCTGCTTCTGGGTGACGCCCTGCTCCTCACGGATCTCGCGCAAACGGTAGGCCCGTTCCTCGGCTTCCATCCGCGCGACATGCCCAGCGACGGCGGCCTCGTCGACGGGCCTCTTGGCACGGACACCCTGCCACGCCACAGTTCTTGATTCGGGCATTTCACTCCTCCTCTGCGCTCAGCCACTCGTCGAGTCTGGCATCGGCTACGGGAACGTTCTTGGCGTACCACTGCCGCCAACGCCCCGACTTGTCACCAGCCACCAAGAGGATGGCTCGTCGTTTCGGGTCGAAGGCGAACAGGATACGGATCTCTCTTCGTCCCGCTGACCCAGGACGAAGCTCCTTCATGTTGTGATGGCGAGATCCTTTGATGCGATCCGCTGTTGGGCGCCCAAGTGCCGGCCCCACAGCCTCCAGACGAGCGATCGCGGCGGCAACCAAGTTGTAGGTCACGTCATCCAGAGCGAGGACCCATGACTCGACATCCTCCCATAAGCGAACCTCCCACGGCATGGTAAGAGTATAGATCCTGAACGATATAGATTCAAGACTATGATCGGCAGAGTTCCTGTGGGCACTGACGGCATCCACATCACCTGGTCGACTTCCAAAACATGCCACGATGCACGCAGAACCGCCGCGCAATCGTTGCGACGCTGAGGCCCGCTTCCGCTGGCTGTTCGCATAATGGCTTCATCGTGAGACTCTTGATCCATGGGCTCCCCGCAGACGCTCGACGACACTGACCGGCGTCTCGTCTCACTATGGGCAGCAGACTGCGCCGAGCGAGTGCTGCCGCTGTTCGAGGTCGAAGCTCCCGATGATGACCGCGCAAGTGACGGCATCGAACGGGCCCGTGGGTACGGAGTAGTGCCCCTTATGGTGGCGTAACCCGCTGGTGACCAGCCCGTCGGCCTCCGCGACTTCATGGTGGACGGCAGCGCGGCCACCGTGTGATCCTTCGAGAAAGCTCTCTACTTCTCACTCGAAAGGAACCGATCACGATGACCGCTACCCATATTGTCGACCCTGCCCGGGTCCTGGACCAAGCCCTCGGCCAGGCCTCTCCGGATCTGCTGCGGACGCTGTTGCAGACGATGATCAACATGCTGCTGTCGGCCGATGCCGACCAGGTCGCCGGAGCCGAGTACGGCCGCCCCGATCCCGACCGCCTCGTCCAGCGCAACGGAACCGTCACCGCGACCTGGACACCCGGGTCGGCACCCTCGACGTGGCCGTCCCGAAACTGCGGCAGGGGACGTATTTCCCCGAGTGGCTGCCGAGCGGCGCAAGCGCGCCGCCTCGGCGATGATCACCGTGGTCGCCGACGCCTACCTGGCCGGGGTTTCCACCCGCCGGATGGACAAGCTCGTCAAGAGCCTGGGTATCGACTCCCTGTCGAAGTCCCAGGTCTCGAGGATGGCCGCTGACCTCGACGCCCAGGTCGAGGCCTTCCGGCACCGGCGGCTGGGTGAGGCGGGCCCGTTCACGTTCGTGGCCGCTGACGCCCTGACGATGAAGGTCAGGGAGGACGGACGGGTCATCAACGCGGTCGTGCTGACTGCCACCGGGGTCAACGCGGACGGCCACCGGGAGGTCCTGGGCCTCCAGGTCGCCACCGCTGAGACCGGGCCGGCCTGGAACTGAACCGTGGCGGGTTTGATGGAAAGTAGAGCTACCCGGAAGGAAGCCCGCCACGGTTCAGTCTGATTGGTCGGCGAGCCGCGAAGGCTTCGACCGGTGCAACACCCAGTCATGATCAGCGCAGTCTCCATGTTCCGCTGCTCGGGGGCACGGCGATGGGCGCGATGTCGATCAGGAGATGGTGACGCCCGGGATGTTCGGTCCCGGCCTCATCGACCTCATCATGGAAGAAGCCGATCACGGCAAGATTCCGGGGCTGCCGCACGGCTGACGGACAGATCCTTGTCCGTCAGGCCTCGTTGTCCGCATACTGGGCGTCGCCAGGGCCATCCGCAAACTTGTCCGCCAGCGCGTCGATGGCGTCGCGCACCATGTGCGGTTCGAGGCCGCCGGGCGTCCACGATTGGTAGATCCACCATCCTTCGACGAGGGCGTCGATTGCCCGCGCTGCCGGCTCGGCGAAGTGGCCCTTGAGGGCGGAGATCGAACGCGCTTCAAAGGATCGTACGAGGTCTTGCACCCGAGGACTGGTCGACCCGTAGGCATACATCTCACGGAACAGACGAAGTTCGCGCTGTGTGGCGCGACGCTCCCCGCAGATGGCATCGACGAGGACGTCTCTCGCATCCATTTGTGTGGGGGCGGAAGCGATCGCAATCCCGTACCGTGGATCGAGTTGATTGCCGAACAATGTGAATGCTTCCACAAGAATGTGGTCCATCGATGTGTAGTGGTACGTCACCGACCCGAGTGGAACCGCTGCTGCGACAGCGATTTTTCTGTAGGTCGCTGCCTTGATTCCACCCTCGGCGATGAGGTCCAGCGCGGCTTGGGCGATTCGAGCCTTGCGCTCGGGGTCATTGGCGATGCCTTTGCGATTCACATTGCGCCTTCTTCCCCATAGGTAGTGTTATCAATTAGTCCTGTTCGGTTGATCACTCGCCACATGGCGAGCCGTCTATTCCTCCTCTTGCTCTTCTTCAACCATTCTGGGCTTTCTCTCTTTGCCCAGTAGGGACGCTACTCCTCGTCCAATTTCCTGTGGATGCGGTCGAGGTCGGATCGGTTCATCTGCTCGACGACGAGCTCGTAGGAGCCTCGCACGAGATCGTCGATCAGCGACGCGGCGATACCAGCTCCAGGTCCGACGGACATCCAGTGGCGTTTGTCGAGGTAACGCCCGGCCTCGATCGACGCATGCTCTCGGATCAGCGCGATCGCATGCGCGGGCTCTACCTTGATCGTGATGATCTGCTCGTCAGGATCTTCCGTGACGATGAGAAACACATGCCCGGCGACCTTGTACACCGCCAGGTGCGGCGTAAAGGGATAGCCGGACATCACCTCGGGCAGAGAATCAGCAGTATGCCGTGCGGCTCGTTGGAGTTGCTGCCCGTTCAAGATGCTCACTTCGCCTCGCCGTTCGTGGGCTGGCCGAATGTGTCCGGGTCAACCGGCCTCTCGCTCCTAGGCAGTTTCTCCACGACGAGGAGGTAGGACTCCGTGACGAGGTCGTCGACCAAGCGTGGGTCCATGTCGCCCCCAGGGGTCAGACTGATCCAGTGCTTCTTGTTCATGTGGTAGCCGGGGGTGATCGACTCGTGCGCCTGCTTCAAGGCCCGTGCCTCCATGGGAGCGGACTTGAGGATCACCAGTGGCTCGCCGGTGATCTGAGTCTGCAACATGAACACCTTGCCACAGACTTTCCACACCCCCCAGTCCTCCCCGAAGGGATGCGTCAGTTCCGCACCCGGCAGCTTCTGGGTGCGAGCGGCAGCCCGATCCTGCACTGAGGTATCCATTCTCTTCCCTTCACCGGTGATGTGTGTACGATAGTACATACTTGTGGTGGCGTGCGCAGCCTGACACGTGTGGTGATCGGCGTCATCGTGGACGCGTCACCAAACGGTCATGGTCTGGCCGGAACGAAGAACGTGGAGAGGATCGAACAGTCATGACTGACATGATGCAGGCCATCCGAATTGCAGGGCCAGGAGGACCCGAGACCCTGGCCGTAACCGCCGTCCCGAAGCCCGATGTCAAGCCCGGGTGGGTGCGCATCCGGGTGAAGGCATTCGGGGTCAACGAGTCCGAGGTGACCAGCCGCAGGGGCGAATCCTCCCCGGACTTCACGTTTCCGCGCATTCTTGGTATCGAGGGCGCCGGCATCATTGACGCTGTCGCACCGGGAAGCGCGTTCACGCCGGGACAGAAGGTCGTGACGATGATGGGCGGCATGGGTCGCAGCTTCGACGGCTCCTATGCCGATTACACAGTCGTCCCCGAGGGGCAAGTCATCCCATTCGAGAGCGATCTCGGATGGGATGTCGTGGGCGCACTGCCTGAGATGTTCCAGACTGCGTACGGCTCGCTGACCACCGGGCTCGGGCTCCGGTCGGGGCAGACCCTTCTGATCCGTGGCGGCAGCTCGGCCGTCGGACTGTCCGCAGCGACACTCGCAAGGGTCATCGGTGCCACAGTGATCTCCACTACCCGAAACCCCGATCATGAGGGGCTCTTGCGCGAGCACGGAGCCGATCATGTCCTCATCGACGACGGCAATCTGGCAGGCAAGGTTCATGACCTCGCCGCAGATGGAGTAGACGCAGCGCTTGAACTTGTCGGTCTCAACGTACTCCCCGACACCATGGGCGCTGTACGGCGAGGAGGCACCGCATGCTTCACCGGAGCACTCGGCGGAACCTGGGTCCTGGAGAGCTTCTCTCCCTTCGAAGTCATCCCCTCCGGCGTGCGCCTGACCACCTATGCGGGTGAAGCAACCGATCTCCCCACGGACGCTTTTGCACACCAGCTCGCTGGGATCAGTACAGGACGCATCAAACCCGTGATCGCAAAGGTCTACCACGGCTTGATTCAGGCCTCCCAAGCTCATGCGGACCTCGAAGGCGGACACACGCCTGGGAAGCGTGTCGTGGTCCTGTGACATCACCGGGTATCGCACGGCCGACTCCTCAATTTATCTAATTGGACCTCGCCAAAAGGAGCGACATGACCAGTCCAACTCCATACGAGCGGAACTACACTGCCGAACAGACCAGGCTCGCCGAGCATCTCATTGATCTCGAAAAGGGAGCGCTCGACAAGTGGTTCAACGGAGACGTCTCCGGTTATCGCGAAATCTGGTCGCGCACCAGCTTCACCTACTTTGACGGGGACAACCCCAAGCGCGTCGAGGACCATGACACGATCGACCAGTTCCTCGACGCGTTGGACGGCAAACTCCACGCCGACGTCTATGAATTGCACAGCCCTCGCATTCAGTTTGGCATCGACATGGCTCTACTGACATTCCAACTGTTTGCAGATACGAACCTCATCGACATGAAGTACAACTGCGTCGAGCTGTATCAGAGAGAAAAAGACGATCAATGGCGTGTCATCCACTCGACCTGGTCCTTCATACGTCCTATGGACATGGACTTCACCTCCGTGAAAGAGATCGTATAGTGCAGAATCGTAGTTCATTCGTGGCGAGCAACGCAGCCCCGCCCCCTTCGCAACACTGACCGAAGGGCCAGATCAGTCAGGTGAGGAGCCGGTTGAGCTGACCCTTGAACCCCGTAGCTCGGCTCGCGCGAGTATCCAGTGGAGACAGCCCCCGTGATGTCGTGTTCGTGGACGGCTCGGGGAATCCGCCACAGCGCAGGTGGTCCTGCCAGACCAAGTCGTAGTCGTCGACGAGGAAGGCGAGCTGGTCGCGCGATTCCGCGGGTCTCAGCCCGCCCCGACGGCGTGCTCGCTCGATGTGGGGATGGGGAGGATCATTGGAGGGGTGAAGAAGGACAGATCAACCGCCCCTGCCAGGATGGCGACCGCTTTTCTGGTCGGCCTGCTCCTGGCATGCACTGCCTGCGGAGGTGACCACGGCGACTCAGTCCGCGGAGCGCAGGAGCGCACGCCGGTTCAAATCCCCGTCACCAGCACAGAAGAACACTATGCCGGTCTGGACTATGCGATTTCGACCAATGGGATCGACTTCTCGGCTCCGGTAGGACTCATGATCTACCTCGATGGCGATCACTACCGTGGCGAGCGAGGAGTCATTTCCAATCACCCGAACGGGGACGAAGCGCGGGGCATGGCCAGGATGGCGGCCAAGCGGAACATGGTCCTGGTGATTCCCCGTCATCCCACATTCGCTTACTCCGATGAACTCGGATACACATGGTGGGAGAATTCTGAGGCCACCGGTAAGGCAATACTGAAGCTGAGTCGGCATCTGTGCACGAGCACCTGTGCGTCCGCTCAGCGCACCTGGTACATGGGGTATTCCGGTGGCGCGGAATTTATCACCTATGTGCTGGCACCGAAATATCGAGACGGATACGGAAAAGGCGGTGCGATACTCCTTGCCGGAGGCGGCGCCAGGAATGATGACGGCAGCTGGATCAGCTTTGATCATCCGCCACAAGATTTCAAGAAGTCATTCGATCTGCACTGGTTCGTCGGCTCCCGGGACGGCGTCGGCCAGTCTGAGAACGCCCCTGAGTGGTCGGCGCTGAAAGCGACCGCCGAGGGACGGAAATTCTATGCTGAACATGGTTTCACGACGACCCGCACTGTCCTGCCGGGTGACGATCATGAATCGTACGACTTCGCCGGGATCATGGATCGTGGTCTCAAAGCCGGCGGGCTGTAGCATTCACCGTGACATGGAGTCCTGAGCCAAGTATCCGGATTGCTGTTGGATGCGGATGGGGGGGCGCATCCTGGACACCAGTTCGACAGGCCGGTCGCCAATCCACTCAATGAGAAGAGGAAACCACGCAGTATCGGAGTTGAACGTTCGGGGAATCTACCTCACGTCGGCAGTCGATGAGGTCGAGAGTGGCGGGGGCGGAGAACAGTGGCACGCCGCTGCCGATCACAGTCGGGCTGACCATCAGGTGCAACTCATCCACGAGTCCCTTCGCCATGAGTGCATTCCAGGTGCGGCGGCTGCCGAAGACGACGATGTCACCATCACCGGACCGCTTCGCCTCAGAAACCCATCGGGCAGCCTGATCGCGCGGAATCACCGTGGTACTCCCCGCCCAGGCATTGTCATCAGCCACTGGCCCGCGATCACTCACGACAACCTTGGGGAGAGCGTTGTAGCAGCGACTGGTCTCCCGGTTCACGTCGCTGTAGACCCGCGCCTCCGGCGCATCCGGGTCGACCGGTTCGGGGGCCTCGGCGACGAACGGCCAGTGCGAGCTGAATCCGTCGAACGAGTCCCGGCCCAGCAGCAGTACGTCCGCGACGCTGATGCTGTCCAGATTGGCTTGATCGAACATCGCATCCATGTTCAGTGCGAGCGGGCTGCCTACCGCGTCGGCGTAGTAGCCGTCGAGGGAGACGATGTTGTTGACGATGAGTCTGCGCATGGTGGGCTCCTCTCGTGTTCGACATCACCATTTCCGACGACGGGGTCACAGCCGAAATGCGTCCTGTGCTCCCCCGTGGATGCGGCGCCGTCGACGAGAACCACGCCGCACGGGGTTATTCAGTGATGCCATGCGCCACAGCATCGGGGGGCACCGCCGCAACGTCGACCATATCGACGCTCTCAGTCGGAGGAGACCATGAGTTCGCAGGCGCCGAAGGTGGCGGTCACCTCGACGGTCCTGCTCAGGGCTTCGGATTGGAACTCGGGCCCGGCGTCGGCAGGACCGCGAGTTGGTAGGCTGCCGAAGGTGATGACCAGTCAGACCCGCTTGGGTCGTTCCCGGGACGGCAACCTGGTCGCGGTCTGATCCGCGCCCCTCCGAGTGTCTGCGTGACCTCAACCCGTCAACGCAGACCACAAGGAGAATCATGACAGCGCGTTTCAATCACACGATCATCGCCTCAACCGATCCGGCCGAGATGGCCGCGTTCTACCGCGACCTTCTCGAAGCCGAGGAGCTGCCCTCATGGGGGCCGTTCGTCAACGTCAGGATCGGCGACGGCGTTATGTTGCAGTTCGCAGCACCACCCGTCGAGTTCCCTCCCCAGCACTACGCCTACCTCGTCGATGATGCGCACTTCGACCGTGCCTGCGCCACGATCAAGGCGCAGCACCGAGAGCACTGGGCCGACCCTCAGCGCACCCGACCGGGCGAGATCAACAACGAGCACGGCGGCCGAGGCGTCTACCTGCTCGATCCATCTGGTCACTACCTCGAACTGATCACCCGGCCGTATCTCTGACGGAGCACCGAGGCAGGTCTCACTGTCCCTTATGCTCCACCAGATGACCAGCACGCCCACGGCCGACGATGGCCTGCCGCCCACCCTGGAGTCGACTCCCCCGGCGGAGGTCGACATCACGGTTGATCTGCTGCGAGCCCTGCTCTCCGACCAGCATCCCGACCTGGCCGATCGCGAACTGACTGTCGCGGCCAATGGCTGGGACAACGTCATCGTGCGGATCGGCGCCGACCTCCTCGCCCGCCTTCCCCGCCGCCGTCTCGCCGCGAGCCTGGTTCTCCACGAGCAGCGCTGGCTACCCGGTCTGGCCGAAGGGCTGCCGATCTCGGTGCCCTCCCCAGTCAGGGAGGGTCGGCCAGGACTCGGATATCCCTGGGCCTGGAGCATCTGCCCGTGGTTCGACGGCGATATGGCCGCCGACGTCGCCCTCGCCGATCCCTCCCGCGAGGCCGATCGGCTCGGCTCCTTCCTGCACGCCCTTCACCGTCCGGCACCGGCCGACGCCCCGAGCAACCCCTACCGCGACGTTCCGGTCACCGCCCTGCTGCCGAGGATCCGCGACAACCTCGAGCGCCTGGGCCCGGGCCGTGATCACCTTGCCGAACTGGTCGACGAACTCGCCCCGACACCGGCGTGGCACGGGCCCCCGGTGTGGGTACACGGCGACCTGCACGCCGCGAACCTACTCGTCACCGACGATCGGATCTCGACAGTCCTCGACTTCGGAGACCTCACCTCCGGCGATCCCGCGGTCGACCTGGCCGTCGCATGGATGCTCTTCGACGCCGATGCCCGCCGCCGCTTTCGGACCGCCGCCGGCGGCGGGGAGCCCGTCGACGACGCCACCTGGGACCGGGCGCGCCTATGGGCAGTCCACCTCGGGCTGAACTTCCTGCTCCACTCCGCCGACAGCGAGCGCTTCGCGAGAATGGGCGACCGTCTCCTGCGTGCGGTCACCGGTCCGTGAGATATCGAATTCTCAACTGATCAGAACGACCTCGCACATCCTCATCCCGCGGCCTGGGCACCCCGCATCGACCACGATCGTGCGCCAGGCGGCCGTAGGGATCGTCTCGTCCTCACTCGTCGATCCAGTTCTGCCGGGATCCCCGCCGTCGATCCGGCGTTCAGGCCAGCCTGGCGGTGATGACTCTCGTCGTGGCCGCCGCGTCGATGCTGTGGTGCTTCGACTCGGGGACCCTCACCAGCTCGGCGCCAGGAAGGGCCTCGTCGAGCTGCTCGCAGGATCGGGACAGGATCGGGAAGGTCTCGTCGCCCAGCAGGATGGTGATGGGCGACGTCACCGCCAGCATGTTCTGCGAGGGTCGGGGCAGCGTGGCGTCGTGGACGACCGACTGCGCGAGCGGGACGAGCTGGGCGAACATGGGCGTCTGTCTCATCTGCTCGACCATCTGTTCCGGAAGCCCGACCGCCTCTATCTGGAAGGTGGTCACCGCGTCGGCGGCCCGCCCGGCGTCGACCATCGCCTGGAGCCGGGCCGGGAGGGCGGCAGCCGCCCGGTCGTCCGCGAAACTGAAGGGCGGCTCGGAGAGGAAGAGGTGGCGCACCGGAACCCCTTCTCCGGCCGCGAAGTAGGCCAGCACGGCACCGGAGGAATGGCCCAGCACAGCAGTCGGACGATCGGTCGCCGAGATCACCGCCGCCAGATCCTTCGGCCTCCCGCTGCGGGGCATAGGGCGTGGTGTCGCCGCTGCCGCCGCGCGCCCTCCGGTCATAAGTCCAGCCCTCGAACCCGGCTCCGGCCAGGGCAGATGCCAGATCGACACCGGCCTCCGCGGTCGCAAACGCCCCGCCGACGATGACGACCGGGGCGCCGCTGCCGAACCGGTACGCCTGGATCGCGGTGCCGTCGGCAGACGTCACCCGCACCGACTCGGAGTCCCCGAAGGCTTCCATGACCCCCGATTCTGTCCCCCTGCCAGGGTCATTCCCGGAGTTTCCCGGCATCCTGCCGAGCGACGGAATCGGTCAGTTGGACATGCCCAACCACCGTGTCAGCCGACGGATCGCGTCGCGCCCCGCCCGGTTGGCACCGACCGTCGACTGCGAGGGTCCGTAACCGATGAGATGAACCCTCGGTTCGGCGAGCACCTGCGTACCGCGCATCTCGATGCCGCCGCGGTCGTTCTTGAGGTGCAGCGGCTCCAGGTGGGCCAGGTCGGGGCGGAATCCGGTGGCCCAGAGGATCGCATCGACGGGGGTGAATGAGCCGTCGGCCTCGCGGACGCCGTGCGGTTCGATCGCGGTGAACATGGGTCGGCGCACCAGGGCTCCCCGATCACGGGCGGCGATGGCGTAGGGCGACCACGTGAGACCGGTGTTGGCGACGATACTGCCGGGCGGCGCCCCGGCCTCGATGGCGGCCGTGATACTTGCGATGATCTGACGCCCCTCGACCTCGGGACGGAACGGGCCATCGCGGAAGACCGGTTCGCGACGCGTGTACCAGAACGTCGTGGCCGATCGGGAGATCTCCTCGAGTTGCTGGACGGCCGAGATGCCGCCTCCGACGATCGCGACCCGCTGCCCGGCGAACTCTGCGGCGGAGACGTAATCGCGGGTGTGGAGCTGACGGCCTGTGAAGACATTCTTGCCCGGGTATCCAGGGAGCACCGGATTGTTCCAGGTACCAGTCGCATTGATGACGGCGCGCGTCCACCATCGGCCGGCGTCGGTCTCGACAACGAGATCACCCTCCGGATCGTCATCGGCCCTGCCGACCACCTCAACCCGGACCGGGCGCAGAATCGGAAGTCGATTGCGCTCCTCGAAGGCTTCGAAATAGGTGGGTACGGCTTCTCTGCTGGGTTCTTCGGGATCGACGTCGGGAGTGGGGAAGCCGGGCAGTCCGAAGATGCCGTTGACCGTGGCCATGTGCAGCGACTCCCATCGATGCTGCCAGGCTCCACCGGGGGCCGGGTTGGCGTCGAGCATGACGAAGCTGGGCCGATGGGCCGGCGAAGCCGCGCCGGGTGCCGATGCCGGAATCAGAGCGCTGTGAAAGCCACGGCGCGCCAGGTGGTATCCGGCCGACAGGCCCGCCTGACCGGCGCCGATGACGACGACCGTCGCCTCCTGCATCCCTCGCGCCGCCATCTGGCCACGGTACAGCGAACACCAACTCCCGGGACGTCAATCCGCACGGATCTGACACAGCCTCACATCCTCCCGTCCGCCAGAATTCACGCAGCGCCAGAGTTTGAACGCAGCGCCAGGTATTTCAGGCGCTGCGTTCAAACTCTGGCGCTGCGTGCGGGATGCGGCATGGAAGTCCCTGAAAAGGGCGTTCCCCGGATGCGTCTGTCCGTCAGAGTCCGACACAGTCTCACGCGTACGAATCTCCTGACTCCAGCAATACCTGCTCAGCCAAAGGCACAACACATACCAGCCCGTCAAGGTTTCATTCTAAGAATATGGAGGCCAGATTCTTAGGGACACGGTATGGATTCCGGTGTTGTCATCTAATACAGTGTGTACATGGATGGGAAACGCGACGTGTGGCAGACCGTAATGGTCATCAAGGAGGCCCTGGACCACCTCGACCACACCTGCGCCGCCACCATGACGGAAGCCCAGACTCTGGCCGCCATGAACGCCATGCGCCGCCTCGCCGACCGCATCGGCGCCGAAGCCGCAATCTGGACCGACCGGGCCGCGAAAACCTGCGCCGCCGAGAAGGCAGCCGGCACACCCCTGTCCGACTACCTGGCCACCGCAGAAGCCCGCAACCCCAAAGAGGCCCTCGGCGTCATCCATCAGGCCTCCCGCATCACCACCGACCCCCAGGTGCGCGACGCCGCCCTGGCCGGAACCGTCTCCCCGACCAAGGCCGCCGCCATCGGCGCCGTGTTGCGCGATCTTCCCCGCCACGAGATGACGCCGGCCCAGCGCCAGGCCGCCGCGGCCGAACTCCTCAACACGGCCGAGACCTCCACCACCCGCCAGATCACAGGCAGTGCCGACCACGTCCTGGAACGCGTCGCCCCCGACCTCGCTCCTTCAGCAGCCGACAAGGCCGCACGGCTGGAACGCCAACGCCGCCAGGCCGTCAAGAACCGCGCCCTGCATTTCAGTGAGGAGACTGACGGCCAGGTCCGCTTCTGGGGCCAGCTGCCCACCCTGGAAGCAGCTCAGCTGAAAGCCGCCGTCCAGGCCGCCGTCGAACACGGACGCCGCGACGAGTCCGACCACATCAAGGCCCTCCAGCAGCAGCGCCGCTCGGGCACACTCGCGGACACTGAGTACTTCACCGCCCGCAAGCAGCTGGCCGAGCAGGAGGCCCGCACCACCGCTCAACGGCAGTCCGACGCTCTCCTGGATCTCACCCGAGCAGCAGGCGAGACGGCCGGTCACAACGGCGGAGCGACCCGGACAGGCGAGGCCGCGCGCCTGGTCGTGACCCTCGACTACACCAGCCTCCTCAACCTGGCCACCACCGCAGCCCAGTCCGGCACCCGTCCCGACGACACAGCCATGACCCCCGATCAACTGAACCGGCTCACCGGAACCTTGGAGACCGGCCAGCAGATCCCCGCCTCAACACTGAGGCGCATCTGCTGCGACGTCGATATCCTTCCCGCCATCCTGGGCGCCGACTCCGCGGTCCTCGACGTCGGACGGACGCGGCGCCTGATCACACCCCAGATCCGGGCCGCGCTGAGGCTGCGCGACAAGACCTGCGTCTTCCCCGGCTGCGCCATCCCCGCCGCGGTCTGCGACGCCCACCACATCACTCCGTGGTGGGCCGGGGGACCCACCAGCCTCGATAACCTCGCCACTCTGTGCCGCCACCACCACGGCGTCGTAGAACCCGACCGGTTCAACCCCGCCGCCGACCAGTGGACCATCACCCTCGACGAGCACAAACGGCCGAAGCTCACCCCACCCCGACGACTCGCCCGACACCTCGCCACAGCCCAGGATCAGGCCCCCGCGCAAGGACAGACCCCTGAACACCGGGAGAACTCCGCCCACGGATCAGGAGTGGATTTCAGGGGGAAGGCTGTGGTTCCACCGGGCACCGAATCGAGCCCAGCAGGAATGGGGCACCGGGATGACGACCCACCCGAGCAGACACCCCTCATCGCATAGATGACACAAGGAGGAGGGGAAGCCCGCACCTCCATCCCCCCACCCCCACACCCGGGCCAGGAACAGGCACCGGAGCAGAAGCCGTCAGGCACCAGGCGCCGGGCTCCACGCAAGAATGATCGGCGGCCCACCGGAAGTGATCGGGATCCGATCAGCAGTGGAAAACCACTGGAGGCCAACCGGCTCAGCTCCCAGACCCCACCGCCCCGCCGCCGGCCGATGCGCACAGGCAGAACGGGTGGCCGGCCGGATCCAGGAAGACCCGGAAGCTGCCCCGCTCACTGGGCTGATATTCGTGCTTCGTCGCGCCCATCCGCAGCACGGCGGCCTCGGCGTCATCCAGATCGTCGACCTCGACGTCGAGATGCATCTGCTGGGGCACCTCCTGCCCCGGCCACTGCGGCGCGCGGTAGCCGGCCACCCGCTGGAAGGAGATGCAGTCCGTCTCCCCACGGCATATCTCGGCCCACTCACCGTCATCGTCGATGTCGACTGACCAGCCGAGCAGCTCACCGTAGAACTCCGCGAGCACCCGCGGATCCGGGCAGTCCATGACGAAGGAGGGACACCGTGCGACAGCCATGTCGGCAGAGGCTAGTCGAGGCCGGGGCCACCGGTGCGCCATCATGGATCGGGCACCGCCCATATTCTCGAAGCCCGCACTCCGATGAGAAGAGGGAGAAGACCTTGGACATCCGCGACGCCACCGCCGAGGACGCGGCAGCCATCGCCGAGATCTACAACCATGCGATCCGACACTCGACGGCCACCTGGGACACCCGCACCGTCGACGTCGCGAACCGCAGAGCCTGGATCGCCGACCATCAGCAGGCCGGCGATCCGGTCCTGGTGGCCGTCAACACTGAGACGCCCGGCGAGAAACACATCCTGGGCTACGCCTCCTACAGCCAGTGGCGGCCCTTCGACGGCTACCGCCACACCGTGGAGCACTCGATCTACGTCCATCCCGATCTGCACGGCGGCGGCACCGGCACCGCACTCATGGCAGCCATCATCGATCGCGCCCGCGCTCGGGGCGTCCACGTCATGGTGGCGGGGATCGACGCCGCCAACACCGGCTCGATCCGCCTCCACGAACGCTTCGGGTTCTCGGCTGTCGGCCACCTACCCCAGGTGGGGGTCAAATTCGGCGGATGGCTGGATCTCACCTTCCTCCAGCTCACCCTCGACGACCGCGCCGAACCCCCGTCCTGACGCCGACCGCATCCCCGGCTCTCAGCCGCGCACCTCCGTGGGGATCGAGGCGACGTCAACCCCCGACGCCCGGGCCGCGATCGCCGCCACCTCGCGGTGCAGGGCGGTCCCGGTGCCCACCGACCAGTCGATCAGCGCACGCGCCGACGCCTCGTCGACCCCGCCGAACACGTCCGCCACGCTGACGCCGTGCCCCGGCGTCGCCAGCACGGTGATCTGATCGCCGGCGCTCACCTCCCCGCGACGCACCACCCGGAAATACACCCCGGTGCGCCCGTGGGCGGTGAACTCCTTGATGAGGTTCTTCCGCTCCAGGAAGTCGGCGAAGACATTGCAGGGCGTGCGCGGCGCCGTGGCCTCCAGCACCGCGGAACCGGCCCGCACCGTCGCGCCGATCTCCAGATCATCCAGCGCGATGCCCGAGGTCGTGAGATTCTCCCCGAACTCCCCCGCCTCCAGATCCCGTCCGAACTGTCCCCGCCAGTAGCGGTACTCCTCGCGGGAGAAGGCGTAGACGGCCTGGAACAGCCCGCCGTGATGCTTCCGATCGGCCTGGACGTCCCGGTAGAGCCCGTACGGCCGCACCGCGACAGCCCCCTCGACCGGCCGCTTGTCGATGGCCGTCACCCCGACGGTCCCCGGGGACCGGTGCAACTGGGAGACGACGTTGACGGCTTCGATCACCCCTGGCATGACGGCACTCTATCGGTGAGCAATCGGTGAGCAATCGGTGAGCACAGCACGCGGCCCCCCGAGGGCGGCCGCCGCTATCCACCCCGGACGCGCCTGTGGGGGCGCACCGAAGCGGTGCGCCCCCACAGGGTTCGTTGTGTCGACGACACGGGCACGTGCCCGAAGCCGTCCTTACCTACTTTGATCCTCGGCCATATGGTCTCCTCTCGTTGGGGACAATCATCACCGTAACGCGATCTGCGACGCAGCCAACAGGCATGTGCGGGAAGCCGGTCATCGACCCTGTGAGCTGTTGGCGAAGGCCCGGCACCGGGTCGCCGCCGGCCGGAAGTCACTACACTGGCCCCACCATGGACAGTGACAGTAGCGGCCGATTACCGGCTCCTCCCTCCATTCCTGAGGCCCCCGCCACCCCGGAGACCCACCTCCAGGAGGCGCTCCGTGTGGTTTGACATCCTCATGCTGGTTCTCGGCGTCATGCTGGTGGCCGGCAACGCGATCTTCGTGTCCGCGGAGTTCTCCCTGGTCGCCCTCGACCAGGCCTCCGTGGAGCGCAAGGCCGCCTCCGGGGAGTCCGGGGCCGCCACCGTCCTCAAGGCCTCCCGATCGCTGTCCACCCAGCTGTCGGGTACCCAGGTGGGCATCACCCTCACCACGATCCTGCTGGGCTACACCACCCAGACGTCGATCGCCGACATGCTCACCGGCGCGCTCGGCAATGCCGGCCTCGCCCAGGCCCTGGCCACCGCCATCGCCGCCTTCGTCGCCGCCGTCCTCATCAACCTGTTCTCGATGCTCTTCGGCGAACTGGTGCCCAAGAACATGGCGATGGCCCACCCGATGTGGACCGCCGGCAAGGTGGCCCCGGTCCAGATGTTCTTCACCACCCTCTTCCGCCCCCTCATCGTCGTCCTCAACGGTTCAGCGAACTGGCTGCTGCACCGGATGGGCATCGAACCCCGGGAGGAGATCTCCTCGGCCCGCTCGGCCACCGAGCTCGCGGCCCTGGTGCGTCACAGCGCCGAGGAGGGCACCCTGGACATCTCCACCGCCAGCCTGCTCACCAAGTCCATCCACATCAAGGAGCTCACCGCTGTCGACGTCATGACCGACCGCGGCCTGGTCACCACCCTTCCCGAGTCCGCGACGGCGGCCGACGTCGTCGCTCTGGCGGAGGAGACCGGCCACTCCCGCTTCCCGGTGATCGGGAGCAGTTTCGACGACGTGCTCGGCCTGGTGAGCCTGCGCCGGGCGGTGGGCGTGCCCTTCGAGCGCCGCGAGCAGGTCCCGGTGATGTCCTCCTCGCTGATCGCCGAGGCCCCCCGGGTACCCGAGACCGTGAATCTGCAGACGCTGCTCGTGCGGCTGCGCGAGGAGGGCCTCCAGATGGCGGTCGTCGTCGACGAGTACGGCGGCGTATCCGGGGTGGTCACCCTGGAGGACGTCGTGGAGGAGATCGTCGGGGAGGTCGCCGATGAGCACGACCAGCGCCGCCTGGGAATCCGGCCGCTGCCCGACGGCACCTACCTGGTGCCCGGACGGCTGCGGCCCGACGAGCTCAAGGAGCGCACCGGCGTCGTCGTGCCCGAGGACGCCCGCTACGAGACTCTCGGCGGACTCGTGATGGCATACCTCGAGAAGATCCCCGAGGCGGGAGATCGCGTCGAGGTCGACGGCGTCGGCCTCCAGGTGGCGCGGATGCGCGAGAGGCGGGTGCTGACGCTGACCGTCACACCGGCTCCCGAACCCGAGGAAGAGAACGAGGAGGCCGACAGGTGAGCCCCGTGACCGGTCTTCTCATCACCGTCCTGCTGCTGGGCGTCAACGCCTTCTTCGTGGCCGGGGAGTTCGCCGTGACCTCGTCGCGGCGCGCCCAGATCGAGCCGCTGTACGCCGAGGGCAGGCGCGGATCGACGACGGCGATGTACGCCCTGGAGCACGTCTCCCACATGCTGTCGATCTGCCAGCTGGGGGTCACCGTGGCGTCGACCACCCTCGGTGTGGTCGCCGAGCCGGCCATCGCCCACCTGGTCGAGGGCCCGCTGGTCGCCGCCGGACTGCCGGAGGCGTCCTCCCACGTCGTCGGTTTCGCCGTCGCCCTCCTGCTGGTGGTGTACCTCCATGTGGTCTTCGGCGAGATGGTGCCCAAGAACCTCTCGATCGCGATGCCGCAGAACGCGCTGCTCCTGCTGGCTCCACCGCTGGTGGCGATCGGCAGGGTCTTCAAACCGGTGATCTACCTGATGGATCACGTCGCGAACTGGTTCGTCCGCAAGGCCGGGCTGACGCCGCGCTCCGAGATCTCGGCGGCCTTCACCGCCGAGGAGGTGGCCTCGATCGTCGAGCAGTCCGAGCAGGAGGGCAAGATCCGCGACGACCTGGGGCTGCTGTCGGGATCCCTGGAGTTCTCGGAGCGCTCGGCCGGCGACGCGATGGTCCCGTTGACCGAACTCGACGTCCTGCCGGCCGACTGCACACCCGCCCAGGTGGAGCACGAGGTGGCGGTGACCGGCTTCTCCCGCTTCCCGGTCGCCGACCCCAGCGGCGTCATCGTCGGCTACCTGCACCTCAAGGACGTGCTCTACGCCCAGGGCCCGGATCGCGACCAACCGGTGACGCCGTGGCGGATCCGGCGGATGGAGCGGGTCCACGACACCGACGAGGTGGAGGACGCGATGCACCACATGCAGCGCACCGGCGGCCACTGCGCCGAGGTGGTCGACGCCGACGGCACGGTGAGGGGGGTGCTCTTCCTGGAGGACATCCTCGAGGAGCTGGTCGGAGAGGTGCGCGACGGGCTGCAGCGCGACCAGGGCTGATGGGGCGCCTCACGGCCGCCCGAAGATCTGATGGGTTCCGACGCGACGCCAGATGACATGAGGCTCACCTGGATGCACTTCATCCCCGTACTGCCAGGTAGCCCGACCATTTGGCGCGAAAGTCATCTCCCAGATGTCTGCGGTGCCCTCGACACGTTTCACCCGCAGGCCTTTACGGAATCCGTCTCCCCTCCTGAGGTCTTCGATGAACTGTGTCACTGCGGATCTGAAGCGACGCCGATCGGTCGGACTGAGCGCCCGTAGGTCCTTGAAGAATCGCGGTTCGGTCTCGAATGTGGGCGCCATCAGCGCTCGTCGAGTGCGGCCAAGAACTCGTCCCCGTCGCCGTGGACGGTGCCTTCCCCGCGAGCGATCTGCTCGTTGACCTCTCGCTCCCCCTGCTGCCAACCCTCCGTCCAGAACCACGATTGATCCGTTGGCACCTCGGTCAGCCCGGTCAGGACGACGCGCCCTGACTCGAGAGTGAAGGCGATGTCATCCCCTTCTCGGACGTGAAGATACTTCCGGACCTCCGCCGGCAGGGTGATCTGGCCCTTGCCACGTAGACGCGTCTTCATCCTCATCACCTCACCTGGTTCGACAATCAGACTTTCCGACATTCTACCCGAGTCGTCGACAGATGAACATGGCTCTATACGGGGCGGGTCCGGACGCATACTTGCCGTCGTGACCGATGTGACCACCACCATGAGCACCTGCTTCGCCGCCCCCGACGACGCCGGACGCATCCACCGGATCGTGGAGGCCGCCTACCGGGCCAAGGGGGAAGGCGCGGGCTGGACCACCGAGTCGGGGCTGCTCGACGGCCAGCGCACCGATCTGGAGGAGATCGGCGACCTCATCGACCAGCGCGACGGCGGCCTGCTGACCCTGCGCGAGGGGAGCCGCATCGTGGCCACCTGCCAGGTGGAGCGCAGGCCCGATCACGCCTACTTCGGAATGTTCGCCGTCGACCCGGCGGCCCAGGCCCACGGGCTGGGCAAGCACCTGCTGTCCGAGGCCTGCCGGGTGGCCCGCGAGGACTGGGGGCTGGCGGAGATGCGTCTGACCGTCATCGCTGCGCGCACCGATCTCATCGCCTGGTACGAGCGTCGCGGATTCCGCCCCACCGGCGCCACCTCGCCGTTCCCCTACGGCGACGAGCGGTTCGGCATCCCGCGGGTGGAGGGGCTGCATTTCGTCGAGTTCTCGATGGGCCTTTAGCCCAGCCAGTCCTCCAGGAACCGGGCGACCCCGTCGTCGGTGTTGGGCCCGATCACCCGCCCGGCGACGGCCTTGACGTCGTCCCGGGCATTGCCCATCGCGATCGGGTGGCCGATCGCCTCGAGCCAGGCGACGTCGTTCTCCCCGTCCCCGAATCCCATGCAGTCGGACGCCTCGACGCCGATCCGGTCGAGCACGTCCAGGATGGCGGGCTTCTTGTCGGCCCCCGGCGCCGAGGTCTCGAAGAACTCGGGCAGCGATCTGTGCATGGTGGGGAACCGCGCCTTGATCCGCGGAGTGATCCGGTCGAGATGATCCTTCGGACCCTGCACCATCATCTTGATGGCCTCGACGCCGCGCAGGTCATCGGTGACGACGACGCGGCGGTGCAGATTGGAGGCCTCCAGGATCCGCGCCGAGCGGTCGTCGCGGGTCGTGGCGTACAGTTCCTCGTCGCCGAAGACGGTCGGCACCAGGCCGAACTCCTCGGCGATCCCGAGCACCTCATCGACGACCGCCGGGGGCATCGGCCTGCGGAACAGGACGTCCTGGCCGGGGGTGGAGATCGCGATGCCGCCGCCGCAGCCCACCACGTAGCCGGGGGTGCCGACCGATTCCAGCGGGAGCCGCGCCGCGGGCAGGGCGCGCCCGGTGATGGTGATCGGCGTGATGCCGGCGGCGGGAAGCCGTGCGAGCACCCGGCAGGACCGCTCCGAGACCTGCATGTCGCCCCCGGCCAGCGTCCCGTCGATGTCGAAGGCCATCGCCCGCACCCGGCCCGTCCCGCCTGCTGCGCTCACGGCCCCAGCCTAGGGGGTCAGCCGATGAGGCGCTTCGCCGCCTTCGCGATCCCGTCGGCGTCGATGCCCGCCCACCCGAGCAGTTCGGCGCTCGTACCCGATCCGGGAATGCCGCGCACCGCCAGGTGGGCGACGTCGAGGTCGCGGATCCCGAAGGTGGCCAGCCCCGAGAGCACCGCCTCGCCCAGGCCGCCCTGCGGGTGGTGGTCCTCGGCGATGACGAGTCTCCCGTTGGTCCGGCGCACGGCCCTCTCCAGGGTGCCGGCGTCGATCGGCTTGACCGAGTAGGCGTCGATCACCGTGGCGCCGATACCCTGTTCGGCGAGTCGGTCGGCCGCCGCGATAGCCTGATGCACCGTCACCCCGGCGCCGACCAGGGTCACCTGGTCCTGCTCGCCGGAGCGCAGCACCTTCGACCCGCCGATCTGGAAGGTCTCGTCGGAGTCGTAGAGCACCGGGTAGCCGCCGCGCGTGGTGCGCAGGTAGCTGATGCCGTCGGTGGCCGCCATCCGGGCCACCAGCGCCACCGTGCTGGTGGCGTCGCTGGGATACAGCACCGTGGAACCCTCCACGGCGCGCATCATGGCCAGATCCTCCAGGGCCATCTGGGAGGGGCCGTCGGCGCCGATCTCCACCCCGGCGTGAGAGCCGGCTATGCGCAGATCCGCCTGTGAGATGGCACCCATTCGGATGAAGTCGAAGGCGCGGGTGAGGAACGCCGCGAAGGTCGACACGAAGGGCTTGTAGCCGCGCACGCTCAGCCCGGTGGCCGAGCCGATGAGCTGAGCCTCCGAGATGAACATCTCGAAGTAGCGCTCCGGGATGGCCTTGACGAAGTCGCCGGTGCCCGTGGAGTTGGACACCTCGGCGTCCAGGGCGACGACCTTGGGATCAGCCCGGCCCACCGCGGTGAGCGCCGCACCGTAGGCCTTGCGGGTGGCCATCTCCTGGCCGGGTTCGTAGCTCGGCAGTTCCACCGTGGTGGCGAGCGGGGCCGGGGACGGGGTCGTCACGCCCGGTCGCGGCCCCGTGACGACGTCGTTGCGCACCCCGCCGAGGCTCTCGATCGCGGCATCGGCGATGTCGGAGGGCAGCGGCTTGCCGTGCCAGTCGGGGCTGTCCTCGACCTGCGGGACGCCCTTGCCCTTGACGGTCCGGGCCAGGATGACGGTGGGCCGCCCGTCGGGATTCTCGGCGTCGGTCAGGGCGGCGTCGATGGCATCGAGGTCGTGGCCGTCGATGGTGATCACGCGGGCGCCGAAGGCCTCGAACCGGCGGGCGTAGGCGTCGACGTCCCAGCCCAGTTCGGTGGCGCCGCGCTGGCCGAGCCGGTTGACGTCGACGATCGCGACGAGGTTGTCGAGGTCGTAGTAGGAGGCCTTGTCGACGGCCTCCCAGATGGATCCCTCGGCGAGCTCGGAATCGCCGCACACCACCCAGACCCGGTAGGGCAGCTTGTCGAGGTACTTGCCGGCCAAGGCGACGCCGACCCCGTCGGGCAGGCCCTGCCCCAGCGAGCCGGTGGCGACGTCGACCCACGGCAGAACCGGGGTCGGGTGACCCTGAAGCCGAGAGCCGAAGCGCCGGTAGCCCTCCACGAGCTCCTCCTCGGTGATCTGCCCGGCGGCCTTGAACACCGAGTAGATGAGCGGGGAGGCGTGCCCCTTGGAGAAGATGAGATGGTCGTTGGCCGGGTTCTCCGGCTCGTCCCAGTCGTAGCGCAGATGCCGGCTCATCAGCACCGCCAGCAGGTCGGCCGCCGACAGGGAGGACGTCGGGTGGCCGGATCCGGCGCTGGTGCTGGAGCGGATCGAGTCGACCCGCAGCTGGGCGGCCAACTCCCGCAGCTGCTCTGTGTTGATCTGGTCTGTGTTTGTCGCGGATGTGGTCATCGAATGCTCCTCACGAGAGGTTCACCGCTGATATCTGTGCCCACTGTTGCACGCTGCGACGCGCAGACCAGCCCTTCTCCTGAGTGAATTCGGTCACGAGGCGGGCTGGACCGAGCCGATCTGCAGCCAGTCGGACTGCGAGGTGCAGGCCGTCATCCCCGACTGGGCCACATAGACGGCGCGCGTCTCACCCGGCGGGTAGATCCGCCATCCGTCGGCCTTCGCGACCTTGCACTCGTCTCCGAGCGGACCTCCGCCGTCACCGATATTGACCGCGTAGATGGAGGCGTAGCCGCTGGCGCCGGGAATCAGCGTGATCCTGCTGCCGCTGTCCCCGGAACGGGAGGCGGCCTTGCCCAGCTGGGTGCCGTTGTCGTGGCCGACCGCCGAGACGCCCGGGAAGCCCTGGATGACGCAGGGGTGCCCCGACGTGTTCTGGAAACGGATGCGGTAGCTCAGGTGCCCGGCCGCGGGATGGCCCTCGGCGACGCTCACCTTGAGTGCCGATGTGCCGCAACGCGCCGGCTGCCGGTCGCCCGATCCAGTTGTGCCTGACGACCCCGACGAACTGGTAGTGCCGGTCGGCGTCGTCTGGTCCCCACCGGTGCCCGAGGACGCGAATGTGGTCTGAACGCTGCTGGGGCTCGACGCCGACGTCGGTGCGGCGGCAGTCGAGCTGCCGTCACCTGCCGTCGGCGTGGCGGCCGAGGAGCCGCCGTCGCCTCCGCAGGCCGTCATCGTAAGGCCGAGCAGGGCCGCCCCGGTCAGTGCCGCGGTACGTGTCGCATTCCGGTTGATCATGAGCCCACCCCAATGCTGATCGAATGCATTTTCCGGCACCGTACTCCGGGGAGGGTGAACCGAAATGGCTCATCGGCCGATACTCGGCAGCCCGTCAGGCGTGCCGGAGGCCGGGCGCGGGAGACGGCGCACCATCGGACTCCTGGCATGCAGGGTCGGCGCGACGTCGGGCGGTACTGCCCTCTTCCCACTGTTCCTGCCGTTGCCCATCTCGGCTCCTCCGGTGTCTGTCGGCCTCAGCGGCGCGCCCGGCGCCGGCGCCCGCCGGTGCGCACCGTGACGGAGCGCCTCGGGCGGCCGCGGCGCTTGACCGACACTCCCCAGGAGCCGCGGCGCCTGGTCCTGGCGGTAGAGCGCAGCAGGCCGGGAATTCGGATCCGGAATCTCCTGGTCATCTTCCCATCGTCTCCTTCCGGGGCTCAGCTCAGATCGAACTGCAGTTTCAGGTCCGTGGGACGGGACTCGGCGGCCCGCTGGAAGACGCGTACGGCGTCCTCCATCCTGAACGTCTCGGTGATGAACCTCGACAGGTCGACCCTCCCGGAGGCGGCCAGCTCGATCGCCCTCGGGTAGTCGTTGGCGTAGCGGAACACGGTCTCGACCTGTGTCTCGCGGCTCTGCAGCTCCACGACGTCGACCGGCACCTCGCCGGCCGGCATCCCCACCAGCACCGTGGTGTTGCCCGGAGCACCGACCTTCCAGAGGTCCTTGTAGGCGCTCATCGCCCCGGACGCCTCCAGCACGACGTCGGCTCCCCAGCCGTCGGTCTCGTCGGCGACGGCCTGGGAGAGCACCTCCTGCTGGAGGTTGACGGTGCGCAGGCCGGGAATCTGACCGGCGGTGTCGAGTTTCGCCACGGCGACGTCGGAGATGTACACCTTCCCCGCGCCGCAGGCCAGGGCGATGCAGGCGGTGAGCAGCCCAACGGTTCCGGCGCCGGAGACGGCCACGGTGTCGCCGGGCTTCACGCCGCCCTTCTCGACGGCGTGCACGGCCACCGCCATCGGCTCCAGCAGCGCCCCCTCGCCGAAGCTCAGCTCGTCGGGCAGGTGGTAGGTGAAATCGGCGGGGTGGACGACGGCCTCGCACAGACAGCCGTCGACGGGCGGGGTGGCCCAGAACCGGACGGCCGGGTCGACGTTGTACATGCCCAGCCGGGAGGCCTTCGATGACAGGTCTGGGATTCCGGGTTCCATCGCCACCCGGTCGCCGACGGCGAATCCCTCGACGCCGGGGCCCACCTCGGTCACCACCCCGGAGGCCTCGTGGCCCAGCACCATGGGCTTCTCCACGACGAACTTCCCGATCCGCCCGTTCTCGACGTAGTGGACGTCGGATCCGCAGATCCCCACTGACCTCGGTGCGATCCGCAGCTCGCCCTCTCCCGGACGACCCGGATCGGGGACCTCGCGGACAGTGAGTTCGTTCTTCTTCTCGAGTACGACAGCCTTCACAGCTATGTCCCCCTTCCACCTCCGACGGTAGGTGCGGCACCGACGCGGTCAAGGCCTTCACGGCCCCGATCGGGCATGCTTGGGCGGGTGGACACTGTCGATTCGCTGCGCCGAGCACTGGATGCGGGAGGGCTCGTGCGAGTCTCCTCGACCGCACCCCTGGAGCTTCAGGAGCCGCTTCCCATCACCCGGCCGACCATCCTGATCGGTGGGGACGTCGTCGCTCCCCCGGGGGCACCCGCATTCGACATCGCCTCGTCACGGGTACGGATCGAGGGAGTCCGCATCCGCGGGTCGGCCGTCCCGGGATCGACGCGCGATCCGGGCGAACAGCTCATCCGCGCCCACGGCTCGTCGGCGGCGCCGCTGCGCGACGTCGTCATCCGAGGATGCTCCCTGTCCGCCAGCCGATCGGACGCCGTGAGACTGGAATGGTGCCGGGGGGCGTCGGTGCTCGAGAACTCGATCGACCACGTGCTCTACGCCGGGGTGATGTGCCTGTCGTGCGTCGACGTGCTGGTGGCCGGCAACCGAATCGTCGACATCCCGCTGACCGAGGGCACCGTCGACGGCTACGGCATCGCCTTCTCCGACGCCGACAACACCGAGGCCTCCCGCTCGCGCCGCTGCCGGGCGGTGCGCAATGTCATCGAACTGGTGGACCGCGAGGGCATCGACACCCATGGCGGGCTGGGGATCCGGATCACCGACAACACGGTGCGCGGATGCGCCCGCGGCATCGCGGTGGTCTCGGGCAACGAGAGCCGGATCGTCGCACCGCAGCGGTGCCTGGTGACGCGGAACCTGATCGACGCCACCGGGGCCAGGACGGCGGCACTCGAGGCGGTGGCCTTCCGGGGGATCGAGGGGAACCCGGCGACCGGCCGGGTCCATGACAACCGCGTCCACCGCTATCGCCGACCCTTCTCCATCTGGCAGGCCGAGCCGGTCCCCGCATGGAGCGGGCGGGGCCGCGCCTTCCCACGACTCCACCCGCTCCTGACCCGGCTGGGTTTCAGGTTGTGACCCGTGATCACTCAGCGTGACGTGTTCATCTGGGTCACCTGAATCCAGTTGACGTCACTGGAACAGGCCATCAGGCCCGGGGACGGGGCGTAGAGGGCCTTCGTCTCATTCGGCGGGTAGATCCGCCACCCGTCGGCATTCACGACCTGACAGTCCGAGCCCAGCGGGCCACCGTTCTTGTCGATATTGACGGTGACGATTCTGGCGTACGAGCTGGCATTGGGAATCAGCACCTTCGGCTGCCCATCGGGATCGAGCCGATCGGCCGGCCGTCCGATCTGGGTGCCGTCACCGTGGCCGACCACCGAGACGCCCGGGTATCCGGCGATGCGGCAGTTCTGGGTCGAGACGTTCTGGAGGCGCAGCTGGTAGGCGGTGTGGCCGGCGCCGTCAGAGCCCGGGATGTGGGTCACGGAGGCGCTCAGCATCGCCTGCGTGCATTCCGGGACGGTCTGGCTCGGAACCCCCGCGGCATCGGCCGTGGTTGCTGCCGCACCAACCGTCCCCAGTCCGAGAAGGGCGGCGCTTGCGACTGCGGCAGTCCTGGTGAATCTGCGTGTCTTCATTTCCGTACCCCTTTCTGAATTGCGCCATCAACCATAGGTCGGCACAGGTTCAGGCGGGTACATTCATCGGCCGTTCTTATTCGCGAGAACGTCCGTGTTCATCGGGCTGGCAAGTGACTTTGCCCGATTCTAAGAATTCCCCGGATCAGATTTCCTCATCTTGGCGGGGTGCTTCTCATATTCTCAGGTCAGGCGCATTCTCAGGTCAGGCGCACAGGCCGGCCCCGGGCGGTCACCGCGGCGGCATGTCCTTGCGGGTGTACTCGTCGGCACCGATCGTGCCGCGGGTCTCCTCGATGAGATCGGCGACCTCCTGACGGGTCACCTCGCGCCCCTCCGCGCGCGCCTCCTCCAGCGCCTGGGCCACCGACCTTCGCTGCTGGCCCCCGAGCTTGTCGAACAGATCCGGCCATCGCCTCTCAACGTCGAACTCCTCCGGCATCATGCATCTCCTCCGACCATTCTGGGTTCTGTCTTCCAGACTATGGCCTTCCGGACGACGGGGAGACCGGTCGGAGAGTGGACGGTCCCGCGGGAGGAGCGGACCCAGGCCGTACCGTCGTAGGGACCCATGGCCGATCGGAGGAGATCACGGTGGATATCTCGTCACCTGCAGTCCTGAGCCTGGAGGACGTCACCTTCCGGCGCAACGGCAAGGAGATCCTCCACGAGGTCTCCTTCGAGATCGGTCGGGGCGAGCACTGGGTGATGCTGGGCGCCAACGGCGCCGGGAAGTCCACCATCCTCGGGTTCTGCGGAGCGATGGTCCACCCGACCACGGGCACCGTGAAGGTGCTCGGCCATCAGCTGGGGAAGGTGGAGCTGCAGGCGCTGCGCCCTCACATCGGGCATGTGGACCCGCGGCACCGGGTGCGGCCGATGATGACGACGACCGAGGTGGTGCTCACCGGGATCACCGGCACCGTCCTGCTGCCGATGAGGTGGACGCCGAGCCAGGCCGATCTGGCCCGGGCCGCCGATCTCATCGGGCAGCTGGGGCTCTCGAGGATCGCCGGGGACCGCTGGCAGACCCTGTCCCAGGGCGAGCGGGGGCGGGCCCTCATCGCGCGGGCGCTGATCGCCGAGCCGGCACTGATGCTCTTCGACGAACCCACCACCGGACTGGACGTCGCCGCCCGGGAGCAGCTGCTGGAGACGATCGATCTGCTGGCGGAGACCCATCCCGGGCTCACCTCGGTGCTGGTGACCCACCACCTGGAGGAGCTGCCGACCACCACCACCCACGCCCTGCTGCTGGCCGACGGGAGGGTGGTCACGGCGGGCCCGGCCGACGAGGTGCTCACCAGCAGCAACGTCTCCCGGACCTTCGACTATCCGATCGAGGTCGAGTTCCGGGACGGACGCTGGACCGCCCGGACCTCCCGGCGAGGATCTTGAGGTCGCGACATGTCACCGCGCGTAACATGTCGCGGGAACGTGTTAAAATTCCGGCACTTTTTTAACACATTCAGCGCTCTCACTCCTGGGGCCAGGCGCGGGAGACGTCGTCCGGCTTGCCCTTCGAGCGCAGCCAGGAACCGAAGTTGTCGGCCCATTTCCGGTGCTCGGCGACCTGGTATTCATGGAGCTGGGCTGCATTCATGGTCGCCGCCTGCGGATATCTCGCGGCCATCGCGGCCAGCACGTCGAGCATCATCGTGACGTCGGCCTCGGCGGTGTGCGCCCGCTCTGACAGCGCCGCACCGTAGGCCGCCGTCATCGCCGCCAGAGTGCGTTTGCCCTTCCGGTAGCGGTCCAGCGCATGGTCGAGCACCAGCGGATCGATCACCGGAGCCGGTGCCCCGCCGAGCCGCTCCTCCAGCGACCCCAGCTGGTGGCGGCGCAGTTCGCTGTTGAGGACGGTGAGGTCGAAGGGGGCGTTGAAGATGACGACCGGGCAACCCTGCAACCAGTGCGCCACCAGTGCATCGGCCACCTCGTCGAGCACCTCGATCACCGGGCGCCCCTGGGAGCGCGCGGTCTCGGTGCTGATGCCGTGGATGCGGGTGGCGTCCTCGGGGATCGGGACGCCGGGATCGGCCAGCCAGGCGCGCGGCTCGTCCGGCCCGTCCTCGCTGGCGCCGCCCCGACGCAGCACCAGCGCCGCGCTGACCAGGCGGTCGTGGGCCGGGTTCGCGCCGGTGGTCTCGGTGTCCAGCCCCAACCAGGGCGCTTCAGTCCAGTTCACAGTCATTCCTTCGTCGGATGACCGCTACTGTGCCCCACGCCACCGACATTCCTGGATGAGTCCATGCCCGCTGGGCGACCGCGTCATCCAGATGGTCGATGGCCACGACGATAGGCTGACACCAGCGAACGCACCGCTCAGGAGGCCAGGAACGTGACTCAGGACTTGTTCGCGCGGATCGCGTCGCTCGATGGGCTGACCGCCGCGGATCGCGCCCTCGCGGGCTACTTCGAGTCGTCCTTCCCCAACCTGGCCTTTCAGAATCTCGAGGCCATCGCAACGGGCGCCGGCGTGAGCGTCGCCTCCGTCACCCGGTTCGTCCGCAAGCTCGGCTACGAGGACTTCAAGGGTTTCTCGACCTCGATCCGCGCCGAAGTCGAGGCTAACTTCGACCGGCCCCTGCAACGGCAGAACCAGCCTCTCCCGGAAGGCCCCGGGGCCGAGCTGGCGCAGCATCTCAATGCGGCCGTCGCCGAGATCGGGAAGACGCTGGACGTCACCTCGGCGGCCGAGTTCGACCGGATCGCCGACCTGCTGGCAGATGAGACCCGACCACTCTTCCTGGCCTCGGCGGCGACCGGACGCGCACTGATGCGGTACTTCTACCTGCTGAGCAAGTACCACCGCGGCAACGTCCACCTGCTCCCGGGCGCGGACATGAATCCCCACGAGCTGGTCGACATCACCTCCGACGCCGTCATCTTCGCCACCGCATTCGACCGCCACCCCAAGCCCGTTGAGATCGCACTGCGAATGGGCAGGAAACGGGGCGCGGCCACCGCGCTGCTCACCAACCGCGCGACGAGCCCGCTGCGCATCTACGCCGACCACGTCCTGCTCGTCCACACCGATCCGACGCCGAGATTCAAGAGCCGCGGGACGATGCTGCTGGTTCTGGAGTCCCTGCTGACAGCGATGGAGACCAGGGCCCCCGAGCGCACCGTGCAGCGCACCCGGAGCCTGGAGGACGGCGTCGATCAGCTGGGCCTGTTCATCTCTCCGGACCGCTGACCTGCCGGGAGATCCGCTCGGACAGGCCGATGTAGGCCTGCGGCTGTGACAGGCCGGCGATGTCGATGCCCTCGATGCGTCCGGCGATGTCGGGACGGGCAGCGATGAAGTCATCGAGCGAGACCCCCGTCGACCGGTGTGCGGCGGCGAAAGTCTGAAGGAGGTCATGGGCGCCCTCCTGCCCCAGACGCGGCGCCAGCGCCATCATGATGCCCTCGGTCATCAGCAGCACCCCCTCGTGATCGAGATTGTGACGCAGCGCCTCGGTCTCGAAGTGGATCCTCCCCAGCAGATCGATGAGTTTGGCCGACGCCCCCTCCACGGCCACGTAGATCTGCGGGATGAGATCGCGCTGCACCTCGGACTGCCGATGGTCGCGTTCGTAGGACGCCGGCGGCTGGGTGAGCACGGTGGCGGCCATCCCGGCAGCCAGCCTGGCTCCGACCGACGTCTTCATCGTCGTGAACGGGTTGAGCTTCTGGGGCATCGTCGAGGAGCCCGAGGAGTGGGCGTCCACGGCCTCGTGAGCCTCGCCGGTATCGGTCTGCTGCATGTCGAACAGGTCCTCGGCGATCTTGGCGAGGGTCTGGCCGTGGATCGCGACGGTACTGGCCACCTCGGCCATCACATCGGCCGCCGCGTGCCAGGGGATCGGCTCGAAGACCAGCCCCAGGGCCTTCGCCAGCCCACGGGAGACGCGAGGGCCGTCGTCGCCCAGAGAGGCATATGTCCCGGCGGCGCCGGAGAACTGGATGAGTTCGGTACGCCCCCGCATGTCGATCAGACGGGAACGGGAGCGGCGCAGTTCTGCGAGCCATCGGGCGAATCGCATCCCCAGGGTGGTCGGCAGCGCGTGCTGCCCGTTGGTGCGAGCGACCATGAGGGTCGATGCATGCTGCTGCGAGAGTTCCGACACCTGGCCGATGAGCTGCTCGACCTCAGCCAGCATCAGCTCGGTGGACCGCTGGATCTGAAGGGCCCGGGCCGTGTCCAGCACGTCCTGTGTCGTGGCGCCGTAGTGCACCCACCCGCGGCACTCTTCCGGGACGCGAGAGCGCAGGGCGTCCAGGACGGCGACCAACGGGTTGCCCACCTTGCCGCTCTCCACATCGGCGATGAGATCGTCCGAGAGCTTCGCGGTCTCACGGATACGGCGCGCGGCGTCGGCGGGGACTATGCCGAGGTCGGACTGCACCCGGGCCAGGGTGGCCTCCACGTCGAAGATCCGGGCGACCAGCGCACGCTCTGTCCAGATCGCCTCCATCTCCTCGGTGACGTAGCCGCGCTTGTAGATCTGCGAGTTGAGAGCTCCGATTCCCATCGTCATCCTTTCTTCAGGTTCTCCGTGGATCCGCCGGGGTCACAGCAGGATCAGGCTGGCCGCGATCATCACGACGGCTCCCACGATCATCGGCAGCAGGGTGCGCCGCACGACCTCCATCGGGCTGATGCCGACGCCGCCGGCCACCGCGATGACGACTCCCGACACCGGAGACATCGAACGGAACAGGCCGCTGGCGAACTCCATCGGCGTGATGAGGGCCGGGGCCGATCCGCCGAGCCCCTTGGCGATCGCCGGCACCAGACCGGAGAACGCCGAGAAGGCGCCGACCCCCGAGCCGGTGAGGAAGGTGACCAGTCCGACGATGACGGTGAAGACGACGGTCATGATCGCCATACCGGCGCCCAGCTTCTCACCGCCCTTGACGAGGAGATCGATGGCGCCCGTGGCGGTGAGACCCTCGGCGAAGATCTGGGCGGCGATGATGAGGGCGACGACGCCGCCGAACATCTTGCCCATCCCGGTGAACAGCGCCACCGAGGCGTCCGCGGCCTTCTTGAACGATCTGTTGCGGATCATCTCGCAGATCATCGCGAGCAGCCAGACGATGATGAAGGCGCCGACGGTGGTGAGTTCGACCTTGTCGTTGACCAGTGGGCTGAAGACGATCAGCAGGACGATCGGCAGCACCAGGAAGATCGAGTACCAGCGGGGGCCGGCCTCGGCGGCGTCATCTCCCTTGACCTCGGTGGGCTTGTAGCTCTCCAGACCGCGCCGATCGTAGTGCCGCTGGATGAAGTAGTGGGTCACGGCGACGGCGATGGCGGTCGGGATCGCCACGATGAGCTGATTCTGGACGAAGTAGACCACCGGCGAGAGGCCGACGGTCTTGGCGGCCAGCACCGAGGTGCCCGATGCCGGTCCCATGGGGAGGGCCGAGGCCGTGGCGATGACCGCGGCCGCAGCCGCCGGAGTGATGCCGGCGGCGGTGAGGACAGGCACCAGCAACACCATGAGAAGGATCGCCAGGCCGGCGGCGCTGGGGATGAACATGAACAGTGCCGCACCGATGAAGTACGTGACGATGAGGAGGACGTAGGGGTGCTTGATGCGGGCCATCGGCGCCGACAGAAGTTCGACCAGGGCTCGGGAGGCGCCGATCTTGTTCATATACGTCGAGAAGCCTCCCGCGGCCATGATGATGAGGCCGACGCTGGTGAGCTGACTGCCCGCGACGTTCTCGAACAGGCCGATGATGTCCAGCCATCGCGAACCCGAGGAGTCCTTCTCGTCCAGGATCTCCAATCCCGGCTGAAGCGCCGTGGACACCGCAACCAGCACGAACCCTGACAGCAGGAGCACGATGACGGGCTTCTGGCCCTTGATCAACAGGTAGCCGACACCGATGGTGACCAGAAGCGCGAATGCGGCCAAGAAGACTGGCACGGTCTTCACCCCTTCCGGGCCGCCGTCACGATCGTCGATGAAAGTTTGCTATCACTTGCGGCGTCCCACTGTTAGTAGAGTAACAACAGCGAGGGGATCTGTCACTGCCCCGGTCCGCTCCCAGTGATCGCAGCTGCCCGGCGCGACCGAGAATCCTGAGACCGCGCGAACCGTTGTCGACTTGATGCAGAATGACCAGCATCAAGTCGACAACGGTTGAGCAGGGTTCATTCAGCAGACCCTGGATCAGCGGCCCCCCGCCCCGGCCGGCACCCGGTCCTTGATCACCCGGGCCTGGCCTCCGGTGGAGATCACCTTCACCGCGCCGTTCCGATCCACCCGCACGGTGGCCGACATCGCCGCGGCCAGGTTGAGCCGCTGCCAGGAGCCCGGGGCCTTCCCGTCCAGGGCGAGCTTCGTGGTGTCGAGCAGCTGCCCGGACCTCGTCTCGGTCTGGGCCAGGATCGCCCGGCGCTGGGTGGCGTTGAGGCCCGGGTACACGTCGAGCAGCAGGTTCTCCGCCCCGGTGGGCACCGACGGCGCCAGCCTGGTCGACTGGGTGGGCTGGTGGCCGTACTCCAGCCGCTCGGTGTACACCTTCACCGCAGACTGCCTGTTGTAGACGATCTGGGCGGTGCCGCCGGGGATCGCCTTACCGCCGTAGGGGTTGTTCCTGTACGGCTTGTCCTTCGCGATGCAGCGGGCCAGGGGCGTCCCGCAGCGCTTCTCCAGGTAGGCCCTCAGCTCGGCGCGGGCCGGCTCCAGCACCTGCTTGCGGTAGGTGGCGTCGGAGGCCCGTGAGGCGATCGCCGCCTGGCCGGAGATCCGCCCGCCGATGATGTCCAGTGAGTAGTGGACGCCCACCGTCATGCGGTTGTTGGCGGCCTCCGAGGACCGGGTGAGGATCTCGGGAGCCAACTCGGGAAGCAGGGTCGCCAGGGTGATCCCGGCCTGGTAGACGGTGGTGGTGTGGCCGCTCGGGAAGGATCCCCCGGTGCACAGCCCGGTGTCGCCGTAGGCCGGCCACAGCACGACGTCGGAGTTGGAGAACTGGTGGGTCCGGTCGACCACCGGCGCCAGCCGGGTGATCTTGAGGCTGCCGTCCGGATTGGCCCACTGGTGGCCCTTCCTGGTGGACACGTAGGAGGACGCGTTGACCTTGCTGGGAGCGCAGGCCTCGTCCTCCTTCGGGATGGCCGGCACGCTCGGATCGGCTGCCAGGTAGGGCCGCGGGTGGTAGAAGGCGTCCTTCGCCGTGTCGGTGTTGATGTAGGCCCCGGATGTGCCGTCGGTGGCATTGAGCAGGGCGTCGACCTTGGGCAGCCTGCCGTTCCTGCGTCCCTCGGCGTAGTAACGGCCGATGGTCTGCCCCAGGCCGTCGGCGATGCTGGTGGACTGGTCGTAGCCGGACCGGTCGTCCGCCAGGTACATGGCGTTCTGCAGCGCCCGGAACTGCTGGTCCTTTGTGCTGTTCTGGTTGATCCAGCTGGTGACCCGGTCGTTCCAGTTGGTCACCCTCGGGTTGACGACCCGGCCGTGCATGTCGTGCTTGCCCGACGGCTGCCAGGCGTTGTAGTAGCCCTGCAGAGCCTTCACCAGGTCGGGCTTGGTGGAGTCGCTGGGATACTCGGCGGCCTGGGCGACGCCGCCCGATGCCAGCAGCGATGCGCCGGCCACCACGGTGGCGATTCCGATTCTCAGGGGGCGACGATGCCCGCGTTGCGTCCTCATGGGTATTGAACCTCCGGATGTGTCTTCCGGCTCCCTCGTCGGAGCCCTTCCCCGATGCCGGCGACCGGACAGAGACCCACCTGGGACGCCCCGAGTCCTTTGAGATGACGGCCCCACCGTCGGTCGATGCCTGAGGCGCCCCAGCCGCCGCATCTGAGAGGTGACGCTACCGGCCGGTTTCTGACAGGCGACGATCCGACACGCGAACATCTACTGTAAAGATCTACTGTCAAATTCTTTGCAGCAGGTCACAGCAGTCGCCACGACGCCCGAGGATCCCGGGGGCCCTGCCCCTCCCAGACCACAAGACCATTGTCCTGGAGCACGCGTAGATTTCGCCCGGGGCTCGATATCTCGACACGGTTCGGGAAGATCTCGACGCGGATGTGATCTCCGGCCATCGAGTACGACCTGTGCAGGATCGCGTTGACCAGGCCCTCGATCAGTTCGGCGGCCTGGGTGATCTGCTCCGGTATCGATCCTTCGCAGCGAACGTCCCCTCATTCGTAGAGCGACATACCGGCCCCCGTACCGCGTTCCGTGTCCGCGTATCTGAGGACCCGCACGATCGCGCTCGGGAACAGTGTCTGCGGCCGCTCGGAGAAGAGCAGCCAGCCGGCCACCGTCAGCCGACCGTCGCGGGTGAGCAGATCACGGGCCGCCAGCATCCTCTCCGGAGACGACGAGCCGATCGCGTTCTGGAAGGCGGCAACCTGCCGAGGATCGCTCGCCCGGCTTCACCCGGACACCAGAACGGCTCACCCACTGTCGCAGAGCTCGGAGACGGAGGGCGTTGAGCCGGCGGCCCTCACGGATCGTGGTGCCTGCGGGCCCGCATCGCCTCCCACTCGGCGATCTTCTGGCCGATCACCTGCTCGTAGCCGTTGCCGGTGGGCCGGTACAGCCTGGGGCGCTCCATGCCGTCGGGGAAGTAGTCGGCGCCGGAGAACCCCTCCTCGGTGTCGGGGTCGTACTGGTAGCCCTCGCCGTAGCCGAGACGCTTCATCAGGCCGGTAGGGGCGTTGAGGATGTGGGCGGACGGGGTGAGGGATCCGGTTCGCTTCGCCAGCTTCTGCGCCTCTCCGAACCCCCGGTACACCGCGATCGACTTCGGCGCGGTGGCCACGTAGACCACCGCCTGGGCGATCGCCAGCTCCCCCTCCGGGGATCCGAGCCGCTCGTAGACGTCCCACGCCGCCAAGGCCTGCTGGACGGCCTGGGGGTCGGCCATGCCGACGTCCTCGGTGGCGAAGCGCACCACCCGCCGGGCGATGTAGAGCGGATCCTCCCCGCCGTCGAGCATTCGCGCCAGCCAGTACAGGGCGGCGTTCGGATCGGAGCCGCGCATCGACTTGTGGAGCGCGGAGATGAGGTTGTAGTGGCCCTCCTGGGCCTTGTCGTACTGCGGCGCGCGCTTCTGCACCACCTCTGCCAGGGCGGAGGTGTCGATAGGCCGGTGCAGGGCGAACAGCTGCTCGAGCATGTTGATCAGGTAGCGCCCGTCACCGTCGGCCATCGCGACCAGCGACGCCCGTGCGTCGTCGTCGATGTCGAGGGTAGTTCCGGTGAGGGCCTCGGCACGTTCGATGAGCGTGTTCAGCGCGGCCTCGTCGAGACGGCGCAGCACGTAGACCTGGCAGCGCGACAGCAGAGCGCCGTTGAGCTCGAAACTCGGGTTCTCCGTGGTGGCGCCGACCAGGGTGATCGTGCCGTCCTCGACGTAGGGCAGGAAGGAGTCCTGCTGGGCACGGTTGAAGCGATGCACCTCGTCGACGAACAGGAGCGTCCCCTGCCCGGCCTCTCGACGCTTCCCCGCCGCGGCGAAGACCTTCCGCAGGTCGCCCACGCCGGAGAAGGTGGCCGACAGTGGTTCGAAGACCAGGTCCGTGGCGTCGGCCAGCAGCCGGGCGATGGTGGTCTTGCCACATCCGGGCGGGCCCCACAGGATCATCGAGACCAGACGGCGCTCGGCCACCATCCGCCCGATGGGCGCCTCGGGGCCCAGTAGATGGTCCTGGCCGACCACCTGATCCAGCGATGTGGGGCGCATCCGGTCGGCCAGCGGGCGCGCGGACTCGTCCTCGAACAGCGACGGCGCATCGGAATCCATGGCGCGGTCCTCCTCCCGGTTCCCCTCCGATCCTGACACGCGAGCCTGACACGCCACCAGGCCTGTCGCTCATCGGCCACGACCCCCCCGGCTGCGAGGATGGTGACGCCCCGCCTCCTCCGAGACCTGAGAGGCAACGATGTCCATCCCCCGCTTCACCCATCCCATCGACTGGAACCCCGACCCGGGGTCTCGGCGAATATGCCGTACTTCGGGTCATTGACGTCGACCCCCGACACCGCGACCCTGCAGGACCCGCTGCCGGAGAAGACCTGGTACTACCCCATCGACAAGGCCAACCGCACCGTCACCTACAACGCCGTCGATTCGGAGGCCTCGCGCACCTTCCCGCTCGACCCGATGCACGGCACCGTCGGGGTGGCGCCCGGCCTGGGAGAGGTGCGCACGTCACTGGCCCCGGGACCGTGGGGAGGCAATATGGACACCCCGGAAATGCGCACCGGCGTCACCTGTTATGTCGGGGTGAATGTGCCCGGGGCCGGGTTCAGCGTCGGTGACGGCCACGCCCGGCAGGGCGAGGGGCGAGGCCTGCGGAACGGCGGTCGAATGCGCCATGGACTCGGTGATCATCCTCGACCTCGTCAAGGACGTGGTCACCCCGTGGCCCCGCATCGAGTCCGACGACTTCATCATCACCACCGGCTCGGCCAAGCCGATGGAGGACGCCTTCCGGATCGCCCACACCCAGATGGTGTTCTGGATCGCCGAGATCCTGGGCCTGTCGAAGATGGACGCCTACCAGCTGGTGGCCCAGGTGGCGACGACGCCGGTGGCCCAGGCCGTGGACTCGGTCTACACGATCACCTGCAAGGTCCCGAAGACCTATCTGAACGGCGTGCAGGTCTACGGCGGACTGCACGAGCGGCTCAGGGATGCCGAGATCGCTTGATTGGGGCACGTGCCGTCAAGGCGGCGGACTCCCGACGGAGCCGGAAGATCCGTTTTCGGAAACTGGAGTCGATACTCATGCGAACCCCACCGATGATGAACAGGACTCCGAGCTGCACCGCACCCGACGCCACGATCACGATCAACAGTGATGCGTCCCCTGGGATGCGGTCGGATATCGGCCCGAATGTGAGGACGGTGAGGCCCAGCCAGGCCAGGGTCAGAAGGCAGATCGCGGACACGAATCCCCGCCGCGGGCTTCTGCGAGCATTGAAGGTCTGCTGGATCTGGCCGGAACTCGGCGCGGGGGTGAAGTCATCGGCCCCTCTGCCGAGATCGTCGAGGAATCTTGACACCCATGCCAGCCCTGCCACGAGAGCCCGCACCACCGGCGTGCGGTCATCGCGCCGGTACAGCCGCGCGTCATCGAGCTGCACGGCATTGATGTAATCGGGTGGCGGAGGCGCCACATCGTCGAGAGAGAGTGCGAGGCGTCGCCTCACCCTTGCCAACCGGGCAGCGTGCACGATTCCCCACACCAGGGCGGACACCTGGAGAAGGAGAATGACCGCCTGCGCAGAAAGATATCCGGATGAGTCGATCATGAGTCGGCCTCGCACATCTTCCGCGACCCATGCCGCGCCCGGAAGCCCGATTCCGACGACGAGTGGATATCCGATCCCCACCCACGGGAACATCCTCGAGGGCTTCACGATGAACGGCGCATCGGGTGTCTGAGAGACCGGAACCAGATAGCGAGGCGCATTCATGGCAGCAGAGTATCGGGCACCATGATCGATGCCGGAGCGGCGCGGGCCCGCTCAGTGGTCCTGGGCGATGTTGATCACCACTCCTCCGGGTCCTCGAACGAAGAACCGGTAGACGCCCCAGGGCTCCTGGGTGAGTGGATGGGCGATCTCATAGCCGCGATCGACAGCCTCGCGGTATGCGGCCTCGACGTCTTCCACCTTCACCGAGATCGCGGGATTCTCGGGTCCGGTGGCGTCGGCGGTGAGGATCTGCAGACTGGCTCTGGTGTCGGGCTGGGTGAGCCGGGCCGCCCACCCCAGACTGAACTCCTCCTCACCGAGGCCGAGATAGTCGGTGTAGAAAGCGCGGGCGCGCTCCATGTCGGGAACGGGAATGTCGGCGATGATGCTCATCACCTTCATCAGAACCTCCTCAGGTCGATCCCCAGAACCTACGACGCCCGAGGCCACCCGGCCTGGCCGAGTCAGCGGGGCGCCGCGGTGGAGCGACGGATCTTCATTCTCGGGCTGAGCCGGTGCTTCTCGGTGGCCGAGGGGAGATCCCGACGCTCGATCATCCGCATCAGGACGTCGGCGGCCAGACGCCCCTGCTTCCCGGCATGCTGATCGACCGAGGTGAGACCGGACTGGGCCGCCGCCGCGGTGTTGTCATGGCCGACCACCGAGACGTCACCGGGAACCTCCAGACCGTGGGCCGACAGACCCGCCAGGGCACCGGTGGCCAGCACATCGTTGCCGCAGAACAGGGCGGTCGGCAGCGTCCCGGCCGAGACGAGAGCGTCAACGGCCCGCGTGGCCCCGGCGGCACTGAGCTGGGGGTGGACGACGCGGTCGGGCAGCCCACGGCGCTTCATCGCCTCCCGGAAGCCGTCGGCCCGCTCCTCGTAGGGGATATCGGCAGGAAGCGCCAGATGCACGATGTCGCGATGCCCCAGGCCGGCCAGATGCTCCACTGCGAGCTCAGAACTCAGCCGGTCGTCGCTGTAGACCGATGAGACCCCGTCCATCTCGATCTGCCGGGTGACAGCGACCACCGGCAGCGAGTTGACGGCTGCCTCCAGCGCCGACGTCGAGCCCGCGTAGCCAACCACGACCAGGCCGTCGGGACGCAGGGTCACGAGGTTGCGCAGGCTACGGTCCTCCTCGTCGGGATCGAATCCGCCCTGCATGACGACGACGCTGTGGCCCTGCGGCTTCAGCTGTTCATCGAGATTCTCGTAGACGTCGACGAAGACGGGGTTGGCCAGGGACTGGGCGAGGAAGCCGATGACCATCCGGGAGCGGTTGCCCGCCAGCGAGGTGGCGACGCCGTTGTTGAGATACCCGAGTTCAGCCGCCGCTGCGAGCACCCGCCTGCGTTTGTCGTCGGAGACGTGCTCGGATCCCTGCATCACCAGGGACACCAGAGGCCGGGACACACCCGCCCTGCGCGCCACATCGGCCTGGGTGACATAACGCCGGCGTCCGGTGGGGCTCATGATGATCTCCGGGCGTCATCGCGACGCGGGAGCAGCATGGTCTTCACGGACGCCGACGCTACAGGGTCCGGACCGGCTCGTCAGTCGATGGCGACGGGGTGACCGTCGGCCGCCGACTTCTGGGCCGCCGAGATGACCTTCATGGTCCCGATGGCGTCGCGGAACGGGTTGGTGACCTTCTGGCCCTTCACCACGGCCTTGACGAACTCCTGGATCTCGGCCATGAAGGCCTCGCCGTACCCGGTACCGACGCCGCGGCCGGGCATCGCGGCCGTGGTGCCGAAGTAGGGGAAGTCCGGGCCGGCGACGATGGTGCGGGCACCGTCGAAGCCGGGCCTGGCCTCAGAGTTCTCGTAGACGACCAGCTGGTCCATCTGAGCCGAGGCGAACCGGGCGTGGCCCTTGGTGCCGAAGACCTCTATGCCCAGGTCGTTGGGGACCCCGCAGGCGATCCGCGACAGGGTGACGTTGCCCACCGCGCCCGAGGAGGTCCTGACCGACAGGTTGGCGATGTCGTCATTGTCGACCGGGCCGCGCTCGGTGGCCGAGGCCTTCACCGCGTGGCCGATGCCACCTGCGGGCATCGGGCGCTCGGTGATGACGGTGGTCAGCTGGGCGCTGGTGACCTCGGTGATGTCGCCCACGACGTAGCGGACCGTGTCGAGGGTATGGGCGCCGATGTCGGCCACCGCTCCGCCGCCGGACTGCTCCTGGACGTAGCGCCAGGTGCGCGGCTCCTCGGGGCTGGCGGCGTAGTCGGCGTAGTAGTAGGCGCGGAACCACTCGATCTCACCGAGGGTGCCGTCGGCGACGAGTTCGCTCAGTGCGGCCAGGGCGGGGATGCGGCGGAAGGAGAAGCCCACGGCGTTGACCACTCCGGCGTCCTCCGCCGCCTTGACGATGATCTCCGCCTCGGCGGCGTCCAGGCCGAGGGGCTTCTCGCAGAAGATGTGCTTGCCGGCCGCGACCACCTTGGGGACGATGTCGACGTACATCCGGTTCGGCAGAGCCATGCTCACCGCGTCGATCTCCGGATCGTCAAGGACGGTCTGGATATCGGTGGCGGTGTGCAGGAAGCCGTACTTGCCGGCCACCTGCCTGGCCAGCTCTTCGTTGGGATCGACGACGGTGTGCAGCACGACCTTGACGCCGTTGAGCTCGTCGTCCATCTGGGCGTTCTGGTAGCCGTAGGCATGCGACTGACCGGCATAACCGGCGCCGACCAGAGCCACGTTGATTTGTTCGGACATTGTCTTCCCTTCTTCGATGAGGAGCGCTAGACGGGCTCTTGTGAGATGTGCGGATCACCCTTGACATCGCCTCGAGATCCCGCGTACCGTCTTGACGTGTCAGATGTTAGCACGTGATAATCCAGACGGTCAACGGTCGCATCGAAGAGGATGACAAATGACTTCACAAGCAACGGGGCAGAGTAGCCCCGGCCCTTCCGGCGCAGGACAGCCCAACATGTCGGAGACCCCACCAGGCACTCCGGAGCATCGGACGAAGGTCCGCAGACGCCTCAACGTCGCCACTCTCGTGGTGACCTTCGGAGCCCTGGCCTTCGGCTACGACACCGGCGTCATCTCGGGCGCGCTGCCCTTCATGAAACTGCCCACCGAACAGGGCGGGCTGGCCCTGACCCCCCTCACCGAGGGACTGGTCACAGCCTCACTGCTGCTCGGCGCCGCCTTCGGCTCAGTCGGCGGCGGGCGACTCTCCGACATGTACGGGCGCCGTCACAACATCAAGTGGCTGGCCATCGTCTTCCTCATCGGAGCCCTGGGAACAGCCCTCGCACCCAACCTGCCTGTCATGATCGCCTTCCGGGTCGTCCTCGGCTTCGCCGTCGGCGGAGCCTCGGCGACCGTCCCCATGTTCATCGGGGAACTGGCCCCCGCGAACCGGCGAGGACCGCTGGTCTCCCGCAACGAACTGATGATCGTCACCGGCCAGCTGATCGCCTACACCACCAATGCCATGCTCGGCGTGTGGGGCGATCCGTCCCACGCCTGGCGCTGGATGCTCGGCCTGGCCACCATCCCCGCCGTCGCCCTGTGGATCGGCACCTTCTTCGTCCCCGAATCCCCGCGCTGGCTGGTCACGAAGCGCCGCAACGGCGAGGCTCTCGATGTCCTCAAGCAGTTGCGCGAGGAGGACCCGACTAAGGAACTCGCCGAGATCGACCAGCTCGTGACCGAGACCGCCGCGTCCCAGGCCCACTCACGTCAGCATCTGGGCACGCCATGGATCAAGCGGATCACCCTCATCGGGATCGGCTTCGGCATCGTCATCCAGCTCACCGGTGTCAACGCCATCATGTACTTCGCCCCCACCGTCCTCATGTCCACCGGGCTGGGCACCAGCGCCGCGCTGGTCGCCACCATCGCCAACGGCATCGTCTCCGTCCTGGCCGTGGCCATCGGCCTGGGCATCATCGGGCGGGCCAACCGGCGCACGATGCTCAAGATCGGCATGGTCGGCATCATCTGTTCCCAGGTCCTACTGGCCTTCGCGTTCATGCTGCCCGAGGCGACCTGGCGCAGCTACGTCATCCTCGCCATGATGCTGGTCTACCTCTGCTTCATGCAGATGTTCTGCTCCATCGTCTTCTGGCTCATGATGTCGGAGATCTTCCCACTTCGGGTCCGCGGCCTGGCGATGGGCATCGCGATCTTCTGCCAGTGGATCTCCAACGGCCTGGTGACGTTCTTCTTCCCGATCCTGCTCGACAGGATCGGCGGCCACACCTTCTTCATCTTCGCCGTCATCAACGTCATCGCCCTCATCTTCGAGCAGAAGTGCCTGCCCGAGACCAGGGGCAAGACCCTCGAGCGCCTTGAGGAGGAACTCGCCGCCGGAGGAGACGGCAAGCAACCCGCCCAGGCGGCCGCCTGACCCCAGAATCGCCCACCCCGAATATCAATCGAGAGGAAACAACCATGTCCAAGGCCAACTCCACCGATCCGAAGTACGCGAAGCTGTCAGTCGGCGTCGCCTGCGACTCGTGGGGGGTGTGGTTCCCCGACGACGACAAGCAGCTGCCCCCACTGACAGTGCTCGACCAGATGGCCGAGTCCGGATTCGTCAACATCGAGACGGGCCCCTACGGCTTCTTCCCCACCGATCCGGACATCCTCAGGAAGGAGACCAAGGCCCGCGGGCTGACCGTGGTCGCCGGCACCCAGGGCGGCCCGCTGCATCACAGGGAGGACTGGGACTCGACGATCGGCGACATCCGCGCCGTCGCCGGGACCGTCTCCCCGTTGGGGGCCAAGCATCTGGTCTACCTGCCGACGCCCTTCATCGACTACAAGACCTCCGAGCAGATCGAGCCCGACACGATCGCCGACGACGCCTGGAAGGTCTACATGGAGGGCCTCAACAAGGTGGGCGCCATATTGCGCGACGACTACGGCATGACCCTGGGCGTCCATCCTCATGGCAACACCTACATCCAGACCGAGGAGGAGATCACCCGGATGCTGGCCGACACCGATCCCTCGGTGGTGTCCCTGTGCCTGGACACCGGCCACGTCGTGTATTCCGGTGGCGACCCGATCCGCGTCATCGCCGATCACGCCAGCCGGATCTCCTTCGTCCACATCAAGGCCATGGACCAGGACGTGCTGGCCGAGACCAACCGGAACAACTGGTCCTTCGGCGAGGCAGTGGCCCACGGCGTCTCGGTGACCCCGCCCAAGGGGCAGCCCGACATGGTGGCCCTCATCGACGCCCTGGCCGGCCTCGACAAGGAGCTCAACGTCGTGGTGGAGCAGGATCTCTACCCCGTCGATCCCGCCTTCCCGCTGCCCAACGCCATCGCAACCCGCGAGTACCTGGCAGGCTGCAACCTCGGGAGTCTGTGATCGATCGACCTGCGGCGGCAGCCCCTGTAGCCGCCGCACCCCGGCCGCCGGCGGAGCATTGCGTCTTCGCCGGCGGCCTCTTCTGCTCACGATGAGCCGCCGGATGGTTGTCCGCGGAGTGGGGCGCCTCCTCTCCGTCACCCGGGTTGGGTATCGACCGTTTCGGTCGGGGTACGGACGCCCGTCAACGCGAACCCTTGACGGTCCCGCCCGAAAGCCTTACCTTTGTATCTACCTAAACGCTTAGGGAGGTGATTTCGATGACGAAACCCACGATGGCGGACGTGAGCCGCGAGAGCGGCCTGAGCCTGTGGACGGTCTCGCAGGTGCTCAACGAGAAACCCGGCGTGGCAGAGGGCACCCGCGAGCTGGTTCAGGCCGTGGCCCACGATCTGGGATACGTGGTGAACAGAGCTGCCAGCGACCTCAAACGCAACGAGCAGAGCGGTATCGCCGTCATCACCGCGAGCACCGTCAACTCCTACTACATTGACATGGTCCAAGGCATCCACGCAGAGCTGCGAGGTTCTCGACACACCGCGATGGTCACCGATATAGCGGCAGAGGGACACTTCACCCAGGCGGCCGAGGACCTCACGATCCAGAGCATCCTAGGAGCACGGCCTGCGGCCGTGATCTCGACACTGCCTCTCTCGACCGACAACCTCGATCTGCTGCGGCGGTGGGATGTTCCCGTAGTCTTCGTCGACTCGCCTCCGCCGGCCGGGGTCCAAGACGCCGCCAGTGTCACCACCGACAACGTCAGGGCGAGCGAGGACCTCGGCGCGCATCTGGGCATCCATGGTTACAGGACATGGCTGGCACTGATGTATCCCGGCCGCTGGACGACACGCTCACCGCGCGAAGCCGGTCTCCGAGCAGCAGCCCAGCAGGTCGGCGCAGTCCTGCACGTCGCCGAGTCCGACAACGACCCGAAGTCGGCGGCCGCGAATCTGAATGTCTATCTCCAGCGCAATCCCCTTCCTGACGCATTGATCGCCGGAAATGCACCGATGCTGCAGGGCATCATGCAGTGTCTCGCCGACCATCACATCCTGATACCGGACGACGTGGCGGTCGTGGCATTCGACGACTTCGCATGGGCGGGCCTGCTGAAGCCACCGATGACGGTGGTTGACGAGGACGCCGACGCCATCGGACGGCGCGCAGCGGAACTCGCACTTGACCTCATCGATCGGCAGCCCGCCACTGGACGAGTGAAAGGAGGCGTCACCGGCCCCATCTACACCCCCGCAGATCGTCTGATCACCCAGGCGACCCTGCGCATCCGGGAATCCTGTGGCTGTCCCTCACGGCGATAGCCCAACGGAGACGCGGCCGGGTCAATGAACGCCCGTTCCCGTCGCACCCCTGACAAGGAAGTCATGAATATCTCCAGACGCGCCATGCTCGGCGCCAGCGCAGCCCTACTCGGATCCATCCCACTCGCGGCATGCACCACCGGGGACGAGGCCGTGAAGCCTCGCACCAGGAAGATCGAATCCATCGGTCTCATGGTGCAGGACATGTCCAATCCGTTCTTCGCCGCTATGGCGAAGGGTGCACGACAGGCCGCCGCCTCGCTCAACGCGAACCTAAACGTTCAGGACGCTCGGCTCGACCTGGCCGAGCAGTACTCGCAGATCGACTCCTTCGTGCTCCAGGGCATCGACCTGGTCATCATCAGTGCCATCGACAGCGAGGGCATCGCACCCGCGCTCCGCAAGGCCAGGAACCACGGCATGATCGTCATCGGAGTCGATTCCGCCGCGCAGGGCGCCGACGCGACGGCCATGACCAACGCCGTGGAGGCCGGCGAGAAATCCGCCGAGTACCTGTTCAAGCAAATGGGCGGCAAGGGAAAGATCCTGATCGTCGACGGGACTCCCCTGCAGACCATCCGGGACCGGGTCAAGGGATGCAAGAACGTGCTCGCCAAATATCCGGGCATCAAGGTCGCCGGCCACCAATCGTCCAACAATGACCGCGCTTCGAGCCTCACCGTCACCACTGACATGCTCACCTCAGCCCGCGACGTCACCGGGATCTGGGCGATGAATGACCCCTCGGCTCTGGGAGCGGTGCTCGCCGTGGAGCAGGCCGGCCTCCAGGACCGGATCATCGTCACGGGCATTGACGGCAGTCCTGAGGGTGTGGCTGAACTCAAGCGGAAGAACACGCCGTTCATCGGCTTCGCGACCCAGAATCCGGCGGAGATGGTGCGCCAAGGAGTCAAAGCCGCTCAAGGCATTATCGAAGGACATCCCCCAAAGAGCCCGAAGATCCTGATTCCAAGCAAGCTCTACACCCGCGAAACCATCAACACCTACCCGGGGTGGTGACAGCATGTCCACACACAATTTCCCTGAAGCGACGCCCCTTCTCCAGCTCAGGGGCATTTCCAAGAGATACGGTGCGACACAAGCACTCAATTCCGTCGACTTCGACGCCTATCCCGGCGAGGTCCATGCCCTCATGGGCGAGAACGGTGCGGGAAAATCGACCCTGATGAAGATCCTCGCCGGAAATGAATCCCGTGATGCCGGCACCATCCTCATTGACGGCGAGGCCGTCGAGATCTCATCTCCCGCTGACGCCGTCAGCCATGGCATTGCCATCATCCATCAGGAGCTGAACACGGTTCCTGACATGACCGTGGCGGAGAACCTTGCCCTCGGACGCGAACCGCGTGGCAGGCTCGGGGCCCTGGACAGGAGGCGGATGCTGACAGAGGCTCGCCGGAAGCTCGCCCTGATCGGAGCCGAGATCGATCCCCGCACGACTCTGGGACGGCTGAGCGTCGGGCGCCAGCAGATGGTCGAGATTGCGCGCGCGGTCAGTGAGAACGCGCGCGTCCTCGTCCTCGACGAGCCCACCGCGGCCCTGTCACGCACGGAATCTGAGCAGCTGTACTCGCTCATCCAAAAGATGCGCGACGACGGGGTGGCGCTCATCTACATCTCCCACCGCATGGAGGAGGTGTGGATGCTCGCCGATCGCGTGACCGTCTTCAGGGACGGCGGTCTCGTCGGCACCCGCGACAAGGAGACGATTGAACCCGCCGACGTCGTACGCATGATGGTCGGCCGTGACGTCGTCGACCTCTACGGGCACGAGAGGCGAAGCCCGTCAGAGGTGCTGCTCGAGGTGCATGATCTCACCGGCGCGGCGGCCGGCCCAGCCAGCCTGAGCGTGCGTGCCGGCGAGGTCGTGGCGATGGCCGGCCTTATCGGCTCCGGGCGGACCGAACTGGTCCGCATGATCTTCGGCGCCGACCCGGCGTTCAGCGGAACCGTCGAGGTCGCCGGACGGAGCACCCCTCCCCGCCGGCCCTCAGAGGCGATCCATCGTGGCATCGCCATGGTGCCCGAGAGCCGGAAGGAACAGGCGTTGTTCCCTGAGCAGTCCGTGGAGCGCAATATCTCCATCAGCACGCTGCCGACGTACTCTCCCGGCGGCGTGATGCAGGCGAGGAAGGCCCGCACCGCCGCCAAGCAGGAGATGAAGCGCCTGAACCTGCGCGAGAACGCAATCGACCTGCCTGCACGCGCACTGTCGGGAGGCAACCAGCAGAAGATCGTCCTCGCCCGGTGGCTGATGGCCGACTCCGACGTCCTGATCCTCGATGAGCCGACCCGCGGGGTCGACATCGGGGCCAAGAGCGAGATCTATGACGCCATCAACTCCTTGGCCGAAGCCGGCAAGGCGATCCTCGTGGTCTCCTCCGACCTGCCGGAAGCCATCGGCATCAGCGATCGGGTCCTGGTCATGCGCCACGGGCGGATCGTCGCCGATCTTGATTCCGCCACCACCACCGAAGAAAACGTCATGCTCCACGCAACTGGCACCGCCGCCACGCGAGAGGAAAAGAAATGAGCACAGCAACGACCACCCGCCCGAGCGAGCGGGAACCCTTCGACTTCGCCACCTGGTGGGACCGCTGGGGAATCCTCTTGGTCCTCGTCGCGCTCGTCGCCCTGATGGCGGCCATAGCGCCGAATTTCGCCTCCGTGGACAACATCTGGAACATCGCCCGGTCCATCTCGATCAACGCGATTCTCGCCGCAGGCATGACCTTCGTCATCATCACCGCGGGAATCGACCTGTCGGTCGGGTCGACAGTAGCCGTGTCGGGCGTCGTCAGCGTGCTCGTGTCAATGGCCGGGGTGCCGGCCCCGCTCGCGGTGCTGATCGGAGTGCTCGCCGGAGCTGCGGCGGGTCTCATCAACGGCATGCTGACCGCTTACATGACTCTGGCCGCATTTATCGTCACCCTCGCGTCGATGACATTCCTTCGCGGCCTGGCCTACACGATGACCGGCGGTCAGCCGATCGTCGACGGGAACCTGAGTTTCCGCGGGCTCGGTAACGGCGGTCTGCTCGGCATACCGGCACCGGTGATCTGCATGCTGATCGTCTACGTACTGGCCTGGTTCCTCCTGGAGCGCACCCGATACGGTCGGCACGTCTACGCTGTCGGCGGCAATCCTGAGGCGGCACGCCTGGCGGGTGTCAACGTGAAGGCGATTCTCACCTCGGTATACGTCATCGCGGGTGCATGTGCGGGGCTGGCCGGGGTCATCTTCGCGGGGCGCGTCGTCTCCGCCCAGCCGACCGCGGGCAACGGTTACGAGCTCGATGCGATCGCCGCAGTCGTCCTCGGCGGTACAAGCCTCGCGGGCGGCAAAGGCCGGGTCATCGGTACCTTCATCGGCGCGCTGATTCTCGGGGTCCTGTCCACCGGTCTCATTCTCATGAATGTCCCCTTCTTCACCCAGCTCCTCGTCAAGGGGATCGTCATCATCATCGCGGTGTCAATCGACAGCCTCAAGCAGCGGCGGTTCACCTTCCGGCGCAAGGCCGCGAAGATAGCCTCCTGATCGTGGACACTCACCATGCGTCCTCCCCGACTGAGAGCGAGCTCATGACCACACGAATTGCCATCTCTGACCCGCTTCCGGGCCATCGCACGGCCGAACCCGTCCGTTTCACGGTCGACGGCGCCCTCCCCCATCCACTCCACATCGCGCACACGGCCAGTGGTGACCCCGTCCTGTGTCAGCGCCTGAACCACCAGTCGGATCAGAGGTCGACAACATTCGTCGCCGTCCTGGATCTCGACGGCGAGCAGACGCTGGAGCTTGGCGGCCCCCTGGATTCCGGCAGCCCTGAAGCGGAAGGAATTCGGACTCTGACGCCCACGGAGGAGGATGGCTTCGTGCGGCTGGACACGGGGTACTTCGACCTGGAACTCTGCACCGGCACGGCCATGGGCACCGGTGCCTCCAAGTGGGGGTTGAGGCATTTCTCGGCCCACTACGAGGGGATTGATCTGCTGCCATCTGGAAACAATGCGATAGGCGGTTTCTACGGACCGTTCTTCACCCCGGAGAACGGTCTCATCAACCCTCCTGAACACTCCGTGGTATCGATCGAGGCCGTGGAGGCCGGCCCCGTCCTCCACCACTACCGGCTCCACGGAACCATCCCGGACGGCCTGATCGACGACCTGAAGGGGAAGTCCTATGCGATCGACTGGATCTTCACCCTGGGGACCCCGTACTTCGAGCGACGGTATGTCGTGGACGACTTCCAGACCGTCATCAACGGACGATCCATCACGAACAAGATCACCGTCGGCGACGAGTTCGAGGGAGGACCCGGCGAACTCGTCTTCGACCGGTTCGCCTCTGAATCCGGCACCTGGTACCGGGCAGGCGATCCGTACGCGATGAAACTGGCCGACGAGGTCGAAGAGGTTATCGGGACGGCCTCCGGGCAGCAGGACCGATCGCAGAAGTTCGAGGAGTTCCGCCGGCAGCTCGGCAGCGGGATGGAATCTGCCCACTGGGATCTGTACTGGCGCCTGTTCAGTGCCTGGGAGCGTGCCCTTCCCGAGGACGAGATCACTACGCGACTGGCCCAGGTGCGCCGTTCGGCACATGTTCTGGCGGATGCTCCCGATCGGCCGTGGGTGCTGGACACCCGTCCGGTTGACGTGTCATCGGTACCTGATGAGACGATCTTCACTGGGCCGGTTCAGAAATCGGTGGAGTTCAGCACCACCAAGGACCGAGCCATGATCTGGTGGACAGGACGCCCCTCCGGAGCCTTCCAGATCGTCCAGCGAAAGCAGTCCGGCTGGGTCAACTGGGGCTCCAACGGTGAGAATGAGTGCCCCGAACTCCCGGTCGGGGTGCCGATCAAGACCGCCTATGGTCCCTTCACCCAGACCTGGGAGGGGATTGCCGACCAGCTGGCGACACCGGTGACGGTGACTGTGGGTCAGTAGACGGTGGGGGGCGGGCGTTCGGGCCCGTGAAGGGCCTGTCAAGTGTCGCGTTTGATGGAGGCTGATTTAGTTGGTTTCGGTGAGTGAGAGCTCGCGCGTTGTGGCGCGGTAGGTCGCTTCGAACTCGGCGGGTGGGACGTGTCCGATCTCGCCGTGCAGGCGACGGTTGTTGAACCAGTCGACGTATTCGGCGGTCGCGATCTCGACATCGTTGATGCCGGTCCAGGGGCCGCGGTTGCGGATCAGCTCAGCCTTGTAGAGCGAGTTCAGGGCCTCGGCCATCGCGTTGTCGTAGCTATCGCCTTTGGAGCCGACGGAGGCGACAGCGTCGCAGTCTGCGAGGCGTTCCGAGTAGCGGATGGCTCGATACTGGACGCCCCGATCGGAGTGGTGGATAAGGCCGGTCAGGTCGTCGCCGGCGTGCTGGCGACGCCAGATCCCCATCGTCAATGCGTCCAGCGCGAGATCGGTATAGAGGCGGGTGGAGACCTGCCAGCCGACGACGAGCCGGCTGAACACGTCGAGAACAAACGCGACGTAGACCCAGCCGGAGAACGTATGGACATAGGTGATGTCCGCGACCCAGAGTTCGTTCGGACGCGTCGCGACGAACTGGCGGTTGACCAGGTCCAGCGGGCGCCCGGTCTCCGGAGCCGGTTTCGTCGTCCGCGGGCCCTTCGCCCGCGAGATTCCGCGAAGCCCCGCCTCCCGCATGAGGCGACGGACCGTGGACTCGGCGACCTTCTCGCCCTGCCGGCGCAGCTGCGCATGGACTTTCCGGACCCCGTAGACGCCGTAGTTGTCGGCGTGGATCTTCCGGATCATCACCAGCAGCTCTTCGTCCCGGACTGACCGGGCCGAGGGCGCGCGGCCCACAGCGGCGTAGAACGTAGACGGGGCGACCTGGGCGGGCGTTCCTTCCAACGCCCGGCAGATCGGCTCGACCCCGTGCTCGTCGCGATGCTCCGCGACGAACCGGACGCGTTCGCTCATCGGGAGGGGCGGTCGAGCTCCGCCGCGAAGAAAGCCGACGCCTGCTTCAGAATCGTGTTCGCTCGCCGCAGCTCACGAACCTCCCGCTCCAGCTCCATGATCCGGGCGGCGTCGTCCGTCGTACGGCCGGGACGCAGGCCCTCGTCAGTCTCGGCCTGCTTCACCCACGTGCGCAACGCTTCAGGATGGACGCCGAGCTGCTCGCCGACACGCCGATAAGCGCCGGCACGCGTCGCGGGATCCTTCCGCGCGTCAATCGCCAATCGCGTCGCTCGCTCCTTGAGCTCAGCGGGGTACTTACGAGGTGCTGCCATGATGGCGGGTTCCTTCCGGGTGTTCCTACCCTCCATCAAACCCGACACGATTCAGCCTCGGGCGGATCCTGGAGTCAGGGACGCACTGCGTCGCAGCTCCAGGATCCGCTTGCGGAACCGGCTGTCGATGCTGCTGCGGATCCCGGCGATCGTGAACAGCGCGGCGATCTGGAGCACGCCCAGTCCGACGACCGCACCCACCGATCCGGGAAGCTGCAGCAACGGCCCGGCCGCCGCGAGCATGTGCCAGGCGGGTACGACCCACAGGCAGGTCAGCAGGGTCGTGCCAGCCATCAGACCCTTGCGCGGTCGCTGCCGGTCCTCGAAGACGCGGCGCAGGTCTTCGGGGGAGGACCACGAGAAGGCATCGGCGTCCGAATCGTCCACGAACCTCAGAATCCTCGCCTGCCATCTCACCAGAGTCCGTACGGCTGGGCGCCCGGTCGTCACGCCGGCAGAAGGCCGCGTCGTCGAGCTGCACCTTGTTGATGTGGTCGACGGGCGGGGGGATGACGCCGTTCAGCGATCTCGCCAGACGATGCCGCACCTTACCGATCCGCACCGCCTGGATGATCCCCCCATGCCAGGGCGATGATCTGGAGGAACGGAATGACCGTCAGCACTGCGTCATAGACCGATCCCGTGAACCGGTACGGATCCCGCGCGCCGAGATATGTCGTCATCTCGGTGACACCCGGGATGACCGGCATCGTGACCACCGGATACCCGATACCCACCCATGGGAAGGCCCTCGACGGCATCGCGATGCTGCGGCGTCCGGAGTCTGGGAGACCGGGATCAGGTAGTGCGAAGTGCCCACCTGTGGATGCTATCGACGGCGAGGGCCCGGCCTAGTGGTCCTGGGCGATGTTGATCACCACTCCTCCGGGTCCTCGAACGAAGAACCGGTAGACGCCCCAGGGCTCCTGGGTGAGTGGATGGGCGATCTCATAGCCGCGATCGACAGCCTCGCGGTATGCGGCCTCGACCTCGTCCACCTTCACCGAGATCGCGGGATTCTCGGGTCCGGTGGCGTCGGCGGTGAGGATCTGCAGACTGGCTCTGGTGTCGGGCTGGGTGAGCCGGGCCACCCACCCCAGACTGAACTCCTCCTCACCGAGGCCGAGATAGTCGGTGTAGAAAGCGCGGGCGCGCTCCATGTCGGGAACGGGAATGTCGGCGATGATGCTCATCACTCTCATGAGAACCTCCTCGGACTGATCCGAGGAACCTACGGCACGGGCGGCCCACCAGCGCTGCCTCCCACCTTGGAACACCATCATCTCGTCCAGTCACCTCGACGCCGAGCAGGTATCTCTCGGGGTTGTGAACCGCTTGCTGCCGCTGGCGCGGACGAGACGAAGAAGACGTACATTTACGAGCCGACACAGTCGCCAGGATCCGGTGGCGGATCCACGAGCGGACCACTGCGAATCCACGAGCCAAAGTTATGATCACACCATGGTTTCCCACCTGGAACGGCATTACCCGGGACCGCATCCTGGAAGCGCTGGGTGATACGCGGGTCGTCGTCGTCCAAGGCGCACGACAGGTCGGGAAGACCACACTTGTCCGCAGCATTGCGGACGAAATCGGCATGCGGTTCGTCATCTTCGATGACAGGCTGACCCGCGAAGCGGCCCAGGCCGACCCCCAAGGCTTCCTCCGGACGACGGGGGATGGATTACTGGCCATCGACGAGGTACAGCGGGTACCCGGGATCGTGCTTGCCCTGAAGCTCGTTGTGGATCGCGATCCTCGACCCGGGCAGTTCCTGCTCACTGGATCCGAGGACCTTCTGAAGTTGCCGGCCACACCAGCGCCCTGACCCGGCGCGACTATCTCGGCCGCGCCATCTCCGGCGGATATCCCGAGGCGCTGGCCAGAACCCCGGGAAGACGCCGGAACAGTTGGCTGGACAACTACCTCGGACGCATTATCCACCGGGACGCCCCGGACATCTCCACCCGTCAACGGCTGGACGAGTTGCCCGGAACACTGAGAGCGCTCGCCGCGCAGAACAGCGAGGAACTGAACGTCGCCGGCCTCGCCAGTGACGTCGGTGTACCGGCCTCCACATTGAGGCCGCTACTCGACCTCCTGGAGACCCTCTACCTCATCCAGCGAATACCGGCATGGTCCACCAACCTGACGCGGCGTGCCATCTCCAGACCGAGGATCGCACTCCTGGATACCGGGCTGGCGGCCCGGTTGGTCAACGTTTCCGCCGATGGCGCCTCACCCACCGCGAGCGGCGATGTGGCGGGGCATCTACTTGAAGGATTTGTCGCCAGTGAACTGCGCAAGCGGACCGCCTGGGCTGAGGAGAACACCCGGATGTACCACTACCGGGATCGCATGGGAGGCGAGATCGATCTGATTCTGGAGAGCGGGGACGGCCGGGTGGCCGGGATAGAGGTAAAGGCGACATCGAACGTCGGTGGACGCGACGCCAAGTGGCTGGCGATGCTTCGGGAGAAGCTTGGTGCCCGATTCGTCCGGGGCCTCGTACTCCACACCGGGCCGGAAGCCGCCCCTTTCGGGGACAGGATCGAGGCGGTCCCGATGGACGTCCTCTGGAGCTGACTACGGTCGGGGCCTGGAGACTCCGGCCTGGCGCGCCACATCGCACGTCACAGTCGTTCTGTCCAGTAACACCGATGCCGAGTACGTATTGCGTCCGGGGCGAACCGCCTACCGTCACTGGCACGCAGAGACGAAGGAGACTCACGTGCCCCCAGCCGATCACCCCGCGATGCCGAAACCCTCACGACGCGCTGTTCTCACCGGGGCCGCGGCCACGGCCGCCGCCGTTCTCCTCCCTGCATTCCCGCAGACCGCCGTGGCGGCGCCCACCCGGGGCGACGCCACACCCCGGACAGATCCCCATCCCGACGCCGAACCCTCCGGCACCCACGTCCGCTCGCTCAACGGCGTTTCGGTCGCCTTCGCATACGGGCATGTCATCCCCTCCTTCGACGGATGGAGCAACCACTCCCCGACTCGGAATTACCTGCATCTCGACGGGGCGTGGAAATTCCGATTCGATCCGAAGGACGTCGGCAGGACCGAGGGCTGGTACCGAAGGGACCTGAACGACTCCACATGGCAGCCCACCCAAGTTCCAGGTACCTGGGATCTCATCTCGACCCCCGGATTCCCTTCACTGGACGGAACCCACTTCGGAGAAGGAACCGCATTCACCGACGGGTACGGCTGGTACCGTCGCACGATCGTCCTCGGGAACTCATGGCATGGGAGAATCCAGCGGATTCATTTCCTCGGTGTGGGGTACTCCGCAGACGTATGGTTCGACGGCTTCCATCTCGGAAAGCATGAGGGCGCCGGTGGCCCGTTCGCGATGACCATTCCGGAGAAGCTGTGCGCCCCGGGCAATCACGTCCTGGCAGTGCGGGCCTTCCGGAGCGCCTCGTACCTCGACTACGCCACGAACGCCTCCCCCGTGACCGATGACCTCGCGGTTCCGTACAAGCCGGTCGACTACTGGCCCTATGCCGGGATCTACCGGCCGGTGTGGCTCGAGGGGGCGCCGGCAGTGAGCATCTCGAAGCTCCTCATGACGCCGACGTCGAGGACCGTCCGGCTGGACTGCATCATCGAGAACCAGTCGTCGAATCCCTGGCACGGCACGATCCGCGTCCGCGAGCCCGGTTGGCCCACCCGGGATATCACCGTGCCGGCGGGCAGCGCGGCCGCCTTCAGCCTTTCCAGGCCGACCGGTCGGCTCACACCGTGGACCCGGACGAACCCCGCTCTGCACCGGGCCACGACGATCCTCACGGACAGCCGGCGCCGGCCGGTTGATTCTCTCGCCACCCAGTACGGAATCCGCGAGATCGGCGTCGAGGGCGGGCGCCTCCTCCTCAACGGCGATCCAGTCTTCCTCAAGGGGATGAACTGGCATGAGGAGACCGCACAACACGGGCGCGCGATGACTATCGCCGAGTACCGGCACGAATTCGAACATATGAAGACTCTGGGGGTCGACCTCATCCGGAACTGCGTCTACGGACGCCACCCCTACGTCTACGAATGGGCGGACAGGAACGGGGTGCTCATCCTCGACGACCTGGAGACCATGTGGCTGAACACCAGACAGGAGAAGCTGCAGACCGATACCTACGGGCTCACAAGAGCCATGGCCGTCACCGCGGCCTGGATCCATCACAACCATCCCTCCGTCGCGCTGTGGGGCCTCCAGAACGAGTCCGAGATGGATGCCGGATCGGCCTCCGTCTACACCTCGTGGCTCCGGCAGATGAAGGAGGCGATCCGTTCGGTCGACACCCAGAAGCGCCCTGTCACCTGGGCCTCGTCATCCACCGACGACCCCGCTTTCGACCTGGCGGACGTCATCGGCTTCAACGAGTATTTCGGATACTTCTACGGGGCCACGAAGGATCTCGGACCGGCTGTCGACGCGGTCGCCTCAAAACATCCAGGGAAACCGATTCTCATCACGGAGAACGGCTCGTGGTCCATTGCAGGAACACATGGGAGCCCGGAAACGCAAGGCACCGAGGAATGGCACGCCTCATATCTCAAGGATCACTGGAGCCTGATCGCCTCCCGCCAGAGCACCGTATGCGGATACTGCTTCTGGGGTCCTCAAGGACTACAAGCAACGTGCCGGTTACAACCAGCAGTACAATGGCATCTCGACAATGGGATTGCTAGCCTTCGACGGGCAGACCCGGAAGCTCGCATACGACGCCTTCCGGAAGTTGCGATCCTGAGACCGTCCCGACGGCCCGATGCTGCGCCAGGGGCACGAACGGACACGGATCATGGATGATGCACCGCACGTCGACGAGCAGGAGCTGATCAGGGACGGCTTCCCCGGGCAGCGGATGCTCGTGCTCCCCCGACCGCTGGTCCGCGCGGCACTGGCGACCCCGGTCACCCGCGAACTCCTCGTCACAGATGCGGGCTACTTCCCGCGGGCGGGAGGCCACGGCCGGATACGTCACCGGCCGATAAGTCAGGCAGTGGTGATGATCTGCGTCCGCGGCCGTGGCTGGTGCGCCACCCCTGCGGGGCGTTTCGACGTCCGGCAGGGGGAGGTGGCGATTCTTCCGCCCCATCTTCCCCATTCATACGGAGCCGACCCTGAAGACCCCTGGACCCTCTGGTGGATCCATATCTCAGGGGAGTCGGTACCCATCCTGGTCGAGGCGACGGGCGCGACGACGCAGTCGCCCGTGCAGGTCCCCGGGGACCTGCACCATCTCGCCGCGCTCGCCACAGAACTCATCTCCGTCATGGAGAGGGACACCACCGCTCCGCGCCTGCTGGAAGCCTCCGGCATCGCCTGGCATCTCATGACCTCCCTGATCACCAGTCACAAGTCCCATGCCGACACCGACGAGTTGCTCGACACCATCGCACAGCAGCTGCGCGACAACCTGGGGAATCGCCCGACGGTCAGCGAGCTCGCATCGACCGTGGGGCTCAGCGCCTCCCACTTCGCCGCCCTCTTCCGGCAGCGGTTCAAGGTGCCGGTGAACCAGTACCAGATCCAGCTGCGGATGGCGCGAGCGCGCGAACTGCTCGACACGACGTCTCGCCCAGTCGCCGACGTGGCCCGCGAACTCGGCTACGACGACGCCTTCTACTTCGCCAGGCAGTTCGGCAAGCTCCATGGCATCAGTCCTTCGAAGTACCGCCGACAGGACAAGGGATAGACCTCTCGTCCATCGTCGTTCTGTCCAGGCATGGCGTTGAAGGGTGCCTGTTGACGGCGTCTCCCCCTGCTTAGTGTGACTGCTGTCCGGGAGCGGCAGGAGACCCCTCCCGGGAGCACTCACACTCAACGGAGAGACAACTATGAGACGAAGGACGTTCTTGGGCGCCATGCCTCTGGCCGCCGCGCCGCCCCTTCTCGCCGGCTGCGGGACCGGCGCCGAGAACCGGGCCGGCGCGACGCTCGTGTTCTGGTCCTGGGTTCCGGGGATCGACAAGGCGGTGGCGCTGTGGAACCGGACCCACCCGCAGATTCAGGTGGACCTCCAGGACACTCCGGCCGGCTCGAACGGCACATACGCCAAGATGTACGCCGCCATCCGCGGCGGCCGCGGCGGCCCCGATGTCGCGCAGGTCGAGTACCAGGAGCTGCCCGGCCTCGTACTGGAGAACGGGATGGCCGACCTCGGCCCCCTGGGTATGCGCAGGATCGCGTCGAGGTTCGTGGACTGGCAGCTGGCGCAGTGCACCTTCGAAGGGCACGTCTACGCCGTGCCCCAGGCCTCGGGGCCGATGGGCCTGTTCTACCGCCGGGACATCTTCAGCACCCTCCATCTCGACCCGCCGACGACCTGGCAGGAATTCGCCGACGCCGCCGAGGCCATTCACAGATCGGACCCGAAGCGCTACATCTGCACCTTCCCCCCGGGCAACTCCGCGTGGTTCGCCGCCCTGGCGTGGCAGGCGGGGGCCCGCTGGTTCGGCGTCGACGGATCCACCTGGAAGGTGACCATCGACACCCCCACCACCATCAAGGTCGCCGAGTACTGGGACGATCTGCGCAAGCGCGGTGTCATCGCGACGATGCCTGACTTCTCCAACAGCTGGTACGCCGACCTGCAGAACGGAAACATCGCCACCTGGCCCTCGGCCCAGTGGGGCCAGTCGATGCTGGCCGGCAATGCCCCCAAGACGTCGGGGAAATGGTCGCTGTCCTCGCTGCCCCAGTGGGATGCCTCGGACACGCCGCGGTCGGCGAACTGGGGAGGGTCGGCGACGGGGGTCTTCGCGAACTCCCCGCATCAGGCCGAGGCCGCGCAGTTCGCGATGTGGCTCAACACGGCCCCCGAGAGCATCGACATCCTGATCGCCGGGGGCGCCGGATGGCCAGCCGTCAAGGGCGGTTCCAAGGGCACCGCCCTGGACGAGGCCGACCCGTTCCTGAATGGGCAGAACGCCGGCCGCGACGTCTTCATCGAGGCCGACGCCAATATCGACACGAAGTGGCAGTGGGGGCCGACGACCGCCAACACCTACGCCCACCTCAATGACGCCTTCGCCGCGGCCGTGGCCGGTAATGGCTCCTTCGCCGGAGCGGTCCGGAAGGCCCAGGAGGAAACAGTGCGGGACCTGCGGGCGAAGGGCCTCACCGTCGAGGGCTGACCCCGCCCCACATGCCGCTATTACATCCAAGCAGAAAGCTCCGACATGCACAGAAGCAATTCGACTCGGCGCAGACTCGCCATCTTCGGTCTTCTCGGTCCATTCACCCTTGTCTTCGCCGCCATGATCGTGCTGCCCATCATCGTCGCGATCTACCAGAGCATGCTCAGCGTCAGATACGAGGGCCCGCTGGGCCGCGGTATCCGCGCCGAGCACTTCGTCGGCCTGTCCAACTACGGCCGCGCGCTCGCCGAGCCGGGTTTCGTCTCGAGTATCGGCCGGGTCCTCATCTTCGCGATCGTGGCAGTTCCGGTGATGATCATCCTGGCCACCGTTCTCGCCCTCATGCTCGATTCCGCCTCGGCCCGATGGGTGCCGTTCTTCCGATCGTCCTATTTCCTTCCCTACGGGGTTCCCGGAGTCATCGCCTCCCTCCTGTGGGGGTTCCTATACACGCCGGGCCTGAGCCCGCTGATCTCCATGGGCGAGAAGATCGGGGTCGTACCCGATTTCCTCGCGGCGGGGAGCATCCTCTGGTCGATCGCCAATATCGTGATCTGGGAGTTCGCCGGATACAACATGCTGGTCGTCGTCGCACAGCTGAAAGCGATCGACGCAGACCTGTTCGAGGCCGCCTCGGTCGACGGCGCATCCGCCTGGCAGACCATCCTGCGGATCAAGATCCCGCTGATCCGTCCCGCGATCATCCTTACGACGGTCTTCACGATCATCGGAACCCTCCAGCTGTTCGGCGAACCCCTTATCCTCAAACCCCTCACCGGATCCATCACAAGCACATTCACCCCGAACCTCACCGCTTACAACGAAGCCTTCGTCAACAACAACACCAATCTGGCCGCAGCAGAGTCCGTTCTTCTCGCTCTCGTCGCATGCGTATTCTCCTTCGGCTTCCTCAAGATCGCCAACAGGAGTGAACAGTGAGCGCCACAACCCAGAAATCAGGTCCGCGCAGACTCCGGCGCAAGGCCACCGAGGCATCGACGCCGGCGAAGATCATCATGACGGCCTGCCTGGCCGTCGCGGCGATCTACTTCCTGTTCCCCGTGTACTGGCTCATCATCGCCGCGACCAAGGACACCGGCGATCTCTTCGGAAGCTCCGGTCTGAGACTCAGCAATCCCCACCCCGGACGCAACCTCCTCGCCGTCCTCCACTACGACGACGGGATCTTCCTCCGGTGGGCCGGGAACAGCCTGCTGTACTCAGGGGTCAGCGCAGTCATCGCCACCCTGCTCGCCATGGCGGGCGGCTACTGTCTCTCCAAATTCCAGTTCCGGGGGCGGACCGCACTGTTCAACGTCTTCCTGGCGGGCGTCATGATCCCGGGCACTGCGCTCGCACTGCCGCTCTTCCTGCTCATGAGCGGTGCCGGCCTCACCAACACGATCTGGGCAGTCCTGCTGCCCTCCCTCGCCAGTCCGTTCGGCGTGTATCTGGCCCGCATCTACGCTGACGCCGCGGTGCCCGACAGCGTCCTCGAGGCCGCCCGAATCGACGGAGCCGGAGAGTTCCGGATCTTCTCCACCCTCGCCCTGCGGGTGATGACACCGGCCGCGGTCACCGTTCTGTTGTTCCAGTTCGTCGGCGTCTGGAACAACTACTTCCTGCCCTTGGTGATGCTGTCGGATCAGAAGCTCTATCCGATCACCCTGGGACTGGTCGGCTGGCAGAGCGTCTCCGACAGGCACCCCGAGCTGTACCAGATGACCATCGGCGGCGCGCTCATCTCCGTCGTACCACTGATGATCGCGATCGTCGCCCTTCAGCGCTTCTGGAGAGGCGGGCTCACCCAGGGCAGCGTCAAGGGCTGATTCCTGGTCCTCACACCGGCCTGGTCCCCCACTCCGGACTGCTCCATATCGACACCACGCAGAAAAGGATCATGATGCGAATCCCCTCGCACCTCCCCGAGGCCCTGACCGTCACACTCTGGGACTTCTCCTGGTACACCCGTACCTGTCCGGGCGAGCCCTTCCATGACCTGGACCGGGCCTTCACCGAGGCCGTGGAGCGGGGTTACAACACAGTGCGCATCTGCGCCGCCCCCCTGCTGCTGTTCGGCGAGCACGACATCGCCTGCGACGCCCTCGCGTTCGCCAACATGGGGGGGCGGGTCGGCCAGCGCACGCGATGGTACGACGCCCGGGGCGGTGCGGTGCTGGACCTGCGCGACCGTCTTCTGGAGCTGTTCGGCCTGGCCCGCGATCACGACATGTACGTGATCATCTCGTCGTGGGAGTACCAGCAGAGCCCGGCCTTCCTGGCCGAGCGGTCCTGGTGGGACATGCTGAGCGGCATCCCCGCCCAGCAGCGCCACCTGGCCCTGGCGAAGGCCGAGTCGGCGATGGTGTCCTGGCTCGACTCCCACGGGTTGAAGGACCGGATCGCCTACGTCGAGCTGCACAACGAGGTGGACCTGAGCCACCTGGCCGACGTCGCAGCCCCCGGCCAGGACGTCTGCTGGGCCCAGCACGACCTCATCGGGTCGGCCCTCGACGTGCTCCAGAACGACCACCCGGATGTGCTGTCTACCGTGTGCTACGGCCAGCCGCCGTTTCTGGACATGGCCGCGATCCCGCGCAACGCGCAGGTGCTGCACGCTCACATCTACGTGTACGGGGTGCTGGGGGCCATCGACGAATGGGCCGGGACCCGCGACATCTCGGACGCCTTCCCGAGCCCGGAACTGAGGTCGCTCCTCCGCGACGACGCGCCCGAGCTGTCCGAGTGGCCCGCCGCGATCGAGCCGTGGCGCCTGGAGGCCACCGGTATCGGCGCCAACATGTTCTACGCCCACGACTGGATCGACACCGTGGCCTGGGACGCATGGCTCTATGAGCACTATCAGGAGCATGTGCGCTCGATGCGCGACCGGATCCGGATGCGCCTGCAGGCCTTCGCCACCGAGGCGGCCCACCGGGACGTGCCCGCCGCGGTCGGCGAGGGATGGATCGGCTACACGCCGCTGGAGGCCGAGTTCGAGGACGGGCCGGCCGGCCAGGTGCTGGCCGGCCGCGCCGTCGAGCTGTGCCGGAGCCTCGGCTTCTGGGCCACCCTCCCCGGCTCCAACTCAGCGCCCCAGCACCCCTCCGGCTGGCGCAACGTCGAGTTCCAGAAGACCCTCAACGCCCGCTTCATGTCCCGCTGAATCCCTGCCAGACACTCCCTCAAGGACACACCTGATGAATTCCAGGATCTCCCTTCCTGAAGCCCCCCGCGACGCCTGGGTGAATGGCGTGGCCGTATGGTCGGCCCCCCTGGCCATCGACACCTACGACCCAGTCGATCCCGGTCCCTACCCCGAATTCCTCGACAACCGGGTCTACCAAGGATCCTCCGGCCGGGTGTACCCGCTGCCCTTCCACGAGCGCATCTCCCGGCAGAAGAGGCCGAAGCAGTGGCAGGCCATCCACATGGAGAACGCCTGGCTTCGCCTCGTGATTCTTCCGGAGCTCGGCGGGCGCCTCCACATCGCCTACGACAAGTCCGCCGATTACGACCTGTTCTACCGGAACAACGTCATCAAGCCCGCCCTCGTGGGGCTGGCCGGCCCTTGGATCTCCGGGGGCATCGAGTTCAACTGGCCCCAGCACCACCGCCCGGCCACCTACCTTCCCACCGACACCTCCATCGAACGTGCCCCGGACGGAACCGCGACCGTATGGTGCTCGGATCACGATCCGTTCGCGCGGATGAAAGGCATGCACGGCATCCGGCTGACCCCCGACAGCTCCCGGATCGAGGTGGAGGCCCATCTCTACAACCGAAGTGAAGTACCCCAGACCTTCCTGTGGTGGGCCAACGTCGCGGCCGCGGTGAACGACGACTACCAGTCGTTCTTCCCCGGTGACGTCACCAGCGTCGCCGATCACGCGAAGCGTGCTGTCGTGTCATTCCCGAAGCCGGACGCGCCCTATTACGGCATCGACTACTCAACCCGGGCCACGGTTGAGCGGCCCGATGGCGACCGGATCGACTGGTACCGCAACATTCCGGTACCGACGTCGTACATGGCGCTGGGCAGCTCTCAGGATTTCTTCGGCGGCTACGACCACGACAGGGATGCCGGATTCGTCCACGTCGCCGCCCATGAGTTCTCCCCGGGCAAGAAGCAGTGGACCTGGGGAAACGCCCCGTTCGGATGGGCCTGGGACCGTCAGCTCACCGATGATGACGGTCCTTACGTCGAGTTAATGGCCGGCATGTACACGGACAACCAGCCAGACTTCGCGATCCTCGCCCCCGGCGAGAGCAAGAGGTTCATCGAGACGTGGTACCCGATCCACCGCACGGGTCCCGTCCAGTTCGCCGACCGGCATGTCGCGGTGAGCGCACGTGCCGAGGGCGACGAGGTGAGTATCCGGGTCTGTGCCGCGGACGCCCTCCCGGACGGGCAGGTCGTCGTTAAAGGGACCGACGGTGCCGCCCTCGCCAACCAGCATCTCGGCCTGGCTCCGGGTGACACATGGGAGTCGCTGATGCCTGGTGGAGCGCAGGTCGACGAGTTGACCGTCGAGGTGCGCTCCGGTGGCCGGGTCCTCGCGCACGTGCGGCTGGCCGGCCCGGAGCATCCGGATCATGTGATACCGGCTCGGAGGGCCGTCGCTCCTCCGGCCCCTGAGGAGGTGACGAGCATCGATGAGCTGATCCACATCGGCTGGTACCTGGACCAGTACCGGCACGCCACACGATCGAGCGTCCCGTATTTCCAGGAGGCGCTGGACCGCGACCCCGACGAGACGCGCGCACTCACAGCACTGGGCGCCAAAGCCTACGACCGGGCCGACTACTCTTCGGCAATCGCTCTCCTTCGGCGAAGTGCCGATCTCGCCACACGGTGGACCTCGACCCCGGTCTCGGGCGAGACTCATTACCGGCTCGGCCTGGCACTGGCCCGCGACGACCGCGACCCCGAAGCCGCCACCGATTTCGCACTGTCCGCCTGGGATGCGCGATACTCGGTCTCAGGACGATTCGCCTTGGCCCAGCTCCGTTGCCGCCAAGGAGCACTCGACGTCGCGGAGACGCTGCTGCGGGAGGCGCTGCAGATCGATGCGCATCACCTGCAGAGCCTGGATCTGCTGGCCCTGGTGCTGGCCGCTCAGGACCGAACGGCTGAGAGCCGGGCGACGATCACGGCCGCTCTGGAGGTCGACGGGCTCGACGCCTGGGCGCGCGATCTGAACGGCGACGCGGCGACCGCCGATGCCACCGTGATGCTGGATGTGGCCCTCGAGTACGCGAACGCTGGATTCGCCGACCGTGCCGCCAAGGCCCTCGAGGCGGTTGTCGATCTCGCCCCCCGGCAGCCGTCGGGACAGGTGAACGTGGGACCGATCGCCTGCCTTCATCTGGCGACCCTCCGGCTGAGCGACGGAGACCGGGGTGGCGCGGCCGAGGCGGTCCACCGGGCGAACGGTCTGGACATCACGTCCGCCCACCCCTCCAGACTCGACGACGAGCGCGCGCTGCGGATCGTCGCGGCGCAATTCCCCACCGACCCGCTGTCGGTGAGCCTGCAGGGCCACTGGCTGTACGCCCACGGGCGCCATGAGGACGCCATCGCGAGCTGGGAGGGGGGGATCGCGCGGGGGGCCGGTGCGGGACTCGCGGCCGTGCTCCACCGCAATCTCGGCATCGCGTCCTACAACGTCGTCCAAGACGTGGAGCGGGCGACGCTCCACTATGACAGGGCGATCGCGCTCGCACCGCAGGATGCGAAGCTCAGGTTCGAGGCCGACCTGCTGGCGGCCCGGGCAGGGGCCGGTTCTGAGACGAGGCTGGCGTCTCTCGAGGCGGTTCCGCAGCTGGTGGCGGCCCGGGACGATCTGGCTGTCGCTTTCGCCCACCTGCTCCTGGACGTGGGCCGGACCCGGGAGGCGCGCGAGTTCCTGTCCGGTCGCGCGTTCCAGCCCTGGGAGGGCGGCGAGGGCCAGGTCCTGGCGGCATGGGACCGGGCCAACACAGCGTTGGCCCGCGAACTCCTCGCCGCCGGGCGGGCCGCAGGGGCCGTCTCGGTGATGGATTCGTCGATCAATCCGCCACATTCCCTGGGTGAGGGCCGCCACGAGCTGGCCAATATCGCCGAGATCAACCTGACACTGGGCGACGCCCTCGCCGCGGCCGGGGACCGGGATGGGGCGTCATCCCGGTGGCAGGCCGCTGCCTCCTCGACCCGCGATTTCGTGAATATGGCCGAGAAGCCGTTCAGCGTCAGCTCCATCAATGCGGCGTACGCGCTTGTGCGGCTGGGGCGCGAGCAGGAGGCCGACGCACTGGCCGGTGACATGGAGGCGTGGCTCGCCACCTATGAGACGGCCGATGTCCAGGTCGACTTCTTCGCCACCAGCCTGCCCGAGCTACTGGTCTTCCACGAGCCGCCCTCGGCGGCCAGGGACCGGGAAGCCGCTGCCATCCGGTCCCAGCTGGAGAGGTGGCACGCAGCACGGTCCTGATTCTCCCCTTGCCCCGTCCGGCATTTTTTCTCTCCAGAACCCGGATCCCGACGCCAGAGTCGGTGATCCCGGGCTTCTGGGGAGCGAAAATGTCGTCAGATCCGCCCCAGCGCCTCCGCCAGCATCTGAGGATCGTGCCACAGGGGCAGTCTCAGCATCGTCCGCTGGCCGTCCTGGGGCGAGAAACTGGGGCCCGGCGCCAGCCTCACCTTCGCCCGTTTCGCCGGCTCGGCCAGGGCCAGGACGTCTCCACCGGTGTCGATCCACAGCCCGGTGCCGCCCCGGATCGGCTCCCACCGCCACCCCGGGAAGATCTCCCTGACCACCTCCTGGGTGCTACCGAGCCGTGACGCCAGCATCTGCCGCCGCTCCCGGCGCGCCTCCACAGCATGCCGCAGGAGCTGGGTCGCCAGCAGCTGGCTCATCACCGAGGTCGCCAGATCCTGAGCCTTGCGCAGTTCCAGGATCTGGCGAATCCGGCTCGCCCCGGCCCTCGCCCAACCGACCCTCAACCCACCCCAGAACAGTTTCGACAGAGATCCGATCATCACCAGGAGATCATCGCCGACGTGCCCGGCCAGCGTCCGCGCGACGCCCGGGCCTCTTGTCAGGTCGTAGGAGCAGCAGTCCTCGATCACGGCTGTCCCGGCCCCGTTCACCAGCTCCCCCACCTCGGCCCGAGTGCCGCGGGGCATCGTCGTCCCCGTCGGATTGTGGATGCCGGTCTGGCAGTACAGCACGGCAGGTCTGCGGACAAGAGCGTGGCCGAGCAGGTCGACGTCGATCCCCTCGCTCCTGAGCGGCACTCCCTGGACCCGGGCCCCGAGAGTGCGCAGTGCCTCCAACCCGCCGCGATAGGTCGGGTCCTCGACGATGGCCAGGTCCCCCGGCGAGACCAGGGTGCGCATCGCCAGGTAGGTGGCCTGCTGGGCGCCGCTGGTGATGAGGATCTGCTGGGGAACGGTGGGGATGCCGTCGCGGGTCAACCGGTCGGCGATCGCCTGGCGCAGCACCGGCAGCCCGGCAGGGAAGTAGCCGTCGGTCTCCAGGTAGTCGTCCAGTCCCGAGACGCCGGTGGCGAGTTCCCGTCTGGCCACCTCGGAGGCGGGCAGTGCCCCGGTCGAGAGGTCGATGACGCCGGGGGCCGAATGGGTGAAGGAGAACAGTCGCCCGTTGGTCGCGACCGCCGCCCGCCCCGATCGCACTCGCGTCCCCGATCCGACCGTCGACGCCAGGTAGCCGCGGGCCTCGAGCTCCGCGAACGCCGAGGCCACCGTGCTGCGTGAGACGCCCAGCGCCTTCGCGCAGTCGCGCTGGGCGGGCAGCACACTGCCCGCCGGGGCGAAACCGGCGTCGATGAGTTCCAGCAGCCCCGCAGCCAGCGCATCGGGCAGCAGCCTTCCGGGCCGGGCCCAGTCGCCGAGCATCCGGCTGAGCTCGGCGGCATCCATCTTCGGCATGACCCGAGTATCGCCGAGATGAGCCAATCAGGCCACTTCTCCCTAATTGGCCCGGTCTGTGCGAGGGCCCACTTCTACCGTCGGGGTGAACGACCACGAAGGAGTGCGCATGACCACTGTTGCCCTGATGGGAACTCTCGACACGAAGGGGGATGAATTCAGCTGGCTGCGCGACCGGCTCACCGGCGACGGGATCGACGTCGTCCTCATCGACGTGGGCTCCTTCTCGGACAGCCCCTTGGCCGACGTCACCTCAGACCAGGTGATCGCCGCCGCCGGGGCCGACGCGGCGCAGCTGAGGGCACGGCGCGACCGCGGCGAGATGATGGGGGTGATGGGGCGCGGTGCAGCAGCCGTCGTCGCAGACCTCGCCAGCTCCGGCAGAATCCACGGATTCCTGTCCATCGGCGGCTCCGGCGGCTCCTCGGTCGCCGCACCCGCCATGCAGGCCGTGCCGGTAGGATTCCCGAAACTGCTCGTCTCCACCATGGCGTCGGGGGATGTGCAGCCCTACGTCGGCGAGTCCGACGTCGCGATCATGTACTCGGTGGTCGACGTCGCCGGCATCAACTCGATCTCCACCATGGTGCTCGGCAACGCCTGCGCGGCGATCACGGGCATGGCTAGGGCCTACGAGGCGCGACCGGCCGCCCCCGAGCAGGACCACAACCCCCCGGTCGGGGTGACGATGTTCGGTCTCACGACGCCGGCGGCCGACGAGGCGCGCAGGACGCTCACCGACCTGGGCTACGAGGTGCTGGTCTTCCACGCCACCGGCGCCGGTGGGAGGGCGATGGAGAAACTGGTGGACTCCGACCTGCTCGCCGGGGTGTGCGATCTCACCACCACCGAGCTGGCCGACGACCTGGTCGGCGGGGTGCTGACCGCCGGGCCGCACCGGATGGAGGCCGCCGGGGCACGCGGCCTCCCGCAGGTGGTCAGCGTCGGCGCCCTGGACATGGTGAACTTCGGGCCGCGCGAGACCGTCCCGCCGAAGTTCGACGACCGGAACCTGTACGTCCACAACCCCACCGTCACCCTGATGCGCACCAGCCCCGAGGAGATGGTCGAGCTCGGGCGCCGGATCGCCAGGAAGCTGCGCGACGCCGCCGGGCCGGCGCAGTTGTTCCTGCCGCTGCGCGGGGTGAGCGGGATCGACGTCGACGGCCAGCCCTTCCGCGACGCCGAGGCCGACGAGGCCCTGTTCGCCGCGCTGCGGGAGGGGCTGTCCGGCAGCCATGTCGGCCTCAACGAACTCGACCTGGCCGTCAACGATCCCGGTTTCGGCCGAGCGATGGCCGAGGCGCTTCACCGCCAGATCACCAACCGCTGACTTTCGCAATTCTGATTTCCGCAATGACAAGGAGAGATGCAATGTCACGTCAAGAGATTCTCGACAGGTTCCGCGCCCAGGTGGCCGCTGGGACGCCGATCGTCGGCGGTGGCGCCGGCACCGGCATCACCGCGAAATCGGCGGAGGCCGGGGGCATCGACCTGCTGGTGATCTACAACTCGGGCCGGTTCCGGATGGCCGGGCGCGGGTCCCTGTCGGGCCTGCTGGCCTACGGCGACGCCAACGAGATCGTCATGGACATGGCGCGCGAAGTGCTGCCGGTCGTCAAGCACACGCCTGTGCTGGCCGGCGTCAACGGCACCGACCCGTTCCGGTCGATGCCGCGGTTCCTCCAGCAGGTCAAGGACGCCGGCTTCGCCGGGGTGCAGAACTTCCCGACGGTCGGCCTGATCGACGGCACCTTCCGGGCCAACCTGGAGGAGACCGGGATGGGCTACGGGCTGGAGGTCGACATGATCAGGGCCGCCCGGGAGCTGGACCTGGTCACCTCGCCGTACGTCTTCGACACCGACCAGGCCAAGGACATGGCACGGGCCGGAGCCGACATCCTGGTGCCGCACATGGGCCTGACGACATCGGGCACCATCGGCGCGAAGACTGCGCTGACCATCGAGGAGGCCGCGGTCAAGGTGCAGGAGCTGGCCGACGCCGCCAAGTCGGTGAACCCGGACATCCTGTGCCTCTGTCACGGCGGGCCGATCGCCAACCCGGAGGACGCCCAGTACGTGCTCGACCACACCGAGGGGATCGTCGGCTTCTACGGCGCCTCCTCGATCGAGCGGTTCCCCGCCGAGACCGGCATCAGGAAGCAGACCGAGGACTTCAAGGCCATCACCTTCCGGAAGGACTGACCCTCGTCCAGATGCCTAACAGGCCTACGTCCAGATGCCTGATGGATCTCCGTCGAGATGCCTGATTCGAATGCCCTGCGGTGCTAGGTTCCCATCATGGAGTACCGCCGACGCATCCTCGACGACATCCTCGACACAGAGATGGCAGATCTTCCGGCCATCGCCCTCGAGGGCGCCAAGGGAGTCGGGAAGACGGCCACGGCGAGCCGCCGAGCGGCCAACATTCTGACTCTCAGCGACCCGCGGAGCCGCGCGAGCGTAGCCGCGAACTACGACCTGGTGGCCGATCTGGAACCGCCAGTGTTCATCGACGAGTGGCAGCTCGAACCTCAGGTGTGGGAGCGGGTGCGTCGATCAGTGGACGACGCCCCGTACGACGGAGGACGATTCCTTCTGGCGGGATCGGCGAGTCTGGCGCCGGGTGTCCGAATCCACAGCGGGGCTGGTCGCATCGTCAGGATGACGATGCGACCGATGTCCCTGGCCGAGAGAGGACTCGAAGAACCGACGGTCCCATTGCGTGCGCTCCACGCTGGCAACCCACCGATCTCCGGATCAACTCATCTCCGTGTGAAGGACTACGTCACGGAGATTCTCAGGTCCGGGTTGCCCGGTATCAGGGATGCGTCCGAGAGGGCTCGCAACAGACTCCTCGACAGCTATCTCGATCGGATAGTCGAGAGGGAGCTGCCCGACAACGGCATGCCGATCCGGCGACCGGGCACTCTTCTGGCATGGCTGCGCGCCTATGCGGCCGCGACGTCCTCGACCACCGACTACACGAAGATCCTCAACGCCGCCACGGCCGGCGAACCGCTCAAGCCTGCCCGGGCGACGGTCGATGCGTACAGGGAACATCTCACGCGCCTGTTCATCCTCGATCCGGTCGAAGCATGGACACCTGTCTTCGCCCCGCTCAAACGACTGACCAACTCGGCGAAGCACCATCTCGTTGATCCTGCGTTGGCCGCGCGCCTCGTCGGCGTCGGGGCGAAAGGTCTTCTGGTGGGAGAAGGGCACGTGGTCGCACCGTCCACGGGCACTTGGCTCGGGGCACTGTTCGAATCGCTGGCAGTTCAGTCCGTTCGGGTCTACGCCGAGGCGATGAACGCCTCGATCGGCCACCTGCGCACCAAGAACGGCGATCACGAGGTGGACATCGTCGTCGAGACCGACGACCGCCGGATCATCGCCATAGAGGTGAAGCTCGCAGACACGGTCAGCGACGACGACGTCAGCCACCTTCACTGGCTCAGGGGGCAGGTCGGCCCGCTCCTGACCGACGCGGTGGTCCTCAACACCGGGCCCTATGCGTATCGACGTGAGGACGGGATTGCAGTCGTACCGCTGGCCCTGCTCGGCCCGTAGCAGGGCCGGCGTCTGGAGGGGCTCAGCGGCAGCATCGACGGTGCCCTGGGAACCACTGTCGAGTTGATGCGGAATGACCAGCATCAACTCGACAGCGCTTCGGGCAACGCATTGAACTTGTGCGGCAGACTGGCGGGATGAACGACATCAGGTGGGGAATCCTGGCCACCGGCGGCATCGCCCACATGTTCACCTCCGATCTGCGGACCGCGGGGCTCGATGTCGCCGCCGTCGGATCCCGCTCCCAGGCCTCGGCCGACGCATTCGCCCACGAGTTCGAGATCCCGGCCGCGCACGGCTCCTACGAGGCCCTCGTCGCCGACCCAGACGTCGACATCGTCTACGTCGCCAGCCCGCACGGCTTCCACGCCGAGCACGCCGCCCTGGCGCTGGAGGCGGGCAAGCATGTCCTTGTGGAGAAGGCCTTCACCCTCACCCAGCCCCAGGCGGCGGCCCTCCGGGATCTCGCGGCCGCCAACAAGCTCCTCCTCATGGAGGCCATGTGGACCAGGTACGTCCCGAACATGATCCGGATCAGAGAACTCATCCGGTCCGGGACGCTCGGCCAGGTGCGCGCCGTCATCGCCGATCACACCCAGGCCCTGCCCACCGACCCGACGCACCGCCTCAACTCCCTGGAGCTGGGCGGTGGGGCGCTGCTGGATCTCGGCGTCTACCCGGTCTCCTTCGCCCACGACATCCTCGGGGCACCTGAGACGATCACCGCCACCGGCCGCCTCGGCTCCACCGGCGCCGACACCGAGGTGGTCGTCACCATGACCCACGCCGACGGGGCGATCTCCACGAGCATCTCCTCGGCCCGGACGGCCGGCCCCAACGAGGCGCACATCCTGGGCACCGAGGCCCGCATCGATCTGGACCCGGTCTGGTACACCGCCACCACCTTCCGGCTGGTGGGTCGCCACGGCGAGGTCATCGAGTCCTACGACGCACCGGTCGCCGGCCGCGGCATGCAGTACGAGGCGCTGGCCGCCGAGCAGTACCTGCGCGAGGGCCGGACCTCCAGCGAGTTGGAGCCGATCGACGAGACCGTCGCGATCATGGGCACCCTCGACGAGATCAGGAGGCAGATCGGGGTGCGCTACCCGGGCGTCGATCGATGAGCCTCACATGCCGTCCACCTGCGGGGAGCCAGGGGAGGCCAGCACGACGTCGAAGGCACCCTCCAACGTCACGGCCCCCTCCCCCGGTCGCAGGTAGACGGCGTGACCGGCGGTCAGTTCGCCCCCGGTGAGCCGTCCGGTGACGCGGGCCGAGCCGGACAGGCACAGGGCGATCGTCGGCGTCGCGCCGTCGACCTCCACCTGCCTCGCGGCCCCGTCGTCGGCAGTGATCCGCCGCAGCTGGAAATCCGGTATGCCGGGGGCCAGCAGCGTCGACCCGTCCGCCAGCTGGTGGGCGGGCAGGATCGGATCGGGCACCGGGGCGAAGACGAGAGCCTTCAGGAGCTCGTCGACGTCGATGTGCTTGGGCGTGATGCCGCCGCGCAGCACATTGTCGCTGGCCGCCATGATCTCGATGCCCAGGCCCTCCATGTAGGAGTGCAGCGTGCCCGCGCGGACGAACACGGCCTGCCCGCGAGGGATCGACACGTGGTTGAGCAGCAGGATCAGCAGGACGCCGGGGTCGCCGGGGAAGAACTTCTCGAGGCGGCGCACATTGCGCGCCTGCCTGGTGGTGTCTTCGGCCGCCGCCTCCGGTGAGTTGGCCCATGCGTGGACCGCCTGGACGGCCGCGGCGATCTGCGGGTCCTCGCGGGCCGGGACGCGGATGCCGTCATGGTCGCGGTCGCGCAGGATCCAGGCGACGAGCTCGCGAAGACTACCGGCGTCATGGACGCCGGCCACCATCTCGGCGAAGGCCGAGAAGCCGGCGTCGGCATGACCGTCCTGAGCGAGGAGATCGGTGATCCCGGCGACCAGGCCGCGGACCTCGGCGAGATCACGGAATCCGCAGACGGCCTCGATGGTCGGCGTCAGTGCGAGGATGAGCTCGGGCTTGTGCCAGGGGTCCTTGAAGTTGCGCTGCGGATCGTCCAGGGCGATGCCGGCGGCGTTCTCACGGGCGAACCCTTCGCGCGCCTCGTCAAGAGTCGGGTGGGCCTGCAGCGACAGCGGCTCGCGGGCCGAGAGGACCTTCATGATGTAGGGCAACCGGGCGCCCTCCCCGCGGATGCCGTCGCTCAGCTCCCCGAGAGCCGAACCCGGGTCGGCGTCGATCCACTCGGCCAGATTCGCCGCCCCGCCGATCAGATCGGGCTGGGCGACGCGGGTGGGGCCGGCCGGATGCGCTCCGAACCACAGCTCGGCCTCCAACGCCCCGGGCCCGTCGGGCTCGATGAGCGCACCGCCGGTTCCCAGTAGGGCGCGGATCTGCCCGTGGCCGCCCCAGGCGTAGCGCATCGGGGCGTTCATCAGCTCGATCAGCGGGCCCCTGCCCGACAGTCCCGTCATTCTGGACAGCTCTCCATCATTCCCGTTGCGAACGCCCATGCCTCAGGTCGGGCCACCCCGTCAGCCTATCCCTGATCGACGCTCCCCACGATCAGCACTGGGGCCCTCAGCCCCGCCTCGGCGGGCGGCGCATCAGCAGCGCCAGCGCCGCAGTGGCGACCACCAGGAAGGCCCCGCCGATCGCGACGGCCACCGGAATGCCCCACAGCGCGCCCAGAAACGCCAGCGTGAGACCGTTACCGGTGCGCAGTCCGGACCCGAACATCGAGTAGACGCCGACGACCCGGCCGCGCTCGGCCACCGGTGCGCGCAGCTGGACGATGGCCTGGCTCACCGTGTTGGAGGCGAGGTTGGCGAACCCGCCGATCGCCAGAGCCACCAGGGCGATCGCATAGAAGTGGGTGGTGGCCACGATGAACGTGGTCAGCCCGAACAGGATCGAGGAGACCACCACCACCCTGACCGTCGGGCGGATCCGTCCCGTCGCCTCCAGGAGGAAACCACCCAGCACACCGCCCACCCCGCCGGCGAACAAGAGTGTGCCGTAGCCCAGGCCCCGGGACCCGACCGACAGGTTTCCGGTCGCGAAATCCGGCATCGAGACCTGCAGGGAACCGCCGATCGCCAGGGCGCCGAGGCCGGCGAGCATGATCATGCCGAAGAGCACGCGATCATGGGCGACGGTGCCCAGCACGCTGAAGGTCTCGCGGAGGCCCGGGCGATGATCCATGAAGTACCCGCTGCGCAGATGCCCGGTCTGCGGGGTGCGCAGCAGCAGGAGGGTCATCGGCAGGTACAGCGCGATATTGGCGAAGATGCCGTAGGTGGGCCCGAGGATCAGCATCAGTGCCGAGCCGACGACGGGCCCGCACAGCACGCCGATACTGCGGAAGGTGGCGTTCATGCGAACGGCGCCGGGCAGATCCTCGGGCTCGGCGAAGTCATGGAGCATCAGCTGCTCGGCCGGCCCCCACAGCGCGCCGGCGCATCCGTGCAGCACGAGCAGGACGCAGGCCTCCCACATCTGGAGGGAGTCGGTGAGAAACAGGACGCCCCAGCTGAAGGAGACGAACATGAACAGCAGCTGCGAGACCTGGATGAGGCGCCGGCAGTCGTAGCGCTCGGCCAGCGCCCCGAAGGGCACGCCGAGCAGCAGGAAGGGCAGCCAGTGACTGACCACCTCGAAACCGACCAGGGCGGGCGAGTGGAAGGCCTGCCACAGCATCCAGTAGGTGATGACGTGTTCGACGTTGTCGCCCATCATGGACAGCCCGGCGGTCACCATGTACCGGCGCGAGTCCCTCTGACGCAGTGCGCCGAAACGGCGGGGCGCCAGGGGCCCGGGGGTGCCGTCCGGGGGCGACGCCGTGGGGTCTGAGCTGGCCGTGATCTGTCTCCGTCCTCGATGACAACATCACGATCCTGCCTCACCGCAGTGGTGGATCGGCGACCGGTCCATGCCCTGGGCGCTCTCCCGGCCCCTTCACCCACCTCGCCACTACGTTTCGGGTGCGCATATCACTAGCTCGAGGCCCGAAAACGACAGAAACTTCCCGATAAGGGCGCTCGAGCTAGTGATATGCGCACCCGTCATGGCATGCCCTCCACCGGAGCTGCCGGTGGTGTCGTCGATCTGCACAGGCGAGGCAACTGTGCATCGCGCGCTCTCAGATCCTCCGGTTCTCCAGGACCGGGATCGCGGCCCGGATCGGGACCACCCCGTCGGGGTTGATGTCTATCACCCGGAACTCCACGCCGTCGCCGAGCTCGCACAGCACCCACCCGTCCGGGGCGACCGCCATGCTGTGGCCGATGCCGGTCGGGGCCCCCGACGGCTCCTGGCCGATGGTCGCAGGGTCTCCCTGACCGACGGCGACGATGAAGCAGGTGGAGTCCAGAGCGCGGGCGCGGGTGAGCAGACGCCACTGGTCGAGCTTGTCGGCGCGCTGCTCGTCGGTGGTTCCGGCCCCCCAGGATGCGGGCAGGATGATCACCTTGGCGCCGGCGTCAGCCAGGCGGACGAAGAGGTTCGGGAATCGGACGTCGTAGCAGACCGCCAGGCCCACCGGTACACCTCCGATCCGGCAGACCGTCGGCTCGGAACCGGGCGTCACAGTGTCGGACTCGGCGAACCCGAAGGCGTCGAAGAGATGGATCTTGTCGTATGCGGCGAGGATGCCGTCGGGGCCCGCGACCAGCAGGGTGTTGCGAACCCGGCCACCATCGCCGGGGGTGAAGATGCCCAGGGCGATGGTGGCGCCGTGCCGGGCGGCGATCTCCTGCACAGCGCTGGCGAAGGGACCGTCGAGGGGCTCGGCGACGCCCTTCAGCGAGTGCCCGAAGGCCCGCATCGTCGCCTCGGGAAAGATCACCAGTTCGGCCCCGGCGTCCGCCGCCCGGGCGGTCCGGTCCCGGACGATGTCCAGGTTCGCGGCGACGTCGCGTCCCGTGATCACCTGCATGAGAGCTGTCCGCATCTCGTCCTCCCGACTCATGTGCTCGTCTCGTGTCCATACCGTATGGCCATCAGCCTTATGACCCCGAAGGTGTGTAGGAAGCTGGTCAGTAGACGAACCACTTTCCTACACAACCTCGGACTTGCAGGCACGGGGAGGGCTCCATGACCGCCACCATCAGCCTCGAATACCCGTTCACCGGGCGCTGGATCGCCCACAACAGCCCCGCCGACCGGGTTCCGAGTCACAGGACGGAGCTTTTCGCCACCGCGCTGGCCATCGACTTCCTGCCGGTCGACGCCAGGGGACGCACCGCGCCCGTCACCCTCGGGTCTCTGGTGCGGCCTGAACCCCCGGAACGGTTCACGGGCTTCGGGCGGGCGGTCCTGGCTCCGGCCGACGGCGTCGTCGTGGCCGTCTCAGGCGCCGCTTTCGACCATCCGGCGTATCGAGGCCTCCCGTCGATCCGCTACGCGGCGACCCAGCGGAATCGGATCTCGTCGGGGTGGAAGGCTCTGGCGGGCAACCACGTGTTGATCGACTGCGGTGGGCCCGGCGGTGGAGCGATTGTGGCCCTGTGCCACCTGCGTCACGGCAGCATCGAGGTCGAGATCGGCCAACAGCTCCGCTCCGGCGAGCGGATCGGCCGCTGCGGAAACACCGGCAACAGCACCGAGCCGCACGTGCATATTCAGGCGATGGACGGTCCCGATCCGCGGACGGCCCGCCCGGTCCCGATGACCTTCAAGGGATCACTGCCCCACAACCGCGAGATCGTTGACTGCCGGTAGTGGACCGCCGGCCACGCGGGAATCCCCAGACGCTTCGAGGTGACGAGGAAGTCCGCGCGGCAGGATGGCCAGGAAGGACGTGCGCGTCCTGACGCACGTGCGAGGAACCACCGGCGATCACTGGAGATGGAGTGGACGTGAGCACACAGACAGATCGGCAGCGGCCCTACGTGGCGGGGGTGGACACCTCCACCCAGTCCTGCAAGGTGGCGATCCTCGACCCCACCACCGAGCAGATCGTCCGCCAGGGACGCGGCACGCACCCCGTCGGCACGCAGATCAATCCCGAGTACTGGTGGCAGGGATTCCTCGAGGCGGTCGATGACGCCGGCGGGCTGGACGACGTCGCCGCCCTGTCTGTGGGCGGTCAGCAGCACGGCATGGTCTGTCTGGATGCCGACGGGACTGTCATCCGCCCGGCCCTGCTGTGGAACGACACCCGGTCCGGGCAGGCCGCCGCCGACCTCGTCGACGAGCTGGGAGCGGCGTGGTGGGCCGATGCGACCGGGTCGGTGCCGGTGGCGTCGCTGACGGTCACGAAGCTGCGCTGGCTGGCCGATCATGAGCCTGACAACGCGTCGCGCATCGCCGCGATCTGCCTGCCCCACGACTGGCTGACCTGGCGGATCTCCGGCTCGACGGACCTTCACGATCTGGTCACCGACCGCTCCGACGCCTCGGGCACCGGGTACATGGACCGCCAGGAGCCGGTCTACCGCTACGACATCCTCGCCCGTGCGCTGCACATCACCGAGGACGCCGCGCAGCAGATCATCCTGCCGCAGATCCTGGAGCCCTGGCAGGTCGCCGGCCACGGAGACGCCGCCCGCGGCTGGGGAGAGATCGTGCTCGGCCCCGGCTGCGGCGACAACGCCGGCTCGGCCCTCGGCGTCGACCTGGCGCCTGGCAGGGCACTCATCTCCATCGGCACCTCCGGTGTGGCGGCCGCCGTCTCCGAGAGCTCGGTGGCCGACCCGTCAGGCCTTGTCACGGGCTTCTCGGACGCCACCGGCCGCTGGCTGCCACTGGCCTGCACCCTCAATGCGTCGCGGATCATCGACGCCATCGGATCGGTCATCGGCGCCGACTACGCCGAGCTCAACGAGCTGGCCCTGTCAGTGCCCGATGCCGGCGGACTGACGCTGACGCCGTACTTCGAGGGGGAACGGACCCCGAACCTGCCCGACGCCACGGCGTCGATCACCGGCATGACCCTGGCGAACTCCGACCGCGCACACATGGCGCGGGCGGCCGTCGAGGGCCTGCTGGACCTCATGCGCGGGGCTCTGGACGCTGTACGGAACCTCGGTGTGCCCGTCGAGAAGGCACTGCTGGTCGGCGGTGGAGCGCAGTCGAAAGCCGTGCAGGAACTGGCCGCCGAGCATCTTGACGCCGAGGTGACGCTCCCCGAGACCAGCGAGTACGTGGCCATCGGAGCCGCCAAACAGGCCGCCCGGGTGATCGCGAAGTAGTCGCTCGGACGCAGGTCGGGGCCTCTCCCCGGCGCAACGCAGAAAGTGGGGGGTCGGTTGCGATACGGTCACGCCGAATCATCCGGTCGATGGCGTTCAGACGGCGGTCGTCTCTGACAGCCAGGCCACCTCGGGGAGAAGGAGTCAGCGAACGCACATGTCGAATGAGCAGTGGAGGTACTACGACCCTCAGTTCCAGGATCCGGATGCGACCCTTCGCCCCGACGGCCGGCCCTGGGGGACGCCTCCCCAGAGCCCCGACGTCCAGAACAGCCAGACCTGGCAACCGCAGCCGGCCCCCTACTCCCAGCAGCCACCGGTCGGCCTGCAGTCCTCTCCGTACGCCCAGTTCCCGCAAGACTCGCCTGCCCCGCCGAGCGCAGGACCCGCCTCGGATCCGTACTATCCGACTCCGTTCCCCATCAATCCGACGAGCGGCTACGGCCAGGCGCCCGGTCAGCCGCCGGTGTACCGCCTGATGGCACCCGCTGCGGGACGCCCCCGGTCCTCGGTGTCATTCGGGAGGGCGATCAAGCTCTTCTTCAAGAACTACTCCGTCTTCAGCGGGCGGGCCTCCAGGTCGGAGTACTGGTTCTCGGTGCTCTTCACCACCCTCGTCATCCTTGCACTTGACTTGGTGTACTACGCGGTCACGGGCGCCGGCATGTTCTACGGCGCCCGCCTCGCGGACATGGACGACGGCACAGCCACCAAGGGCGCGCTTCTGGCCCTGCTTCTTTTCACTTTCATGGTTGGGACCCTTATTCCGAACCTCGCAATCACCTGGCGACGCCTCCACGACAGTGGCAAGTCCGGAGGGACCTTCTTCCTGTCGTGGATCCCCTACATCGGAGCCGTGGTCCTGGTGATCTTTCTTCTTCTGCCGTCGAGCCCGAGCGCTTGGCAGCGATTCGACACCGGGAGACTCCCCGCCGGGAACTGAGGGGTCAGCGCTGCCCGTCGCGGGGCCAGACGGGGACTCGTCGCCGTGTCGACAAATCTCCCAGAACCAGGTGTCCACATTCTGGGATTTTGGGGGTTCTGTCGCCAGGAACTGTCAGACCCGGCTGGTTGGCTTGATCCATGGAGGCGATGACGCGGTTCAGGGCGGCGGGCGACCGACTGGTCGACGCCGATACCGCAGTGCGTCGCGCCCAGGCCGACCGGCTGCTGGCGGTGGCCGAGATGATCGACACCTACCCCGCACCCCAACCCTTGGTGGATTCTCCCGCCGCCGAACGGGTGGTCTCGGCAGGGGCCGCCGGTGCCGGCTCCATCGGCGAGTTCGTGGCCCTGGAGATGGGCGCGCTGCTGGGTCTGAGTGAGCCGGCGGCCTGGAGCCTGATCCATGACGTCGCCAACCTGCGCTCCCGTCATCCAAAGTTGTGGGCCGCGGTCGACGGACTGCGGGTGGAGGCGTGGCAGGCCTGCAAGGTCGCCCTGGCCTGCCAGGACCTCTCTCGTGACGCCGCGTTGTGGGTCGACGGGAAGCTTGAGTCGGTGTGGGGTGCCGTGCCCTGGCCGCGGATCCGACGCCGCCTGGCGGGCCTCGTCGTGCGCGTCGACGCCGACCTGGCCAGACGGCGGGCCGAGACCGCCCGGCGCGACCGGTTCGTGTCGATCCGCCATCTGGGAGACTCCACCTCGGTGCTCACCGCCCGGATGGACACCGCCGCAGCGCTCACGCTGGGTGCCTCGCTCGACATGATCGTCGACCAGATGATCCTCGAGGGCGCCCAGGATCCGCTGCCAGTGTTGCGGGCCCGGGCACTGGAGATGCTGGCCACACCCCCGCTCCCCGACGCCACCGCACCCAACCCGTCACCAGCCCTTCCTCTGGCCGACGTCGTCGTCCATATCGCCGCCGAAGCCCTCGACACAACAGCCACCGATGACGCGAATGTGGCCAGGGTCCTCGCCCGGTGCGGAGACGTCGGCCCGGTGCTGGTCGACCAGCTGGCCCATCTTCTCGGCCACCACCGCATCCGCGTGCTGCCGGTCACCGACCTGGCCGGTGACCCCGCGGTGGACGCCTACGAGATCCCCGACCGCCTCCGGCGTCAGCTGGTGATCCGGGAGGACTGCTCGGTCTTCCCCTTCTCGACAGCCAGGTCCCGCAGCGCCGATCTGGATCACACCGTGGCCTACCGGCGGTCGACGCCGGGTTCCCCGGCACCGCCCGGTCAGACCCGCGTCTCCAACCTCGGGCCGCTGGCCCGGAGGGAACACCGCGCCAAGACCGCCGGACTCTGGAAAGTCGACCAGCCCGAGCCGGGCGTCTACGAGTGGACCAACCGCACCGGCAGGCGCTGGCAGGTCACCCGGGGCCGCACTGTGGGCCTGCCCGACAAGGAGCCCAACCGGCTTGGGACCGATCGCCCGCGCACCGAATCTCGCACCGTCAAGAGAGTCGACCTCGTCTTCAGCGGTGCCGTCACTATCTGAGCCAACACGAGAACGTCTGATGGTGCGAGGACCAGCCGATACAGTAGCCCCCCGTCTCCTCCACCTCAGCAACCATCAGATTCCACCACGAACGTGACTTTCAGTGGGCCAATAGTTAGTTGCCCGATACAGAAGAGGCCATCACCAAAATCGTGTTCCATCAGCGCGTTCTTGCATTCCTACTCGTCATCTCTATTGGATTCATAGTGACGGCCCCGTGGCCAAGCTTCGCGAGATTCATCAGAAACAAGACTCGGGCGAGTTCGTGGTGGCACACGATCCGTGATCATCCTTGGCTCTTCCTGGCGACCACCGCTTACGTCCTGGGTTGGGCAGTGTCACACGTGTCCTCAATCAGGCTCCTTGATCAAAAAGCATCAGAAGAGCTTCTCCGCTCGACACTCACTGCATACATAATCGGAGGACTCGTATTCGCCGGAGTCGGGCAGTTCATGCAAGCCGCGACTCATAATAGAACCGAGAATTGGGCACAGCGAATCGACGGGGTAGGAAAGTCTGTTTCAGTCTTTGGATGGTCATTCGGAATCTTTGGAACGATAATTTTCACAGCTGAAGGTACGACCATCCCCCTTTGGACCATAGAAGTATCGGTCTCAGCCATGCTCATTGTGCCGTGCATCCCATTACTGTTCTTGATGACCCAAGGCACTATCAGCAACATTCGGAGGCATAGAACTTCACACCGTGGCTGATCCCGATCTCCCACCCCCACCGATCTCCCCACCCCCACCCACGGGCCCCGATACGCTCCAGATCGAGGACACGTGGAGGAGGAGACCGCATGCCGAAGAGGAGCAGCGAGCATCTGGCGGCCAGGCGCGAGCACATCGCCACCGCGGCCGAGGAGGTGCTCGTCGACAACGGCGTCGCAGGGTTCTCCACCACCGCGGTGTGCCGCCGGGCCGGCGTCAGCATGGGAAACCTGTACGCCTACTTCCCCTCCAAGGAGGACCTCCTCGACGTCCTCGTCACCCGCGCCTTCCAGGCCCGCCAGCAGTGGCTCGACGCCGACTCCCTGCCGGAGCTGCGGGCACGCCTCCGCGACCTCATCGCATTCCTGCAGACTCCCGACGGATACCGCTCGGCCCGGCTCGACGTCGAGCTCGGCCTGGTCGCCCGCACACACCGGCGCCCGGCCGACACTCTCTCCTCATCGACTCTCCACGACGCCATCGAGGCCACCCTCGCTCGCCTCGTGAGCCCGACCACCGACCCCGACAACTCTGGCATTGCCACCGACGGCCTCACCGCCCTGGTCGCCGGCTGGAGTTACCTCGTCTCGCTGGGCCAGGGCGTCCCCGACCATGCGATCGAGTCGGTCGACCGGTTCCTGGCCCTCCTCGAGGCCCCCGATCCGTCCAAGGACTGATACCCCCTTGTGCCTCTGATCCATCCGACGTTCAATAAAACGAGAGACTTCTCGTTTAGATCGGAGCGTCCGATGATCCAGGAGCACCCGTTCCCCGTCGAGGCGAACGACACCCCCGCCACCCAGCTGCTGCACGACGCCCTCCCCCAGCGATGGCGGGGACTGTTCACCGCCCCCATCGTCAACCGCTTCCTGACATCGACCGACGCCGAGGCCCGCGTCCAGGCGGCCGCCCGGAAGGCCGGCGCACAGATCGTGACCGTGGGCGAGTCCCGCGAGCACCGGCCGCTGCACCTCTACCGCTTCGGCGAGACCTCCCGGCGCACCTTCTGGTACGCCGGCCCCCACGCCAACGAGCCGGTCGGCGTCTCCACCGTCGTCTCCCTGGCCGAGGCCCTGGCCGCCCACCCGCAGTACCTCGACACCATCGGGTTCGACCTCATGGTCTGCGTCGACCCGGACTCCCATGTCGCCAACGAGCACTGGTTCCCCAGCTACGCGGGCGGCCTGCGCAGCTACTACGAGAACCTCTACCGCCCCGCCCGCAGCGAGTTCTGCGACTGGGACATGCCCTTCGAGCTCGAGGCCGGGGACACGACATTCCGCCGCGAGTCGCAGCTCCCCGAGGGCGACGCCCTGCGCAAGGCCCTCGACCTCAGCCGCCCGCAGATCGTGATGTCCCTGCACAACGCCGAGGTCGGCGGCATGTACATCCACCAGATCGGCGGCACCAAGACGCTCGCCGGAGCACTCTCCACCCTCCCGGGCGCCTTCACCATCCCCGCTGAGCCCGCCCCCATCGACGCGCCCGGCGAGCAGCCCGTCGCCCCCGGAGTCTTCGGCCTGCCGAGCATCGCGGACATGTACGGCCCGCTCTTCGACCTGACATCCGACCACCCGCTGAACATCCTTGTCATGGGCGAGTCGGCGATGACCTGGTCGCTGCGCTACGGCGCCGTATCGCTCGTCACCGAGGTCCCCCTGTGGTCGCCGATCGACGCCCTGCCCGAGCCCGGGCAAACCCTGGCCGACGTCTCCACCGAGGCCGCGGACCGCCTGGGCGAGATCGCCGACTGGCTCACCGCCTTCTGCGAGCAGAACGCGGCCATTCTGCCCTCCTCCGACGCCCGGGCGCGCTCGGTCCGCGACTCCATCGGCATGCTGGCAGGGCTGTCGGCGATGCTCACGGCGCTGGCCGGCTCCCCCGACGGCCCGAACCCGGCGACCGAGGAGGACGTACGGCGCTGGCGGCTCATGCTGAGTCTGAGCGTCCCGCTGCGATCGCTCGGCATGCTGCTGGGAGCGCTGCGCGGCAACGACGCTCCGGACGGCGTTGTCGGCGAGGTTCAGGGAAGGTTCGACGCCTTCGAGGCGCTCCTGGAGGGCTACCACTACCGATTCCACGGGGTGGACGTCGTGTCCGGCATTCAGATCGCGGCCGGCGTCGCGGCGATCGAGAATCTGGAGGCCGAGCAGTGAGCACCGCGGATCTGGACCGGATGCTGGCCGATCTCCGCGGGCTCGTGGCGATCCCGTCGGTGAGCGCCGATCCGTCCCGGGCCGGCGACGTCATCGCCTCCGCCGAGAAGGTCTCGGCCCTGTTCCGCGAGGTCGGGGTGGAGACGCAGGTGGTCTCCGCCGGTGGTGCCCCGGCGGTGATCGGGCGCCGTGAGGGCCCAGCCGGTGCACCGACCGTGCTGCTGTACGCCCATCACGACGTCCAGCCGGTGGCCGATGACTGGCGCACCGACCCCTTCGAGCTCACAATCGACGGCACACGTGCCTATGGCCGTGGAGCCGCCGATGACAAGGCCGGGGTGGCGGTGCATCTGGAGGCGCTGCGTCTGCTGGGCGAGGATCTTCCGGTCTCGGTGGCGGTGCTCGTCGAGGGCGAGGAGGAGGTGGCCTCCCCCACTCTGGGCGCCATCATCAACGCCCATGCGCAGACCCTGCGCGCCGACGTCGTCCTGGCCCCCGACGCGGTCAATGCCGGCGTCGATGCGCCCGCGATCACGACGTCTCTGCGCGGCATCCTCAATGTGCGGATCGGCGTGCGGACGGCCGCCCGGGCGGTGCATTCGGGGATCTACGGCGGCGTCCTGCCCGATGCTCTGGGGGTACTGGTGCACCTGCTCGACAGCCTCACCGATGAGGCCGGGAGGGCGGCGATCCCCGGGATCGCGGCCGATCCGGACCCGAGGGATCCCAGCGCCGCAATGAGCGCCGAGGAGATCGCCGTGGCCGCCGGTGCGGTCGATGATCTGCGGTCGGCATCCGATGAGCTGGCCGCCGACCTGTGGACGCGGCCGTCGGTCACCGTGCTGGGGATCGACGCCCCGAGGACCGATGCGGCGTCGATGGTGCTGACCCCGCAGGCCCGGGCTGTCGTGAGCCTCCGGCTGCCTCCAACAGTGTCACCGAAGGACGCCGAGGAGGCGTTGCGGGCGCGCCTGGAGGCGCAGAATCGGGTGGGTGCCGAGGTGTCGGTCGAGGTGCTGCTCGGCGGGCGGGGATGGTCGGATTCCGGCACGAGTTCGGCGAGCGATCTGGCACTGAATGCCTTGTCGGAGTCATTCGGGCGGGACGCCGTGACGCTGGGCGTGGGCGGTGGGATCCCGTTCATCCAGACGTTGACCGAGCGCTTCCCGGGGATCGAACCGGTGATCACGGCAGTGCAGGATCCGTCGTCGGCGGCTCATGGCGCAGACGAGTCGGTGTCGCTGCGGACGCTGGTCGCGGCGGCCGAGGCGGAGGCCGGAATGCTTCGCAGGATCGCAGGCGCCAGGTGACCCGGACGATGACCCTTCCCGATGGCCGGACGATGGCGTGGGAGGAGTTCGGGGCGGCCGACGGCCGTCCGGTCCTGTTCCTGCATGGGACGCCGGGCGGCCGGTTGAGCGCCGCCAAGTACGAGCCTTTCGCGCTGGCCCGGGGGCTGCGTCTCGTCGCGCCCGATCGACCCGGCTACGGCCTGAGCAGCGCGCGGCCGGGAATGACGCTGTCCGACTACGCGGAGGACCTCCTGGACCTGTGCTGGTGGCGCGGCTGGGGCCCGGTTCCCGTGGTGGCCGGTTCGGCGGGGGCGGCCTACGCCCTGGCTCTCGGGGCGGCGGCCTCGGAGATGGTGACCGGATTGTCAATCTTCTCCGGCATCGCGCCCATGACAGACGCCGAGGCGACCACGCTCATCCCGGTGAACCAGCAGCTGCGGGTGGCCGTGGATGATCCCGTCGAGTTGCAGCGTCTTGTCGGGCAGGTGCGCGACGCGATCCTGAGCGGAACACTGGAGGGCGTGCCCGAGGATCCCGCCCTGGTTGACGCCCTGAGGCCGGGCGCCGACGGGATGGTCGCCGACTACCGGAATGTCTTCGGCGAGTGGGGTCTCGATCCCGTCGCGGTACGAGTGCCGGTGTTCTGGATCCACGGGACCGACGACGTCAACGCCCCGATCTCGGCGGCCCGACGGCTGGCCGCACAACTGCCCGATACCAGCTTCGAGGAGATCGGCGGCGGGGTTCACGCCCCGTCGGCCGAGACGCTGAACAAGGTGTTCGACGCGACCCAGTGATCGTGCCCCGTATTGCCGTTGCTAACGTCGAGGCATGGGGAACGAAGCGGGGATCGAATCTGAACACCAACTTCCGGATAACAACCGTCCCATCTGGGTACCTGTCGTGGCCACGGTCGTGTCGGCGGCAATCATCAGCGTGATCAGCGGTGGACTCAATGCGTTATTCAGACGGATTATCTCCGGACCGACATACACCGGTTCCGACACCACCTGGCTCACGGTGCTGCAGACATTCGGCTACCTCATCACAGCGGCTCTGGGCGTCCTGGCGGCCTGGCTGCTGGTCCGCTTCGTCGACCATCGCGGCATCCGCAACCTGGGCCTGAACAGCGGGTGGCGCCGCGGGCTCATCGGCGCTCTGATCGGCCTGGTCGTCGCCCTGGCGGCGAGCGCGCTCGCCATTCTCATCGGCCACGGCCTCGGATTCCTGTCCGGGATCGAGCTCGAATGGATCTACTCCGGCGCACCGGCATCACAAATCATTTCAGGATTCGCATACGCGGCTCTGGTGTCCATCCTGATCGGCATCGGAGGCAATACCTTGTGGTGCGGATACCTCCTGCGCAGCATATCGGCGCGTCCGCTGATTGCGGTCGTGGTGGTCGCGGTGGTTCCCAGCCTGGTGGGTTTCACCCCCAGGCCGGGTCAGGGGATGTACAGCATGCAGCTCGCCGCGTGGCTGCCGAGCCTTCCGGCCGAGATCGGCGTGGGCCTGGCCATCGTCGCCTTTGCCATCGTGTTTCGATCGGTGTGGGCGGCGGTCGGGGTCACAGTCGGCCGTTCTCTGGTCACCTACGCCATCCCGGTTCCCGTCGGATCCCCGTCGACTGCCGGCACACTCAGCGTCTCGGTGCTCGCAGGCGTCCTGTTCATCATCGCCGCACTGATCGCGCTGTGGGTGGGCCGACGCCGGTGGCAGCAGTTCGCCGAGACCGGCCCGTTCGACGTCTGAGGCTGACGCTCGTCGACGTCAGCTCAGCGCGAATCGCTGGCAGATGCTGCGCAACTCTTGATCCAGGCTCTCCTGGCCGAAGGCGGCCAGCGCCGCACCGAGCTGGCCGAAGACCTCCCCGCTGATGACGCCGACGAGCGACATCCACGCCACCAGTGCCTCGGCGAGCGTCGAGGGATCCATGTCGAGATCGGTCTCCTCGATCGCGTCCCGCAGAGCCTTTTCGTATCCAGCTGAGAGCCCGGATGCCGAGGCCGATCGGGATCCCTGTGCCAGGATCTCGGCGACTCGACGCATCACGCGAATCCCCGACGACACCGTGGTCTCGGGGGCGGAGTATCCGGCCACCGGGGACCCGTACAGCAGCGCCCACTGCGCCGGATGCTCGAGCGCCCAGGCCCTCATGGATTCGGCGAGGGTGCGAAGCTGTCCTGCCGGCGACGACTCGGAGCCGTCGAGCGCGGCGTCGACGGTATTGGCCAGATCGGTGAACGAGTCGATGAGCAGGATGGTCAGCAGCTCGTCGCGGCTGCTGACATACCGGTAGACCGCCGAGGACGCCACCCCGAGTTCGCGGGCGATCTCGCGCAGAGAGAGCTTGTCGGCGCCGCGCTCGGCGAGTTGGGCGCGCCCTGCGCGCAGGATCCCCTCAGTCATCTCGGCGCGTGCCTGTGCGTGGGTCCGGTGAACACGGGGCATGTCCTCAGTGTGGCACGTCGGAAGCGATTAGTGAGCAGTGCTCTTGTTCATGTCATCGTCGCGGTCTACTCTGGAGACCAGAACAGAGAGCACCGCTCACTAAATGAGGAGGTCGTCATGAAGTACCTGATCACCGGTGCCGGCCAGATCGGCTCCGTCATCACACAGCAGCTCATCGACGCCGGCCACGACGTCGCGATCATCCGCCGAAGCCAGAAGCCCATTCCGGGCGCACCGTCAGCGCGGGTCATCGCCGGTGACGCCGGGGACTCTGCGCTGCTCGAGCGCGAGCTCGACGGCGTCGACGCCGTCCTCCACTGCATTCATGCCGCCTACGACGCCCAGGACTGGCGGGCCACCCTGCCCGGCCGGGAGCTGGCCGTCATGGATGCCGCGGCCGTCCGCGACGTGCCGGTCGTCTTCCCCGAATCGGTCTACGCCTGGGGCCACAGCGCCGAGAATCTCGTGGAAGACGCGGCCGGGGAGCACGCACCGGTCCCCTGCTCGCCGCTCGGCGAGGTCCGCGCCGAACTCCTGGCAGCCCGCGCGGCGCATCCGGCAAGGACCCTGTCTCTGGTCGCCTCGGATCTTTTCGGCCCGACCGCCGATTCGGGCAGCTCGGTGGCGACGCTGTCGGTCATCGGGCCGATCGCCCGGGGCAAGCGGGGCTTCCTGCTGGGAGACCAGAGCCTGCCCCACTCGCTGACCTATCTTCCGGACATGGCCCGCGCCATGATCCACGCCGCTGACCATGCCGAGGCCCTCGCCCCCGACGGGAACGCCGTCCTGCATGCGCCGAGTCTCCCGGCAGAGTCGATGCGGGACCTGGCCGGAAGGGTCGCGGCCCTTACGGGGAACCGGCCGCGCCTCACCGGCGTCCCCAGCTGGCCACTGGCCGCCGCGTCCCATCTGCACCCGATGGCGCGGGAACTTCACAACCAGTCCTACCTGTGGCGCCGCCCCGCGATCCTGCGCGACGGTCGCCTCGCGGGGGTCCGGCAGCTGGCCCCGAGTCCCTGGGACGACGCCCTGAGGGCCTCGATCAGCCGTTGACGAGCCACTGCGCCAAGGCCCGGCCGGTGGCCGCCAGCTCGGCTTCGTGGGCGCCGAAGACCACCGCGGTGGACGCCGCCATGAGCGGCACTCTGTGGCGGGTCCGTTCCGGCACGGTTACATCAGCCCCTCCACCACCTCGTCGGAGATCCGGGTGAGCTCGGCGGTGTCGGGGTGCTGCACGATCCACCGCTTGTGCGCCAGCTCCACCTGCTCGGTGAAGTTCCTGGCCCAGCGACCGTTCGACCGGTCCCGCTCCCCCAGCGCCGCATATCTGGAGCTGGCGACGTCTCCCAGCAGCTCCTCGTTGACGCTCCAGTCGGCGGCGATCCGGGCCACCACAATCCGCCCCACCTCGTCGGAGGTGTAGTCGGGGAAGACGATTGTGTGCGGGATCCGCGAGCGCAGCCCGGGGTTCTGATCCAGGAAGCGCTCCATCTGCTCGGTGTAGCCGGCGAAGATGGCCACGAAACTCGAGCGCTTGTTCTCCAGGGCGGTGAGCAGGGTCTCGATCGCCTGCCTGCCGAAGTCGCGCTCGAATCCTTCGACGGAGAGCTGGTAGGCCTCGTCGACGAACAGGACGCCGCCCATCGCCTCGTCGATCGCCCGGCCGGTCTGCTGCTCGGTGTGCCCCACATAGCCGCCGACGAGATCGCGCCGCTCGACGGTCTTGACGTTGGCGTTCTCCAGGATCCCCAGAGCGTGGAACAGCTTGGCGACGATCTCGGCCACCGTCGTCTTCCCCGTGCCGGGATTGCCCTCGAAGACCATGTGGTAGGTCGGCTGGGAGGCCGGGCGCCCGGCCCGGGCCAGCTGCTGATCGGCCTGCATCTGGACGACGAGATCGCGCACAAAAGCCTTGACCGGCGCCAGCCCGACCATGGCGTCGAGTTGCCCGAGCAGCTCGTCGACGCTCTCGCGGCGGGATGCGGCGTCGCCGCCGGAGAAGGTGTGCAGGTCCTCGTCGAGGATGGTGGAGACGTCCCCGCCAGACTCTGCGTACCGGTCGATGACCACCCCGATGAGTTCCTGGTTCCGGTTGCGGATCCAGCGTCCGTTGGAGTGGTCGGAGGTCCGCGCATACTTCCTCTTGACCACGGATGCGTACAGCTCGGCGTTGACGCTCCAGCCGTCGTCGGCGAGCATCGACAGGCCGATCCGGGCGATCTCGTCGGGCGTGTAGTCCTCGAACTCGAAGGTGTTGGTGACCCGGGAGCGCAGGCCCGGATTCATGTTGAGGAAGTCCTGCATCTTGTCGGTGTAGCCGGCAAAGATCACCATGATGTCGCTGCGATGGTCCTCCATGAATTTGAGGATCGTGTCGACGGCCTGGGGTCCGTAGCCTCCACTGCCGGCCTCCTGGTAGAGGCTGTAGGCCTCGTCGATGAACAGCACGCCGCCCAGCGCGCTCTCGAGCACTGCGCGGGTCTTCTGCGGCGTCTCCCCGATATTGGGCGAGACGAGGTCTTCCTGGCTGACTTCGACGAACACGTCGGAGCTGATCGCGCCGGCCTGGGCGAGGGCCTGGCCGAGGAGCCGGGCGACGGTGGTCTTGCCGGTGCCGGGGCTGCCGAGGAACAGCGAGTGCAGGGTCATCTCGACGCCGTGGTGACCCTGGGCCTCGCGCTGCTGGTTGAACTCGACGGTCCGCAGGAAGCGGCGGATCTGCGCCTTGACCGAGTCGAGCCCGGTGAGCGCGTCGATCCGCGCCATCGGATCGTCGGGGGCCTGGGAGGACGCCGCCTTCCCGGTCTGCGTCGACTGCTCCGAGGGGTCGGGGACGTCGGTGTCGCCACCGGCGGGGAGGGGCTGGTCCGCGTGGTCGGAGGCCGTTCGCATCTGGGCCAGCGGGTTGTCGTCGAGGTCACGGCGCTGGATCCAGTCCGGCAGGTCGACGTCGGCGTCCTGGGCCAGATCGATGTAGCCCTGGCGGGTGCCCTCGATCTCGTTGACGCGCAGTGTGCCCTCGACCTTCATCGCGAGTTCGGCGTCCGGGCATACCAGCCGGTGAAGGATCACCGAGGCGCTCTCGTCGACCACGCAGTTGAAGAAGCCCGGCACCGGCGTGTGGCGCACCTCGTCGTCGGAGGTGATGCGGCCGCCGTCGAGGGCGTAGAGGACGCGGGCGTCGCAGGAGGACAGCTCGGCGGTGCCGCCGTCGGCGACGAGGTTCCCGAGATCGGAACCATCGGCCGTCAGCCGGCCGCCGGACACCGTCGTGGAGTTGTCATGGCCGTCGACCATGACTCGGCAGTTGTCCATGGTCATGTCGCCAGATTCGATCCTGACGGCGTCGAAGGTGCATCCGGAGAGTTGAGTGACGCCGTCGTCGATGCAGCCGAGGCACTCGATATCGCACCCCTGGGCGTTCAGTCGGCCGCTCTGAACCGACACCGTGTAGACCGTCCGCCCGGAGTCGTTGCGCACGGTGACCGACGACATCGTCAGCTCGCCGCCGGGCCGAACGCTGAGAGCGTTGTACTCGGGGAGTCCCTGGAGAGTGAAATTCGACAGGGAGTGACGGGCCCCGTCGTCGACGGTGAGTCCTTCGACCTTCAGCAGGGTCTTCTCGGGGCGCCCCTTCCCCAGGATGTCGAACTGGAGCTGGACGGTCTCCGGGATGGTGTGCTCGCCCTCCTCCAGCAGAAGGGTGTCGTCGATCTTGAGGTCCTGGGTCAGGGTTTGCCAGTCGGCTCCGGCCGGCCAGGTGACGGTCTTGGGCCGGTACGGCTCCGGCTCCGGCGGCGTCGGGTCGACGACGTGGGCGGTCTCGGCCGGGGCATCGACGGCGGACCGACCCTCGATGATGACCGGCAGGGACGCCCGCTCAAGAGGATCCCCGGTGGTGTGCAGGGCCAGGCGCAGGAAGCCGTTCTTGCAGAAGGCCTCGGCCTGGCTGGAGGTGTGGAGCCGCACGAGCTCGCAGGTCGACTGCCCGGAGACGACGATCTGGCGCCGGCGCAGGCCGTTCCCAAGGATGACGAGATCTCGGGAGGAGACCCGGCTGCCTCCCTCCAAGTAGAGCTGGCCAGCCGAGAGGTGCGACAGTGCGGCGCTCGAGGCGCCCAGCACCCAGACCTGGGACTCCGGACAGGAGGTCTGCGCCAGCTGCACGCGGGCGGCCGCGTCCGCCTTGATGGCGCACAGCATGGTGTTCTCGGAACGGTTCGCCCGGGCACGGCCGACGGTGCATGACGTGGCCTCGAGGATGCCTCCCGTCACCCAGATGCCGACCTTGTCGCTGGCCGGTTCGGCCACGATGTCGACGCCGTCCAGGAGGGCCTGTGCGCCCTTGCGGACGATGATCGCATTCTTGAAGGCGGGGGCGCGGACCGTCAGGTTGGCCAGGGCCGCCCGCCCAGTGACGTCGAGGGTGGTGTCCAGAACGACGGAGCCGCGCTCGCCGACGCCGCGCAGGGTCAGTGCCTTGAGTTGGAACCCGTCGGGGAAGGGGTAGACGCCGGGATCCAGGAGGAGGACGTCGCCCGGCGACGACGATGTGATGGCCTCGACGAGGTTCTTCTTGCGGAACCCACTGCCTACCCGGACCGTGCTCACTACCCATCCCATCCCGGACCGGGCGCCTGGACCACGGCCCTTGTGACGGTGTCACGCTAACAGGTGGGTCGGACAGTGCCCGTTTCCATGTCCGGGGCAAGGGACGACGCCCAGATCTGTCACCTCAACGCCGGCGAAACTGTAACCCTAAGGCCTGCGATCCTGTCACACCTACAGCGACCGGCTCCGCGACTCCGACGGCCGCATCCTGGCCGCCGAGGTGAAACTTCAGTCGCCGGTCGAGGCGCGCGAGGTGCGCCATCTGCTGTGGCTGCGCGAGCGGCTCGGGAAGGATCGCATCGCATCGCTTGCCGTCATCACCGCCGGTCAACACGCCTACACGCGGCCGGACGGAATCCAGGTGGTGCCGATCGCCCTTCTGGGACCGTGAATGCATGTCAGGGTCGCGGCTGTGCGCCGGCGGGGCCGGGGAAATACCATGGCTGCACAGCCCCCCTTGCGAGGGATCAGGAAGTGAGCCTCGGGATATCCTGCCGGACGACAGGGCCCGGGGCTCGCGTTCGCTCGGGTCACCAGCGGGTTACACCCCTCATAAGGGGCACTACTCTCGCTCCACTGCTGTTGCAGTATCGGCGGCAGGTGAATCTGGCTCGGTCCTACGATCTTGAGCTCACGACGGACCTTTCAGGGGTAACGACGTGATAGCCCGGTGCAAGCATCTTCAGGGGCTTTTCAGGACGCCGAGCCATCCGGATTTCGCGAAGTGGCTCAGCGGCCCGGTATCAACCACCCAGGTCACGAGATCGCACCCCACAGGGTGTCGGGAGGCAGAGCGGACCTGATCGGCAGTATCCCAATCCATCACCCTGGCCTCGGTCAGGCGTCGGGCCAGCGTGGCCATGTTCACCCGATAGCGGTTGCCCGCCCTGACCGCCGCTCCACGGACTCCCACGTTCGCCGCGTTGTCCCAGGCCTCTACCAGATCCTCCGCCGGAATCAGCAAGGCGCGTGCCGAAGGCCACCGCCCTTGTCACGACGTGACCCTAACGGAGCGGTGAGGCGCGTTTCAAGCGACCTGCAGGCGCTCGTCGCCGCTGACGTACTCCACTGCGAGCTGTCCCCCGACTGCCTCGAGGTACTTGCGAATCGTGCCGACGCGCGCACTGTCGAGGTCGCCTCGTTCGATCTTCGAGACCTGGCGCTGTCCAACTCCGATCCGCTCGGCGAGCTGGGCTTGGGTGAGCCCGGCTCGCTCCCGCAACTCGCGCAAACGGTACGCGCGGACCTCGGCAAGCATGGTCGCCTTGTGGGCGTCGATCGCCGCCTGATCCTCAGGCGTCACTGGATGCTTGGCCAGATATTCATCAAGTGCCAGAGACATGTCATCGCCTTTCCCTCAACGCACGAAGATGCTCATCGAGCAGATCGTCTGCGACCGGAAGATTCTCCTTGTACCACCGCGACCAGTTCCCCTGCTTGTCCCCTGCCACAAGCAGAATCGCCTGACGACGCGGATCGAATGCGAACAGGATCCGGAGCTCGGAGCGCCCAGCAGATCCTGGTCGCAGTTCCTTCATGTTCGTGTGTCTCGAACCGACCACAGTGTCCAGGAGTGGACGGCCGAGCTGTGGACCGTGATCTCGCAGCACCTGCAGTGCGGCGATCACCTGTCGCCAGGACGCACGATCGAGGTCGTCGAGCCAGTCCTGGATCAGGGCAACATCGACGACCCACATGTCGGCATTCTAGACCTTTTATGGTCTGCGTGCCAGGGTTTGCACACCGGCCATAAGCCTGTCGGCGAGGGCGCCCATGCATGCCAGGAGGTCGGCCGGCGGCAGGGACAGGTCCAGGGTGTGGGCGACGAGGCGGGTGCCTGCGCGCCGGACCGTGTACTGGCGCGACGGCTCGTTGCCCTTGGCGTAGATGAGGTGGCCGACGGGCAGATCCAGCACAGTGCAGTAGGCGAGCAGCTGGTACAGGTCGGCGTTGGGGAATCCGGCGGGCTTCTCGGCCTTGTACTTGGCGTCGGCGACGATGACGGGCCTGCCCTCGCGCAGCCACACGAAGTCCGGGCGGACGTCAACCAGGTCACCATCGTCGAGGTGAGTCGGGTACTGGAACGACGCCCTGCCGCCATACGGTTTGAGCGCCTCGGCCAGGGCGACGGCGACGAAGTCCTCGAAGATCTTCGCCATGGAGAACAGGTATCCGGTGACCCTCACGTCCCCGGCCCGCTGTTCGAAGGACCTCCCGGCGAGGATGAGTTCGGCGATCTCCAGGGCCGGCTGGTAGCGCGCATTGAGGCGGCTCGGTGTCCAGGTGGGGCGGGCCGATGGTGGAGTGACGTCGGTGAGCTGAAGACGGAGCCGCTGCAGGGCCGCGCGCTGTTTGTGCCGGGTGGTGGGCAGCTTGAAGAGCCGCAGAGTGGCAGCCAAGAGGATCTGGTTCTCGGGGATGTCGACGGTGAACTCGTCGTAGCGCACCTCGAGCGGGATGGTACGACCCCAGTGGTGGCGAATCTGGTCGGCCTCGCGGATCCGCCCCCGCAGCACCGGAAGACGGGCCTCGATCTCCTGGTAGCCCTTGAGCAGGCCCTGATCCAGAGCCCTGGTGGCCAGCCGGATGAAGGCGCGGGTGAGGGCCTGCGGCAGGTCGTCCTCGGTGCCGAGGGTGACGACGTCGCCGCGCCAGAATCGCGGGCGACGGGCGTATCCCATGCGGAATATGAGCCGGTCGATGGGGATCTTCGGCTGGATGATCACCTGCAGCCCGGCGAACTGGGTCTTCGCGGCGACGCGGGCCCGGATAGTGTCGAGTCCGTAGCGGGCGGCACCGCCAATACGGCCACCACTAAGTCATGCGACATCATAGTTTGGGGCGTCGGATTGTCATGACAACCCGACGCCCCAGGAGTTATGCCCGCGCACTGGCTTCAACCCTATTCGGGAATTCCACTCGTTGGGGGCTCCCATCCTAGCCCTGGCTAGCACAGAACCGATGTCAAAGCCTACTCCTCGACCCAGAGCGGGTCAACCGGTGGAACGTCGACCCGAAACCCTACATCCGAACAAAGACCGCCGAGATGACCTTCACGGCCGTGGCCTCCTACTTCACCATCCTCAACCGCACCAACGAACAAATAGAAGCTTAGGAGTCAGGACACCAGGGCCCACCCACCGCCTCCACCCCGCTCGGCAGCCTCTGATCACAACGATCCCTCAGAAAGGAAGCACAACTCTTGCGGGGCGCTGATTGACTTTCCGACACTGCAGCCGTTCAGGCGGTGACGGGCATCAAGGCTTGTCGGTCAAGCACATCGCGTCACAACTGTTTTAAACGTGCGAGGCCGAGGCGGCTAGGTAGGAATGAATCCAGACGACGCCCCGTGCGCCGTGGGGATCCAGTGGCGCCCAGAAATCTGTTGGTGTACCTTCGAACATCATGATCTCCCGTTGGGTCGCGTGCATTCCGGTTCCACGGCCCATGCGAAGGCGAATCACAAGTACTCCTCAGCCGAAGGATCTGCAACGGGGATAAATAACCACTGTTTCGCCAGCTATGTGCCGACCCGTCCGCGGCCACGGTCCGCAATCGTGCTGTCGATGTTGAGTGTGCGTGTTTGAACTCCTAGAACTCGGGGCCGACGTGCCCGGTAGCAGCACGAGCCTTCACGTCGTGCATCATCACCAAGAGCATCCAAGGCCTACAGGGCAAAGCAGAACGCGCACCCGGCAGGGGGGTGAGTGTCGTGATACTGGCGGGCCACGACCAGCTCCGACGGTCATCCTGAACCATGGGAGATCCTGGAACGTCGCAGACCTCTACGAAGAAATCAGGATCGACTCGCCCTCGAGTCCTCAGTGAAACGGCTGGCAATAGTCAATCGACAGCCACAACCGTCCAGGTCGCCTCCATCAGTTCCGAATACCTATGAGCGCTCACATACCTCCAGCTCTGGGGCGGTTCAAGCCCCATCTCTCTGAGCCGATCAAGCTCAATCGTCCGACGAGCAGTTTTCACCGACCCCAGCTCCAATGCCACGGCTATTTCCGACCCGGAGAAATAAGAATCAAACTCTTCTCGTGACATGGCGGAAGCATTTCCATATCTATCCCAGATCGCCTCAGGACGATCGATAGTCTTATTAAGAATTTCTACCGACCCGAGTACAGAACCCATCTTACCGGAACCATACACCACCATAGTCGGAGGTAGCCAACGAGGAGATCGCCTTCGAAACTCGACCTTTTTTGACCCATCCATGATGGCCGATGCAAATCGGGGCTTTATAGACGCCAACATAGCGGTATGTTGCTCTGATCCGGAAACGGGGCCGCTGGAGGCGGGCCATTCGACTTCGGGCGCCACCATCCCTCGTCTGTTCATCATACAATCCCCTCCCCATAAACAGCAAAAAAACTTCCGGGGTCCACCCGCCGTGGCGATTGCAACGGCTCCAATTTGGGGTCGATCTGACGTAGCCTTGGAAGCGGCACAGGTTTAGAAAACAACTCTGTGTCGCAGAACTTCAAAGCCATCACTCTCCCGTCGGGTCCAAACTGTGACTCTACCGCCTGAAGATCCAATGGCGAAATCCTCTGGAATCGCCTGTGAAGAACCTTGGGGTTTCCTACCAGAACGTCTTCCAAATGGGACACCCCGAGCGCCTCCTTGGCAGGCGTACTCGAGTACCACAAGATTCGCCCAGGAGCCGAAATTCTGCATCCGTGACTCGACCGATAATAGACCTGCTCCCACGAAAGTAGGAGTTCATCGTCATTGAAAAGTGCATCACGGCAACCAAATAATGCATCAGCAAGCCTTGGCCGAATTGGAACGAGATAGCATGGGATCAGTGAGTCGACTATCTTCAACGGCCACTGGCTCTTCTCGACTGACGCGGCTCTCTGAATTGACTTCTCTCCATCTTCAATTGCCGGCGATCCTTCTTCACGCTCAAACCAGTCTATGCATTCAGACCAAGTTCGTTGCCCCTTAAATACCCTAGCTCTATATCCACCGGGGGCCCTCTCATATCCCATCTCCAACAGCGCCGACCTCACGACGTCGCCGATGCGCGTGTCCGTGACCATCAGCGTTGAAGCATTGACTCTTATCGCCCAGGTTCGGAGTATGTGGATTAGCTGTATAGCAAGCGTCTTGTCTAGCCTTGAGTGGGCGACTCGAAGAACATCAACACGGAGCTCTCCGTCGGGTTTATGAATCGCGAACGCGGCTCCAACAACTTGGCCTTCGCCGTTTCGTATGATTCGTCTCTCCCCGCCTGCGCCAACTCTCGCTCCAACCCTTCGTGTTCTCGTTCGAAGTTCGGTTAGCCGTTCTCCCTCTGCGCTATTAAGTAGAGGTCTTATGTCGTCCTCTTCCTTTGAAGAGAGCTCCGATGTCGTATAGCCGCTATTCTTAAGAGAGGTTGGCGAGTAGTTGGCGTTGTCTCGAAGCTCGTCCAAATGAACAATCAAGTCAGTAGGAGTCGACAGCCATATTGTGCTTATGCCATCGGCAGCGCGTGTTAGCGTCCTAAGAGCTGCAGCGTCTCTCGTAACGAATGCATCAGCTTGCGCGACCGATGCTTCAAGAAAGAGGCGGGCATCATTCTTAAGACTTGGATCATGTTCTATTACATCATTAGGTATTCGGCTCATAAGCTTTTGCAATTGGTCCTCAAGCTGAACTCTATCCTCCGGGCTAGAAGCTGCCAAGATCTCATAATTCCGACTGTGAGCGCTGCTTAATAGTGATTCTCTGATGCTTGCTTCCGGAATCCTATTCATCTCGTTAACGCTAGATGCAATCAGTCTCAGCTCTATTTGATCATCGAGCCACTCGTCTTCAAGTGCGCGCGACTCAATCGCACCTTCTCCGCGATCATTTTGGACAATGTCGCGAAACACGTTCGTATCTATTGCCACCACTAGACGCCGGTTGAGGTCGGAGTCGGTAGTAAATAGGTCGTCCTTCCCGAAGTCCATCCACCATGTCGTGAGCTGTTCTCCGCTCTTGCTTCGCCCCGGTTGGTTAGATCTTGCAACGAACCCGAGTGACTCCCAATATTCGTTTGCCGGCCAGTCACGGCGGCAGCGAAGTTGTATTCCCTCTCGACCTGGGTGTAATGCGGCTATGTAGTCAATTACTTTTTTGGCGATGCCAGTCCTTCGGATTGATTCGTCTACACAGAGTTGGACGAGTCGAATTCGATTTAGTGGCAAATCCGTTACAGCGTAGCCAATCAGTTTATCGCCATCTAAAGCGACGATGATCTTTCCCGACTTGGCGTACTCTTCGTATGCACCCCGGGGTAGGAGACCAAGAGTCCGCCGATTTCGGTCGCCTAATTGCACAACCTGACGCAGCAGCGCATCCTGATATGGTTCAAGGATGTTAATCCTGATCATTATGTACCGGCCTATTCTGATTCTTTTCCGGACCTCTAGCTTCGCTGCGCCCTCTGTATTTCTTCAAGCTGTGAACAATTGCTAATTCATCCCTTGCCCTTGATGCCGCGACGTAGAGGAGGGAGCGTTCCCTCTTCTGGGCGTCGGCCTGGTCCTCCTCACTGAAGTCGTAACCGTGGGACATCCTCCCAGCTCCCTCCAGGTCCACGTCGAACAGCAGCACCTTGGTGAACTCGGTTCCCTTGGCCCGGTGCATGGTCATCACCACAGGCTCATCCACACCGCCCGCCCCGACGCCACCGCGGTCCACAGCCCGTGCCGCGACCCCACGCTCATTCAGTCCGGACACCACGCGGTCCCGCTGCTGCTTGTCCCGCATCAACACCGCAAGAGCCTCGGACCGTCCACTCTGCCGGGCCTCGGAGATCCAGCCCCTCAGGACCTCAGCAGTGACGTCCAGTTCCTCCACCAGCCCGGAACACGACTTCACCACGGGCTCGGCCCCATGCCTGGCGGACCGGTACCCATCAACGGTGTCCTCTTGCCCGTCGAGGTCCGCGTAGTCCAGCCCCTTCAACCTCGCCGTCGCCCACCGCAGATTCTCCGCCGTCGTCCGGTAGTTCAACGTCAACCGCCGCGACCGCCCTCGCGTCTCAATCCCGTAGTGCGACAGCACCACTTTCTGCCCGTAGATCCGCTGATGCCCATCCTCGGCGATGAAGATGTCATTGGCCCTCGCCCCCACCAACGCCCGGATCAGCATCCAGTGGCTCGGCTTCAGATCCTGTCCCTCATCCACCAGCACGTGATCGGCGACATGACCCCCATCGGCCACGCGAGCCTTCAAACATTCAGCAGCAATGGCCGCCTTCTCCGCGAAGTCAGCGCACCCCTGCAGCGCCTCCTCCTCGCGATACCTCGCCACAGCCTGCCACACCGCCTGCCGCACACCCTTGTTCAGTCGCACACCCCGCCCCGGCCTGCGCACCCGCAGATACCCGGCCTCGTCCACAATCCTGTTCGGCAGCACAACCATCTCGTACTCCGACTCCAGGAACCGCGCATTCCTCAGCTTCTCCGGCAGCTCGGAAACCTCACCGGCAACCGTCCCCCACAGGTGATTGTCCACACGCCCGCCCACATCGGCCCGCGCGGCACCCAGCACCTTCTGCGCCGCCGCGGCGAGCTCCCCCGGCTGGGCACTGCGAATCACCGCGGACGCCAACGCGTCAATCCCGGTCACATGGACGCCATTCTCCCCCAGCCCCACCTGCGGCACCTGCGGATCCAGACTTTTCAGACTGCTCGCCAGATCATCAGCCAGATTCCTGGTGAACGTCGTCATCACAATCCGCGCATCAGGCCTATCGTTCGCCAGCCTCCGCGCCCGGTGCACCAGGACCACGGTCTTCCCGGTCCCGGCTCCGCCCGCCAGCCGGAGCGGCCCGTTGGTGTTCTTCTGGACCCACGTCCGCTGCACCGGATGAAGGAACACCCGCCACGCGCCGAAGTCGCCGTCCTCGATCACCCGGCGCAGCTCGTCGGCGCCCTTGATCTTGGCGAACTGCATCTGGCTGGCCGGCTTCTTCAGAGCGGCGATCAGCTCCTGGTCCGATCCAGGAACGACAGGCTCCTCAGGCGCCGAATCAACCCTCCCCTCAGCAGCGACCTCCTCCGGCGCCTCGAACAGGTCCCGCCGCACGTCGTCCAGCGAGCTCCCGGTCGCCAGCGCCAGCAGCGCCTCCGACTGCCAGGTCGGCAACTGCGAGGTCGGCGAGGGCGTCACCAGCGCATTGAATGCTCGGTCATCGGTCATCTGCACAGCCCGCTGGGCGAGCCGGGAGTCGATGCCGAGCTCGACGAGCTCGGCCATCGACACGCTCAACAGCGGCTGCGGACGCGGCGGTTCCTCAGCCGGTGCGGCCACCTCAGGCTCCACGACGGCCAGCCGAGACTCAGGCTGCGTCTCTGGCTCGGCAGCAGCCTCCTCCTGGATGATCTCGGCCACACCATTCACCGGATTCATCCGGAACTTCGTGATCCTGGCCTGGCGGATCGCCTCGTCGTGCATCCAGATGCCGTGGACGACGTAGGTCGGCGTCTCCCCCGCCAGCTTGAACAGCACGGCCCGGTACTTGTCGTCGACCCGGCCCGTCCGCACCCGCCGATCCACAGCGCCGACAATCGGTTCGATATGCAGCCCGGGAGCGGAGTCGTCGTTGATGAGCTTCTGCAGGAAGGTGTACGCCTTCTGCTTCACAGACCCGTCAATATCGTTGGCCTGCTTGGTCATGATCAACGTCGACTCAGCCATCATTCCCCCTCACTGCCGCGGCCACGGCGTCCACGTCTGCGGGCACCAACGTCCACCGCTCACTGCGCAACTCCTCAGCGTCCCCCTCCTGCTCCTCGAAAAGCACCACTACTCTGGCAGAAGGCCACGACATTTCTGTGGGAATGCCCGCAATTTCCTCGCCGGTCTCGGGTACTGGGACGCCGGCATCCGCCAGTCCGCGCACAAGCTCGTCCAGGCTGCCGTCGACATCGGCGAGCACCCCGGCCCATTCAGGCGGCAGCTCCACCGCGACATCGACTCCACCCACACCACGGTCGACGACGTCGACGCGCTCGGACGGCCGAGTGGCCACCTCAGGCTCATGCTCGGGCTCGACCGCCGATGCAAGCTCCGCAGCGACAGACACCACAGTGACGATCTCCGTCACCCGATCCTCAGACCGCGCGACAAGAGCGTTCGAGATCCGCAGCCATTCCCGCCACGCCTCCTCGAACCCGTCGGCCGCCGGGTCGCGATCGTCCAGGACGACGCACACGTCAAACCGCTGCCCACCCCGGAACGTGACGAGGACTCCCATCTGGTCGCGCTTCCACCAGAAGGTGGCCGACGACGTGGACGCCACCGCCGGCGCCCCGCACATCAGCTCCGCGGCGGCCCGGGTCAGCGTCGTCCCCTCAGCCAGGTACACCCGACGCCCGGCACCCATGAAGTAGGCGGGCACGACGTCGGAGAACCTCGCCAGGTCTGCCCGGCTCCCGCCGGACACCAGATAGCTCAGGTACGCGAAGGGCCCGCCGGCCAGCGCGTCCACGGCATCCTGGCTGAAGCCAGCACGCCCGCGCAGCCCACCAGTGACCCGCTCGTCCAGCCACGCCGGCCGCGCAACAGCAACGCCCCGTTCGCGCAGGTCCGCCTCATCCTGGCAGTCGGCCATCGTGACGCCGAGCACCTGCTTGCCCTCCAACCGCAGCGCAGCCCGCTTGACGGCGTCGTCGGCCACCCCGTTGTGCTCGGGCGAGGCGTGGTACCGGCGCCCGTCAGTGAAGATCTCCACCGGAGGCACACCCGACCCGACAAGCTCGAAGTCCGGCTTGGAGCCGGCGACATTCACCTGGGGACGGATGCGGAACATCCGCTCCCCGGCCAGAGCCACCATGACGTTTCCGCTGGCCCCTGGCACCTCCGTCACCCTCCCCAGCCCGGACAGCCGGGCGCCCAGCTCCGCCCGGAATCTCTGCTCCAGAACCGACTCGTCGCCGGGGCCGATGGAGGTCGGCAGGTTCGTCACCTGCCATCCCATCTCCTCGCTCGGGTCCTCGCCGGTGAAGCTCCCGGTCAGCAGCTCACGCAGGTGCCTCTCGGCGGAGACCCGCGAGACGCGCGACACCTCCCACGGCGCTGCATAGGGCAGCAGGCACCGGTGACAGGCCAGCCGACCCCCCTGCTGGGCCCCCTCGTTCTGGCAGGGACAGTCGTGCACCGTGCGCCAGGCGCTGTACAGCATCCGCCACACGTCATCCGGGTTGGCGAGCTTCGCCAGATAACCCGTCCCACCGGGCACCAGATCGTGCAGCAGCAGGGCGGGCAGTTTCTCGGCGCCCGGGGTGGTCGGATCGATCACCACCTCCACACCGATGTGGTCGGGGGATCCTCCGAACTCGTTCCGCAGCCCCATGAGCACGGCCGCCGCCAGGCTCGGCACGGCGAACTCGTCGCCGGTGGTGACGCTCCACGGCAGCGGCAGCAGCACCCCCTGGGTGGTCATGGTGCGCGACAGCGCGATTGCCCGGTTGTGCTCCTGGGGCTCGTCGCGGTACTGGCACCACGGCGCATGCTCGGAGCGGGAATTGGCCCGCGACTCGGTGTCGAGGTGGCCACATCCCTCGCACACCCGGAACAGGGGTGCGACGTAGTCCCGCCCGGCGATCTCGCGCCGCGGCCCCTGCTCGACGCGCCGGCCCAGGTTGAGCCAGCGCAGCGTCATTGCGTTGACGAGTTTCGCCCCGAACTCCCTGCCTTCCACGAACCACTGACGGGTGATCCGCGCCGGGTCGACGTCGGCGGCCAGCATGACATTGAAACTGACCCGGGTCCGCTCATCGGAGGAGTCCGTGATCCTGGAGGAATCCCGGTTCACATTGGCCGACGCCTTGGTGAACTCGACGACGTCCACCCGGGTGCCCGAGTCCCCGATGCCCTCGGAACCGCAGCGCGGGCAGACGGTCACCGTCTCCTCGACGCCGTGCACCCCCAGATCCTTGCCGAAGCCGCACTGGGGGCAGAACACCCAGGTGCGCACCTGGGTGGCGTCGGGCCCCAGCTCCACCGAATCGATCCGCACCGCGTAGCCGTGGGCGTAGAAGGTGGCCCCCGGGGCGAACTCGCGCAGCGCCGCAGCCAATCCCCGCTGGAAACTGTCGGGTTCGTGCTCGTAGGACCCGGAATCGGGGTTGTACCAGCTCATCGCGACGTCGAGGGTCACCGAGTCGTCCAGCAGCGTGTAGTTGGGGAACAGCCCGTACTCCTCCAGGGCGGAGATCCAGTACTCGGTGCCGGCCTCGGCGATCTGTCGTCTGACAAGGGCGAGGGCCGATCTCGCGGTTCGCTCCGCCTCCTTGTCGTCGACGGTGGCGGTGGGCGATTCGGCATGACGGTGGAGGTCGTCGATCACCGCCTCGATCTCGCTGCGACGGTGCCGCAGGGTCTCCTGGCCCTCGCGCCATGATCGCGAGGCCTCGTAGACCATGGCGGCCAGTGCGCTGTGGGTCGGCTCGGCGCCGGACGCCGCCCAGGCCCGCAGTGCATCGACGGCGGAGGACTCCACATGCTCGAAGGTGGCCAGGAAGGCGTCGAGGCGGCTGGGTTCCTCGGCCGCCCGGATGAGCCCGTCAAGGTATCCGCCCGCCTCGGCGTTCATGGCGACTGCGATGGTGCGCGGATGATGGGCGTCGACATCGTCGCGGGCCAGTCCGTCGGCGACATGGGCCAGGTACTGGCGTTTGAGGATCTCCTCGGCCGAAAGATACGTGGCCGGTGGCATGACGTCGCCGTTGATGAGGGATTCCGGCTCGCCCAGTCTGGGCAGGAACTCGCCGCGGCCACGCACATAGGCCATATCGAGGGCGTTGCCGGTGAGGCGCCCGGCGCGTCCGACCCGCTGGACATAGTTCGCGACGTGACGTGGCAGTCCGGCCAGGAAGACAGCCGACAGGTCGCCGATGTCGATGCCCATCTCCAACGTCGGGGTGGCCACCAGCACATTGGGGGCGGCGGGATCATCGGACCCGTTCTTGAAGGCGGTCTCGTACTCGGCGCGGGTCTTCGTGCTCAACAGGGAGGTGTGTTCCCGGGAGATCACCCGGCGCATGTCGCTGGAGCCGTACAGGTGCCGGTAGGCGTTGCCCGGGTCCCCGGCCTCGGCCCGCAGATGGCCGGAGCACTTGGCCGACAGGCAGGGCCCGCTCTCCAGTTCCTCGACAGTCCTGGGGGCGCCGGACCACGGCGTCTGGCAGACGTCGCAGCGCAGGAACACCCGGGACTGTGACAGGTCCTCATCGGACACCGGCTCGATGACGATGCGGTCGGCGGGGATCTTGTAGACGGTGCGCCCGCTGCTTCTGGTCTGTACCGCCTCGAGAATCCCCTGTCCCGCGAGTCGGGCCAGCAGGTCCTTGGCCAGGGGGCCGCCGAGTCTGGCCGGTACCCCGAGGACGCGGCGGGTCCAGTCGGCGTACCAGGACTGGGTGTCGGTGACCGGGTCGAGCTCCATCCGGTTGCCGACGCCCCGGGAGCGCCCAGCATCCCAGGACCGGGCAGCTCCGCCGCCGACGTAGGGGAATCCGGGTGTGGCACGCCCGGCGGGGAAGGCCGGCATGCCCTCTCCGCGGGGGCGTCCGCCCCACAGGTAGAAGCGACGCCCGTCGTTCTCGATGAACTTCTTGAACCAGGGGTGATCGATGGCCCCCTGGGTACGCATCCGCTCCAGGACGCCCCGCACCCACCGGATCTGGACGTCCTCGGGAGTGCTGGCTGCCATCGGATCGCCGAGCCGATCCTCGTCGAACTCGGCCAGCACCTTGCGGGCGATGCCGCTCAGCGCTTCCGGCGTGGCCTCGACTGTGGCGGACGCTGATCCGGTGCGTTCCAGGGTGCGGCCGAAATGGCCGGAGAGGCCGAATTCGAGGATGGCGTCGAAGCGCAGACGTCGGCTCACCGTGCGGCGCACGGCGTCCGGGATGCCCGACCAGGTGGGCGACGTCCAGAAGGCCTTGTTCTCCTCGCCGGCGAGCTCTGCAGGCAGGAGCCGGTAGCGGCGGAAGCGGTCGTCTCGGGCCAGTTCCAGCACGCGGGAGGTGAGTTCGGGGAGGCTGAGGGACTCGTCCCCCAGAGCTTCGCGCAGCACCGCGCGCAGGGTGATGGCGTGGGACCGGGCGGAGATGAACCCGGCGTGGTGGGCGGCGTCCTGGACGGAGTCGGCGAAGACCAGCGCCTTCTTCTCGCGAGGATCCAGCTCCTGGCTGCCGAACAGGTTGGACATGGTGACCGACAGCAGGGTGGCGACGGCCGATCCGAGGAAGCGGATCCCGTCGCGCTGGCCGCAGGAGGGGCAGACGTCGTTCTGGGAGTCCTCGCCGGCGTTCTCGCCGGTGAGCATGAGCACCGGCAGGGTGAGGCCCTCGCGGTAGTCCTGCTCGGCGAGGTCGTCATCGTCGAGGCCGGGCGGCTGGGTGGAGAAATTCCTGCCTCGGGGCCTGAACCAGACAAGCTGGCGGCCGGCGCCGGGGTCCTGGCCGTCCTGTGCTGCTTCGGCCTCGTTGCGGGCGCTGATGAGAGCCCGGATCTTGTCGCTGTGGTTGGCGTGGTTGCGCCGGATGGCGTCGTCGCGGGCCGCCAGATCGGTGCCGGTGTTGGCGAGCTGCACCGCCCACCCGGAGCGCCCGCAGTGGCGGCAGTAGACGGCGGGGAACCAGTAGTGCTCCTCATCGGTCGGGTCATCGGCGTCGGTGGTGGGGGCGCCGTCGTCGGACCAGTGGTAGCGGACGCCGGTGGTGGCCTCGCGGTCGATGCGGGAGAGTTCGCGGATCCACAGGTGGGTCTCGGTGGAGACGACGTTGCGGTTAGGCAAGGCGCGCAGATGCGCCAGAGCGGAGACAAGATCCAGCAGGAATGCGACGCGGTCCCCGTGACCCTTGCTGCCCGATTCGCCGGGGAAGAGCTCGGGATCGTCGGCCAGGGCGTCGACGTGGGTGGCGTCGCGGGTGGCCGTAATGAGTTTCTGGACGAGGGGGTGGGCGCGGGCCAGGGCAAGAAGGCCGGCATGGTCGTCGGTCTTCGGACGGGCCGGGTCACGGTCCAGATCTGTGGGCTCGTACATCCGATTGAGGACGGCGTGACAAATGGCGGCGGAATCGTCGGCATTGTCGGCTGCGCGGTGGATATCGGTGGCGCCGCTGGTGGTGACAGGAGCCGGCGCCAGGCCCATGGCGGCCACCTCGTCGGCGGCGCCGGTGGCCCATTCGTCGACATCCTGGCGGGACTCGGTGACCACGCAGGACTGGTCGAACTGTTCGCCGAAGATGGTGCTGGCGAAATCAACCATCTGAGCGCGACCGTCGTCGGAGCCCCCTCCGAGGGTGGCGGAGGTGCCGACGGGGGTGACGTTGCCGAGCGGCCGGGTCCAGTTCTCGGGATGCGCCGAGTTGGCGCGCAGCGTCAGGCCGAGGCGCCGCAGGAGCATTGCGACGTCGGTGCCCTGGGCTCCGTCGTAGGTGTGGAACTCATCGAGAACGAGGTACTGCAGGCTGTCGGCCGATGAGGCCCAAATAGCTTGGTCGGCCTCGCGCAGGAGGAGCTGGTCAAGCATCTTGTAGTTGGTGAGCAGAATGTCGGGCGGGTCGGAGCGGATGACGCCGCGGTCGCCGATGAGACCGTCGGCGCTGACCCTGGTCCGCGAACTGTGTTCGCCGGTGTAGATGGCCGCGGTGACGCCGCCCCAGGGGTTCTCGCCGGGAGCGCTGATGAGCCGGGCGAGGCGCGAGGCCTGGTCGGTGGCCAGGGCATTCATGGGGTAGAGGAACAGCGCTTTGACGCCACGCTGACCCGAACGGCGAGCCCGGGCGGCATGGTCGAGAACCGGGTAGGTGAAGGCCTCGGTCTTGCCGGATCCGGTGCCGGTGGTCACCAGGGTCGGGAGCGGACGCCGGTTCGCCGAGTTCAGGCGGGCGAAGGCGCGTGCCTGGTGGATGTAGGGATTGAAGTCAGGAGGCATCCACGCCAGCCCGTCGGCGGCGCGTCTGGGCGCCGCCTGGAAGGGCAGGCTGGTGCGGATGTAAGGCCCCTTGAACAGGCCGTTGACGGGGTCGTTGAGGAATGCTTCCAGCGCACTGCGGGCATCACCGTCGGCCAGGGCGAAGGTGGTGGTGAGGTACTCCAGCAGACTGTGCTGGAGGTTCCGGGCCTCGCGCGGTGGAAGCAGTTCGCTCATGATCGATCCATCCCCGCCAGACGTCGTTCGAACTCGCGGTAGGCCCGGGTCATGTCTTCCTCGCGATCGTAGGTCCGGAATGGCAGGTCGTAGGTGTACTCGTAGCCCGAGGCGTTGGTCGCGGTGCGATCAGACCAGGACAGGTTGTCGCCCTTCTTCTTCCACGCCTGATAGACGGTGTTGGGGATCACCCGGCCGTTCGCGTCGTAGATGTACTTCGTTGTGCTCTTCCCGTGGTCATAGTCGTAGAGGACCCCGAACTGGGTGCGGTAGACCGTGCAGAGTTCTTCGGCGGGGATACCCAGCATGAGGGCCACGAGGGCATCGATCTCCACGAGCGCCTGGCGCCGGTCCGCATCACGGCGCAGCGGGGTGGCCATTGACCAGTCGGGTGCCCCCTCCCCGAGTGAGGCGTGCGTGTAGTCGGTGAAGGTCCAATGGTCAGTTTGGAAGGCTGGGTCCCAGCACTCGGCCCACAGATCTGCGTACGCGTTCGTGAGGCAGTTGAGTCGCAGGGTCCGGAGAATCAGGGACGGGATGAGGACATGGTCAAGTGGCGGGAGAGGAAGGCGCTCGAAAGCGGCAGTTCTTATCGTGCTTTTTGGAACTGCACGTATAAGAAAATCAGAAAGAATCGACGACGCTGAGCCCACGCCGATAATTGACGATGCTCCTTCATCGCATGACGCGTCAAAAATACCATCGACGTGTGCAGAGCCGGGGGGGATCACGGCTGGAAGGAGTGTTCTCTCGCCAACATTATATGCCATTGCTCGCCATGCGACTCGATAGTGATTCCGTGCCGGATCCCCATTCCAATGAGTGTACGCATGATCATATCTCGCTAGATCGCCAGCAGGCTCATAAGCGGTTACGGGGATAGCGTCGCCAACCAATCGCTCGAGATCAACAGATGACCAGTCTCGATTGTTCTTCATTTCCTTGTTTGGAATCTGGTAAAAAGGGTTCGATATAAACAGATGAGGACCCTGAAGAATAACATCGTCCCAACCCGCTGGCACACCCCACCCCTGGATGAAGTACCCTCTCGTACGGTCGTTCTTCTCGTGCCATCCCGGCGAGAACCGCAATCCAAGCGAACCGATGCGGTCTGCGTGAGCGAGCCTCGCCAGCACATCGGCGATGCCGCGGTTCACCGTGTACACCATCCGGGAGCGCCTCGCCGACGTCTCAGGGCTCTCCAGCAGATCACGCCAGATGGTCAGCGTCTCATCCGTGACCCGTTGAATACGGGACCGATGTGGTCGAGTGTCCCAATGGCCTTGGAACTTGAACCCCGGCTCATCCCCACCACCATTGTGGCGGTATGAATTCTCCACAGTGTTCGGCATGTAAATCGCTGTTGCTTGATCAAACGACACCGATCTTCCGGGGGTTCCATAGACATTCACGCCAAATGTCTTTTCATTCTGAATCTCAAAGAGCTTCATCTCATTGATAAACTGCCAATGACGACGGAGTCTAACATAACACTCATTACGTAGAGTTCCCGCCTTCTCGTCAGTGAAATGGGTGTCGAGATGAATAAGGGAACTTACCCCTCGGACCGACTCGTGTGCCCACACCTGCGACATGAAGCATCGGTACAGATCTGGCTGAAGACCTTCCAATACCGGATAATTTGTGGGATCCCCGACGAATCCGGACGTTCCTCCGATGTCCCCCACTCCGTCGGCGACGCTGTCGATCATTCCTTCGTGACTCAGTGTCAGCTCACGTCTGGAGTCTCGTGCCGCTTCTGATGGCTTGTGTTCGAGCATCCACCACGGATCTCCCTCCGCCAGCAGAGCATCCAAGTCGAGGATGGGCCTTACCCACGGAGGGTTTCCGAGCTGGAGGTCGAAGCCTCCCTTCCCGAAGACGGTGGCGAAGTCGAGCTGCCAGTGGAAGAAGCCCTGCTGGGCCGCGACGCGCTCGCACTCCCCTAGCCACGGATGCTCGGCGACCACATCCGATACATGCGGCGCGGCTCCGGCACCGGCGAGTTCGAAGTTCTCCTGATCGGCGAGGCCTTCCCACTCGTTGGCCGGGGCCAGGCTCTCCGCCCCGCGCTCGGCAGCCTTGCGTGACCTGTTGCTCTGCGTCCCGAGGATCTGCTCGGCGACGGCCAGCCACTCGTCGAACTCAGGCGGCGTCACCGATGTCGTCAGAGGCCAGAACCACAGGGCACACCAGGCATCCATCACACGGCGCAGCCGCTGGTAGGCGCCGTCGGGATCGGACAGACTCTGCTCGATCTGCTCCCTGGTCACGTAGGTCTTGGGCGCGTTCTTCGGTTCCTGCCCCCAGAGCGGGATATCCCTGCGTGTCTGCTGCTTGGCGATGGTGAGGCGACGGTAGGCCATCGTCCACAGCTCTTCGACCTGGTAGCCGAGATCAATGAGCCGGTCCACCTCCTTCTTGGTGGGCTTTGCTGTGGCGCGGCGTCGCCAGGCCTTGATGGCCTTGACGGTGTCGGGAACGAGCTTCTTGGCCTCCTTGGACGCCGCGGTCGAGCCCCAGCCAGCAGCCGGCATGAGCCAATGCGGGATCCTCCCGGCGGCCTCGGTGAGCCCGTCTCGGTCGCCGTTGACGATGGCGTCAATATCAGTGAGCGCCACATCGGTGGGCGGCATCGTCAACCAGGACTTGCTCATGATCTGGTCGCGCCGGTACACGGCTCGTCGGGCCCCGATCAATGAATTGCCGCGACGCAGGTGCAGGCCGAACCAGGGGGCCTGCAATCCCTTGGCCATCGACGACAGCCACAGAGTGATCTCGGCGAATTCCACGGCGGTGGCGTTGAGATCCACCCCGTAGACCTGGTGCAGGGCGATGGAGGCCTTCACCTTCTGCAGTTCCTGCGGGTACTCCTCCGGGTCAATGCGCTCGCCCAGTTCGTTCTGTCTGCGTTCCAGATACTGTTCGGCGAGCTGGTTCACGGCCTCGATCGCGAATGCGCCCGAGCCCAGTGCGGGCTCGCAGATGGTGAGATCAAGGATCGTGTCGGCCGGCGTCGTCAGATCATCCTGATCCAGGAGCTCTTCCAGGGCCTGACCGACGGTGAACCGGGTGAGGACCTCCGGTGTGTAGTAGGAGGCCGACTGCTGACGCTCCCGGCCCGAGAGCCGGAAGACGAATTCGCCCTTGCTGTAGCGGCGCGGGACACGCTCGCCGGTGTCGGGATCGTCGACCATGACGAAGTCCTTCTCGGCGATGCTGTCGGCCCGGTCGATCGGCACCACCCAGGAGCCCTTACTCGGGTCGCCGTCGTGGGCCACCTCATACAGCTCCTCTGTGGCGAAGAACCCCGTGTAGCTCATGAGGCCCTCGTAGACGGCACCGAGCTGGTTGATACCGAGCTCCACGTAGGAGATGAAGCCGCGTTCGCGTCCCTTCTTCTCCTTGGTGAGCAACAGCATCGCGAGCACCGTCTGGAGTGCCTCGTTGCCCAGGCCGACGTCGTCGATGAGCGCGGTGGCCTCGCGCTTGAAGAGGTCGGCGCGCAAGCTCTGGAACTCCAGGCCCTGGAGCTCGCCGGACTCGTCGTCGCCCTGAGCCTCATCGGTCTTGGCGGCGCCGGCGTCATGCCCGTGGTCGATGAGCCCGAAGAGCGTGCCGAGGGACTGGTAGATGTGTGTGCCCTGTTTGGAGCGCTGGCTGGTGAGCTTCACCTGGAGCAGGTCGCGCAGACGATCCACCGAGTAGCCCGCCTCATACTCGGGAGCGCCCACCGGCAGAATGCCGAGCTGTGGGGAGGCCTCGGCATAGAGCAGGAAGAGGATGCGGTAGAGGAATCGCAGGGCCTGGTTGGCCAGCCGCTGGGCCTGATCGTCGGTCAACGGATCCAGGTTCATTGTGCGGTGCCGGTTCACCACCTCGTTGGCGATGACCTCGATGCTGGTGCGCACACCCTCGCGCAGATCGGCGGAGACGCCGACGGTGTGTTTCGTGGAATCCTCGAGGGTCTCGGACCACCAGATTGTGCCATCCTGATCTGGCGCCAGGGATTCGGCGTCAATGCAGGTGATCGCCGTATCGAGTTCGCCGGCTCGCTTGGTGTCGTTGCGGTCCAGGACGGTCTGAAGGTCGATGCCCAGATAGCGGCCCTGCTGCCATCTGGCGGCCTCGGCGACGACGAGCCAGCGCCCGGCCATCACCAACGCGAACTCGGCGGGATCACCGTCGCGAGGCGTGAAGAGCTGAGAGAGGGTCTTGGAGACCGAGGTGAGCGGGTCGCTCTCGTCATCGGGGGTCCACTCCGACAGGAGTGTCGGGGCGCCTTTGAGGAAGAGGTCCTCCAGGGTCTGGACAGGGACGGCGTCGACGATCGCCAAGGGGAATTCGGACAGGCCGTGGGCGGCGTAGCGGCGGACCGGGCTGTGAGATGTGGCTGAGGCGGCTGACGCTGGCGATGCGGAGGCGTCGTCGTGGTGGAATTCACCGGTCTCGTAGCCGAGCGCCGTGCGGAGATTCTCGTAAAGTTCGGCAGCCGTGCCGCGCAGGTCGTCGTCGATGAGCGCTGTCTGCGCGTCGCCATTGGTTCGTGTGGCCCCGTTGGTGAGGGCCTCGCCACTGGTGGCATCCGGGTAGAGAGCGCTCATCGCGGCAAGAAGATCGCGCCGGGTGCTGGTGATGGCGGACTTGGAGGTGGGTTCCTCGGAGGCGTCCCAGGCCTTGCGGCGTTCGAGGACTCTCTTGTGGAAGGTCTCGTTGGAGGCGTCGGAGGTGAAGTAGTGCTCGCTGATCCAGTCCTCGACCACGCGGAGGGCGTCGCTGGAGGCCATCTCACTCACCATCCTGGTTCTGGGCTGCCGGGGTGCTCTCGGGGACCACCACGAGCAATGGGCGGACCAGCCGCTGATCAGGCACCATCTCTGCGATGAGTGCCTTCTCCCGGTCCACAGCCACGCGACGGCGTTTCACGCTGGTGGTGCGCATGGGGAGCTGGTCGGCGGCGGCGGACCACTGGTCGACCTGCTGACTCCAGTTCTGGACGCGCTTCGTGGTGTCCTTCGTCATGGAATCGGCCACCAGACCGAGATACTTCTCGGCCTTTACCACCGCCTCGGGGATGAGGCTCCGGAGGCTCTCGACATCGGCGACACCGCCGGGATTGTTACGGCTCTGGCCGAAGCCGACCGCACGCAACATGTCGGCGCTGGAGTCGTGCGGCTGGGCTGTTGCGAGGGAGGCGAAGGGGTCGTCGGGGTTGTGGGGAACCGACATCCAGACCGCGCAGACCACCTGGCCGCGCTTGTTGGTCACCGTGCCGAGGGCGAGCACCGTCGGGACGTCGACGTCGCCCCTCACCGCGAAGACCTGGTTGCGGGAGAGTGCCGCCAGGCAGCGGTCCGCGGCCCAGTCGAGGACCGGGTGGAGGGGGCCCAGGTAGTGGGCCTCGGGCCAGGAGGAGCCGTTCTCGTCATTGAGGGCGGCTCGCAGCAGCTTGTTCGCCTCGGTGCTGTTGGTGGCGAGTTTGATGTCAGTGAGGACGCGACGGTCCTTGAGGTAGGAGTCGGGGAGCACTTCCAGGCGGGTTTTGAGATCGGCCGGCGGAGTGAATTCGATGAGGTGGTCCTCGGGGAACTCTTTCCAGTTGATGCCGCCGGAATTGCCCTCGCCGGGCTTCTGGGCCTGATTTTTGCCGTAGTAGTCGTCGACGGCGTCGCGGAGGAAGTCGGCGTCGGTGAGATACAGCGGATCTGTGGTCGTGGTGTTCCGGGTGGTGGGTGCCGCGGGTGCGGGGGTCTCGCCGGCGCCGATCGCGTCGAGCCAGGCCGTCAGGGAGTCCGCAGGATCGGCGTCGAGCTCCTCGGGATCCTTGACGACGTCGTCGAACTCGCGTTTGTGGGCCAGGACGTCGCGGATGGCGTTCTCCTCGGCAGTGGCCGAGTACTCGCCCATCAGGGAGGCGGCGTCACCCAGGGCCTCGTGTGCCTTCTCCTCCTTGTCGAGGAGTTTGGACAGGACACCGACGTCACCACCCCACGTCTCGGTGCTCGGGTTGAGCAGGAGGGTGGTGATCTGCGGGCGGTGGCGCTGGCCGTAGCGGTCGATGCGGCCGTTGCGCTGCTCGATGCGGATGAGCGACCACGGGATGTCGTAGTGGATGAGCTCGTGGCACTGGAGGTGCAGGTTGACGCCCTCGGAGGCGACGTCTCCGGTGACCAGGACGCGGATGGGGCTGTTGGACTGTTTGAAACTCTCCACGATGCTCTGCTGGTCGACGTCGGTCATGCCGCCGTGGAGGATCTGGACCTGATCGGGCTTGAGTTTGAGGTCCTTGGTGAGCTTCTCCTGAAGCCAGTGGAGGGTGGGGACGCGTTCGGAGAAGACAACCGCGCGTTCCCTTGAGGTCTTCTTGATGCCGATCTTCTTGAGGTAGCTGACCAGGGCGTCGTACTTCGCTGAATGGTCGAAAGTGGCGACATTGAGATCGGCCAGCCGATTCAATGCCTTGACCTCGGTCGCATTCGGCCGATTGCTCTCCAATTTGTTGTGTGGATCCAGCCGATTGGCAATGCTGTCGCGCAGGGCGGCCGGGGAGGAGAGGAAGGCCTTGGCGAGGGTCCAGGGGAACAGGCCGACGGTCTTCTGGCCTGAGTAGGGGGAGACGCCGGATTCGGGATGAAGCCAGACCTCGGCGAGCTCTGTGGCGACGGCGTCCTCCTGCGGAGAGGCTGTGATCAGCTCGTTGTTGGGGTCGAGGCGTTCGGCCCATTCGCCGCCGACGGTGGAGGCGACCTCCGGGGAGTTGCGATGGCGTCGGACGACGAGCCTCTTGACGTCTGCCGCGTTGAGTTCGCCCGCCGGGGTGACGGCAGTGGGTTCCAGGAGCCGGATGAGCTCAGCGAAGGATTCCGGTTTGCCGTTGTGCGGGGTGGCCGAGGCGAGGATCAGGGAGTCGGTGTTCGGGGCGAGGACGGTGGCCAGCTGGTTGTTCTTGGAGGAGGAATTGGTGACGTTGTGCGACTCGTCGATGACGACGGCGTCCCAATGGTGCTTGCGCAGATCGGTGGCGAAGCGGTCCTGCTTGAGGGTGTCGATTGAGATGATGACCCGTTTGTAGTAGGTGAACGGGTTGCGGTTGGCCGGGATCTTCTGGCGGACCCGCTGGACGCCCAGCGAGTCGAGGCGGACGAAGGGGATGTCGAATCGGCACCACATCTCGTTCTGGGTCTGCTCCAGGACGTGGCGGGGGCAGACGATGAGGATGCGTTCCCCGCGGCCGCGCCGGATGAGTTCGGAGAGGATCATGCCGATCTCGAGGGTCTTGCCGAGCCCGACGGCGTCCGCCAGGAGGATTCTGGTGCGAAGCCTGGAGGGGTCGAGAGCTTTCGCGACTGCCGACGTCTGGTACGGGAGCTCGTCTGCCAGGGCGCCGTGGGAAACCGTCAGCGTGGTGTCGGTGAGCGGGGTGGCGGTGCGCCGGATCGTGGACTCCAGCCAGAGGCGGGCCTTGCGGTAGTGGGAGGAGTCGTCGGCGATGACGGTGGCGTCGTGGGGGTCGAGAGTGCTGGCTTCGGTGTCGATGCTGGGGTAGAAGCTGGCCGTGGTGCCCTTGACCAGTTCGGACATGCCGGTGACGTGGAGAAGCTGGCCGTCCGTGGTCTGCTCCACCGAGTTGACCAGCCACTCCTCGTCTCGGACCAGGACGATTGACCCCGGTGCGACGTTGAGGTCAGTAGCGGTCATCGACTCCCCTTGTGAACAGCGCTGTTAGACGACCGCGAGCATAGTGGCAGACGGGCTGGGGCGCGGGGAGGCGCGCAGAATCGCGGGTGGTGCGGGCGGATGTGCGCATCCAGTCACCGTCGCCGGGCCCCTGTGGACTCCGGCCGCCAACTCCTTGACTACAGCCAGCGAACGCGCTTCCATAGTGAATGAGCCCCCGCCCGCCGGGTTGGGCAGGGCTCCGGAAAAGTCGGTCGTGTGTGCTGTGACTAGGGGTTGAGCCAGGTTCGGCGTGTCTGGTGGGCGGGCGAGGCCGCCATGGATTGGATGGAAGTACTCCTACAACCCGTCCAGCCATAAGGACCCCGCCCGCGATGCCATCCTCTCCCAGCGCAGTGTCTGCACGCACCCTTGACACGCCCCCACCCGATGCCCGGCTGGCCGATCACCTGGCCCGTATCCCCGACCCCCGCAAACCCCGCGGCAAGCGATACCCCTTGCCAGGACTGCTTCTGGTCGCGGTCTCAGCGGCGATGGCCGGCTGCCGGGGATTCACCGCCACCGGCGAATGGGCCGCCAGACTGACCGCCGCGGCGCTGGAGGAGTTCGGGCTGAGATCGGCCCCCGGCGAATCCACCCTGCGCAAACTCTTCGCGCGCATCGACGCCGCGATGCTGGACGCCGAGTTGTGCCTGTACGCCTGGACCCGCACCACCACCGTCGAGGGGCGCCGGGTCATCGCGGTCGACGGCAAGACACTGCGGGGCTCCCGCTCAACCACCCAGCGGGCCCGCCATCTGGTCGCCGGCCTCGACCACGCCTCCGGCACGGTCGTGGCCCAGGAGGAGGTCCAGGCCAAGTCCAACGAGATCCCCGCCCTGCCCGCCATGATCGCCGCCCTGGGCTCTCGGGCCGCCGGGGCGGTGATCACCGCCGACGCGCTGCACACCCAGACCGCCTCCGCGACCGCGATCCTGGCCGCCGGGGCGGACTACGTGTTCACCGTCAAGTCCAACCAGCCCACCCTGTTGAGGAGACTGGCCGGCCAGCCCTGGAAGCACGTTCCCGTCGGCCACGTGAGCGTGGAGAAGCTCCACGGTCGCCGCACACGGCGGAGCTTGAAGGTGATCCAGGCCCCCCGCGATCTGGGGTTCCCCGGCGCCTCCCAGATCGCCCAGCTGCGCCGGATCTCCACCAGGGGCGGCAAGAAGACCGTCGAGGTGGTCTACCTGATCACCTCCGCAAGGCTGCCGGCCGCCTCCCCGGCCCGGATCACGACCTGGATCCGGGGTCACTGGGGCGTGGAGAACCGGCTCCATTGGGTCCGCGACGTCACGTTCGACGAGGACCGCAGCCAGATCCGTACCGGCCAGGGCCCGCACGTGATGGCCAGCCTGCGCAACCTGGCCATCAGCATCCACCGGCTGACCGGGGCCACCAACATGGCCCAAGCCACCCGTCAGGCCGCCTGGGACCCACTCGCCACTTGCAACATGCTCCTCACACTCTGAACACAACAACACCACAGGGAGGAGACGCGACTTTTCCGGGGCCCTGCCGGGTTGGGGAAGTAAAGGCCAGGACACCTGCGGTTTCGTGGGGCCTGGCCTTCGCGCTGCCCGACCAGCTCGAGTCAGATGACGTCACCGGCCCTGTACGCCTGAATCCGGGTACGTGGCTCTGCGCCGTTGACTATCCCAGATCACTCACCGACAGACCATCCCTGCCGGGAGGATTCCCGTGACCCTTGTGAAGACGTCAGCAGGCGCCGATATGGTATCGACATGCCTGAGGCCAAGACCAGCTTTGATGCCAGCCCCCGCCACCTCACGGAGTTGTTAGGTGACGCACGAAAGGGCAAACTGCAGCTCCCGGACTTCCAGCGCAGCTGGGTGTGGGACGAGGAGCGCATCCGCAGCCTCATCGCCTCGATCTCGCGGGGCTTCCCCGTCGGCGCCATCATGACGCTCAAGACCGGCGGATCGGTGGCCTTCAGGCCACGGCGCCTTGAGGGCTCACCGGAGCCGTCGGAGGACCCCTCCGAACTGCTGCTCGACGGCCAGCAGCGCCTCACCTCGCTCTACCAGGTCATGGCGCGCAAGGAGGTCGTCGAGACCATCACGCCACGGCGTCAGAAGGTCAAGAGGTGGTTCTACCTCGATATCAAGAAGTGTCTGGACCCGACCGTCGACCGTGACGAAGCGGTCGTCAGCGTCCCTGAGAGCCGGCTCATCACCTCCAACTTCGGGCGAACCGTCGAACTGGACCTCTCGTCGCGGGAGAAGGAGTTCGAGAACTGGATGTATCCCCTCAATCAGGTCTTGGACTGGAGCAGTTGGTACGGAGAGTTCGTCCAGCACTCGATGAAGAACCTCGAGGCCTTCCCCGCCCAGAATGAGCAGATGCTGGCATTCAACGCCGGCGTGATCAAGAGTTTCGAGGATTACCTCATTCCGGTAATCGCACTGGACGCCTCCACCAGCAAAGAGGCCGTGTGCGTCGTCTTCGAGAAGGTCAATACCGGCGGCAAGCCACTGGACGCTTTCGAATTGATCACCGCCATGTACGCGGCCGATGGCCACGAGCTGCGCAAGGACTGGTTCGGCACGGAGAGCACCGACGGCAGGAAAGACAGGTTCCGGAGCGCTCTCCGGCTCCCGTCATCGCCGGAGGGCGTGCTCTCAGGTGTGGGTAGCACCGACTTCATGCAGGCCATCTCGCTCTTCCACACCCGCGATGTGAGGAATGCGGCAGCCGACGCCGGAAAGACAGGCAAAGAACTGCCGAAAGTCTCCGCGACACGGCAGTCACTGCTTGACCTCCCCCTTGCCGCCTACCTCCAGTACCAGGACCGCGTCGAACGTGGCTTCATGGAGGCTGCGAAGTTCCTGGTCCGATCGGGGATCTACCGCGTCAAGGATCTCCCCTACCAGAGCCAAGTCGCCCCGCTCGCCGCGATCTTGGCGGAGCTGGGGAAGGAGGCCGGCTCCCCCGCGGCGGCCGAGAAGATCCGACAGTGGTACTGGAACGGCGTGTTCGGCGAGCTGTACGGATCATCAACCGAAACACGGATCGCGCGCGACTTTATTGAGGTGGTGGCCTGGGTCCGCGGCGGGCCCATTCCCACAACAGTGCATGAGGCGACCGTCCGCGCCGACCGCCTGGAGACAATGCGGATGCGGGTGTCCGCCGCGTACAAGGGCGTCAACGCACTGCTGACGTGCAAGCACGCACAGGACTTCCGTACGGGTCAGGAGTTCTCGCAGACGATCTTTTTCGACGACAACGTCGACATCCACCACATCTTCCCGAAGGACTGGTGCAAGAAGCAGGGCATCCCGGCCACGGTCTACGACTCGATCATCAACAAGACGCCGATCTCTGCTCGGACGAACCGGATCATCGGCGGTGTGGCGCCCAGCTCCTACCTGGCGAAGCTCAAGTCGGAGTTCTCTGTGGAGTGGGCTGATCCGGATGGTGTCCTTGATGAGCGCCTCCGGACCCACCTCATCGATCCCGGCCTCCTTCGTGCTGACAAGTTTGAGGACTTCATGACTGCGCGGCAGGCTTCGTTGGTCTCAATGATCGAGGAGGCGATCGGCAAGGCGGTGATCGTTGACCAGCCGACCGAGGCTGAGGTCATCGACGAGGACCCGGAGGAGATCCAGTTCCTCGGCAGTGAAGCGGTCTGAGCGACACATCGGCGAACTCTGCTCTATCGACGGTAGCGAATTTCCAGGTGCTGACTAATAATCGAGGTCTACTGAGGAATGTTCTTCACAATCATCTCGACGAGGCCCTTAAAAAGAAGCGAAGCAGACACTATTGGACGGCCCTCACCTTAAGGAGATTGAATGTCCCTGACTCAAGAATTGAAAGACAGTACGTCTCGCGCTTACCGGTTCCTTCATGGCCACGCTCCAATCCTGGCAGATGCTGGAACTCGAGGCGCAGCCGGACGGAACGCAGCCGCAGCCTTGCACTTCGACCGCCTCAAGTCTCATGATGTCGTTGTTTCGGTACCCCCGAGTGTCACAAGCCTTACGAGTCACTCTACTCTTATCGGCACAGCTTTTGATTACCGAGCACGAATGATGCTTGACGTCCTTTACCCGAGGGATACGGTCGCATACCGTGGCCTCAGCATATTCTGTTCTAGCTGCCCGCATACAGAGGGTGGCAACAAGTTAGCAAAGGAGCTAACTAGGACCTTCCAAGAAGCAGAGTACCTCTACGCGAGCAACGACCCCGTCGGCCGTGACACCGCCGCAATCATATTCGCTTGGTGTGAGAGCATGCGTCGAAACGCCATTCCAACTGTCATGGAGAGTCGATTCGGTCATCAGTTCGTCGAAGTTGTGAATTCCGGCGGCAATCTGATCGATGTCATTGACCCAGTCCAACTCTCGGACCTTCAAGCCCTTAGAATTGACGCTGAAGAGCAGATCTCTGAGTGGCGGAAGAGGATTGTATCCGGAGCGCCATACGAACCCAACCCCATATTCAGCGGTAGTGGATGCGTCGGAGGCGCGGATGCTGACTGGATCATCGATGATACTCTCATCGACTGCAAGACTACCAAGAACCTTACCAATTCATGGATTCGGAAGGCTCTCTTTCAGTTGCTGGGATACTCACTCTTGGACTTTACCGACTATTTCGAAATTCGAAATATCGGGCTGTGGCTTCCACGCTTTCGCGCGTTCCAAGTCTGGAACATATACGACATCCTCGATATCTCTTCCAAGCGAGAACTTCAAAAGGTTCGGCGCGAATTCGAGAAGGCACTCACTTCAGATACATAATCGCAAGTTATTCAGAATCATGTACTCGCAGCGTACGCACCTCCTTCACGGTGATCGAGGGGCAGCTGCCCCTCGAGTCGGTCGGCGTATTTGTCGAAGCCCTTCACAGATCCGAGACCCATGAGGCGCATCACATCGGGGAGTGGGGTCTCGCCCCTCTTGGTGTCACTGATTAATGCCTGTGAGAGTCGTTCGCCGATCCGCAGCGGCTGGTTGCTGTAGAAGCTCCCACCCTTGGAAGCAGTCTTCTCCGCGATGAAGCCCATGAGTCGGCTGACCTCCTGCTCGTACAGCAGGTCGAAGCCTTCACGCGGCAGCAGCTTGGCAGCTCGCATCTGGAGCAGCACCACCAATGTGGAGCACTTGTAGAAGTCTGCAAGGCATTCGAGCTCCTCTGTGAGATCCGCTCTCAGATCCGCTCTTGCCACCAGATCTCTACGTGGGACGGCGACCTCGGCCGCAACCTGGTCGCACCACTTCTCAACCGGAGACCTGTCCTCGGCGATCATCGCCTCGGCGTCGCTGAGTCCTGTCTCACCTCGCCAGACGTGCGCGAACTCGTGGAGGAGAGAGAACACCTGACCGGGCTTGGTGTCCTTGGCATTCACGAACACGTACGGAGCCAGATCGCTATGGAGCGCGAACCCCCTGAACTCTTCTCGGTCAAGTGGCCTGTGGGTGTCGTTCCCCACCATGGAAGACACCGACACCAGCCCACCAAGGCTCTCGAACGTCTGGACGAGGTACTTCCTCGCTCCGTTCGCGTCTCTGAGCGCAGATCGATCCTCCGGGCCGTAATCCAAGGCATCAGAGATCAGGGCCGCTGCCTGGTCGGCGGACATTCCTCTCGCGGATCCGACGAACTCGACAGGCTCTGCCCCGATCCGCACCAAGTAGTCCTCGAACCAAGCCTGCCGGCTCTGCGCGAGATACACAGTCTGCAGCAGTTCCTGACTCGGTTCGCGGTGTGCCTCTGGCCCCGAGCGGAAATCCGGGATCGGAAGACGCTCCTCCGGAGGTTCAGGCAGCATGAGCATCCCAAATGGGACATGGGTGAACTCCGCGAGATCCTGCGCCTGATTCACCGTCGGCCGGGCCTCGCCCACAAGCCACCGGTCCCAGTCACGGAACTTCTTCCTCATCGCCTCCGGAGCACGGCGACTGCGCTTCTGTGCCCACTCCAGGACGGGTCGTGGCACATCGACGCGCGCGGTCATGGCCCCTCCTCATCGCCTGTGCAGGCAAGCATCCCAGCTCCCACGGACAGGAACAAGATCCTGGGAGCAGGGACACATCACGATGGGTGCGCCTGACGTCGCCCAGCCTGGAGTAGCTGAGGCAGTCAGGCAGCCAAATTCCTGCCTGGCCGCCGAGGCGTCAAACCTCGTCGACGAAGGCCAGAGCCGCTCTACAGTTCAACTACACGCTCACAACACGAGGACGGGATCATAGCCCGGATCCGCGCTTTCATGGATTCGAAGCAGAACGTCAAGGTGCACCCGACGGAGGTTGACTGCCAGCACCGGATTGTCAGCTCGGGCGGAGCCCGGTTGCTTCACCTGAGCACATTCGGTTCCGACCAACGAGCAAGCCAACCGAAAATGAGCCAGAGCATCCAGCTGGACAGCGCGCGTGCTGGCGAACTCATCGACATCATCGAGGCTGCATTCCCAGAACGCCGGAACCGCTGACCCCGCACCTCCTCGCCTCGCCGCCGGGGCAGCCTCGCCCGCATCCTTACGGGACGGTCGCGACATACAGACCTGTTTCCGCCCGGTTCAGTACGCTGGAGGGCAGGAGGGAGGAGAGGGCTATGGCGTTCAAGGGCACCAAGATGACGGTGGGTGAGCTCATCGCACGCGCTACGGCCAAGCCGGATCCCGACTGGGCGGCCGTATACGGAACAGGACTACCGCATGACGCCGCCGATGAGGCTACCGAGGTGGCTCGCATGATCGCCCGGGGCGAGTCGCTGAACTCAGGCTGGCGCTTCGGAATCCTCCAGACCCTCGACGACTACAACTCGGCGGTCCGTCGAGGCGGCACCGCGTTGGGCGCCCGCATCTTCGAGCGGGAACCGCGACGCACCGGCGCTGACGAGCTCGACGCAGCCTTCGCGGCCCTGGCCGAACACCTGGCCTCTCGGGACGGATGGACAGCACCTGCCTGGGCGTCGGATCCAAGTCGGCGCACCGAGCGCTGGTATCCGTCCCAGTCGCCAGCCTTCTACGCCGAAGCCAACCTGCAGTCTCCATCCGCCTTCCGCCGCCGCGGCGTGTACATCAGCGCCGATGCGCTCAACCGCGCATGAGCCGAACCCACGTCTACGACCTCGCCGAACGCCTCCCGAAACTGTCGGAGGCCCCGGACATGATCCAGTCATGGACACCGACGTGCAGGCTGAAGTTCAGATCCCCGTGGACGTGCGTATCGCAGTCAAGCAGACACTGAGCTATCCAGACTGGCAGGAATGGATCCCGTGGGCCTGGGCCATGCTCGCCCGGGCCGGGGACGTCCCGATGGTGCTCGACGAGGACGCCCCGGACTACCTCTCCCATGTCATCACCTTCGCATCGACAAGCACCGCGCCTATGACGCACTCACTGGTGCCACTGACCTCGGCTGAACCCCTGAATGGCAGTGGGCATGAGCGCCATCCGCCGCCGGGGCGTTCTCAGAACTGGCGTCCTCCGGTACTTCCCGATGCACCACTCAGATTCGTACCATCTGACGCATGGAAAGACCGGACTTCTCGGCGCGGCTGGAGTGAGCCCTCCAGCGCCGAGGATGCCTCATGAGCGTTGAGGACTTCCTCGCCGTCCTGAGTCAGGTCGGCGCAGAGGCCCAGCTCTTGTCGGCCTGGGCGACGTCACGATCATCAAGGGCAGGAGGAAGGACTCCTGACCCCAGCTCGCCATCAGGGAAGGCGCCCTCTGATTGCTACCCATTGATACGTACGGACCAGCTCCGTACACTTACCTGCATGAGTACCGCTGCCGAATCCCCCAGGGACGCGCGCCTCGACCTACGCCTCCCGCAGGAGACGCGCGCACTTCTCGACGAGGCCGCATCACTGGCAGGGACGAATCTGACCGATTACGTCCTCGGGCTGGTGGTGCCCGCGGCACGTCGCGACGTCCTGGAGGCCCACCAAATCCGGCTCTCTCACGAGGCCTGGGAGGATTTCCTCGACGTCCTCGACCGTCCCGACAACCCCGAGCTCGCGGCCCTGCGAGGGCACACACCGGCCTGGGGCAAGCCGAGATCGTGAGACCCGGCAAGCCGCGACCGATCCGCCCCGAGGACCCCGTTGCCGGTTTCGAATGTGCCAGCGAGGCCCTGAACATGTGGCTGGCAGGCCGGGCTCTGCGCAACGAGCGCTCGGGGGATTCGCGCACCTACGTCAGCATCGATCTGGACGCTGGTGAGATCGCGGGGTTCTACAGTCTGGCCGCATGGTCGGTCGTGCACGGCGACGTCGGCGGAGGATGGCTCGCGCGTAACGCACCAGACCCGATATCGGTGGTCCTTCTGGGCCGACTGGCCGTGTCCACCAAAGCACGCGGTACCGGTCTGGGACGTGACCTCGTCGCCGACGCCCTGCAGAATGCGCAGGCGGGCGCCCGCGTGCTCGGCGCTCGCGCCCTCGTCGCCGAAGCCATTGACGAAGAGGCCGAGCGCTTCTACACACACCTGGGCTTCTGGCAGTCGAAGGCCCGACACGACCTGTTCGCGGTGAAGCTGACAGCCTGATCGGATCTTGCCGACTCGTCTGAGGCAGTTCGATGCCCGGGCTCAACTTCTGGCTCATCGCTCATATCGATGCTGCAGAACCTCTCGCGTCATGTGTGACACCGGGCTGAATCCACTGATGACTGGAGCTGTGGCAACCACGGCCATGACGAGCACGATGCCGATCAGGAACGTCAGGTCTGATAGCGACCACACGCCCATGGATGCAGTCGTCACCACCGTCGTCAGAAGAGCGACAAGAACAGCGGCCATCTTCCAGAGGGCCGTGGACGTGCGTGAGGTTACGTCGGAGCCCAGCCTCCGCATCACGTCAATGGCAACTGACATCTCACTCGGAGATCGCATCTCCTCCTCATGGCGGCTCACCAGGGACGCGTTCGTTCGTCGAAGCCACAACCTCTCGATCGGCCCGTAGGTCGAAAGAATCACGTCAGTCTCGCTGAACCTCTTGCCTCTCATATCTCTCATACTTCAATGATCAGTGCGATCCACGGTCTTGTGACCCCCGACACGATTTGAATTTTGTTGGTTCTCCGCAGCACCGACGCCGCCACTCCGAGCGAGCGTCCGGGAGGGCCAAGAGCCGGGAAGAGTCACCGATGTGGTCCTCCCGTCTCCGCGACCACGAGTCTCGCGACATCCCACTTGGGCGCAACCGGCCACAACGAGACGAGATTCCCGGTCAACGGGGATCTTCGTCCCGAACGCGCCGGGGGCCTCCGTTGAGCGGGATTCTCGTCCCATGCCAAGGGCCCTGCCCGGGATCAGATGTTCGAGGCCACCTCGTAGGCGTCCCAGATCGCACACAATGTTCGAGACCCGGCGGGCATCATCCAGCAGATGCTTCGGCACCGGCGAACCGTCGATCGCCTCCCACAACTGCCGGTACGAGGCGTAGCCGGTGGTGGTGATGACGGTGTCGGCCACCACCTTCTCGATGCCGGACGGAGTCCTCACCTCCAGCCCGTCGGCCGATCCGGCGATGCCGGGCCCCATCGAGGGAGCGCAGGTGTCAGGATGGGCTGGCCCGGCTCTCCTCAGGACGTCACTGCGGGCGCTGGACCTTACGAAGACGACGTCCAATCGCACCTCTCAACGCCCCTCACTTTTGGCCCGAATACAGACGCAAACCGGCGCTTTGATGAATGCAGGATCATCAGCCGTTGTCGCTATACTCTTCTCCGTGGATCAGTCCCATTACTGCGCATACATAGACGAGTCCTCCTCAGGTCGCCCCAATAATCGGCAGGAGTACCTGGTCTGCGCAGTCGTGGTCGGAAGCACCGACACAGAAGCAGCACGCGACACCCTCGCTCCACTACTCAGACCCGGACAGAAGAAGCTGCACTGGACAGCTGAGAGCCTTCGCTCTCGAGCGCGCATAGTTGAGACTCTGGCCTCACTCGAGCACATGTCTGCGATCATCAGCCACATCAGCGAACCAAGCCCGAAGACAGAGAGGTTCCGGAGAAAGTGCTTGGAATGCCTGTATGTGGAGCTCGTCGGACTCGGGGCATTCGATCTTGTTCTCGAGACTCGTTCTCCTCATCAGGACAAGCAGGACAGGGCGCACATCGTTGCGCTTCAGAATTCGAGTCTCGACAGGAGGATTCGAATCAGGCACTGCCGTGGTGGTGACGAACCATTGCTCTGGGTCGCAGACGCTATCCTCGGAGCCGTCAACGCCGACCGGCGGGGTGACCCGACCTTTCTGGACCCCCTGCGCGCACGCATCATCTACTCAGGTGCCACACCGTCCTCGCTGCCTCCGGAGTGAACGAAAGGCCCTGGATCCAGTCGTCCGGCTGGGGTTCCAAGGCCCTCTACCCGCTCCGTCGTAACGGTAGGTGTAGCCCACACGGTACGCCATGACGCTGCCGCGGGCAATAGACCTGCTCTGGAGGGCACCGACCACTTCGGGCGGCCTTCGACCCGGTGGCCTTCCGAGCGGCGTTCAACTCCCTGTACCCGGACCGGGCCGGTCACGTCGCCTGTCACTACGTGGCGCCGGTGATCCACTGACGCCACGGAATCACCACTCAACGGGGTGTTTCGTCCTCCAGGAGACGACGACCCCCACCGAATGGTGATTCCTGGTCACAGCCCGGCCGGAGAAGGGGCGGATCCGCTGCGACGCGGCTGGCGATAACCTGTCTGGACGCGAATGAGGAGACGCCAATGAGCGGCTACCAGGCCACCACACCGCAACGGCCGACCCGGCCGGCGCATGCCTGGCGCGGCACCCTCTACTGGTGCCTGATCCCGGCGATCATCGTCCTGCCGCTCCTGCTGCTGGTCACCCGTCAAGGGTGGGGGTTCCTGTTCGCCCTGTACGCGCTCCCCGTCATCGTGATCGTCGAGGTCGCCATTCTGGTGGCTGTCCGCAGCCGCGCCAAGGCCCTGGGCACCCAGCAGGTGGGCCCGCTCACCTGCTGGCCGCTGCTCCTGCACTACATCGGCTCCGTCATCCTGCCGTTCTGCATCGGCGACGCCACCGACCAAGGGAACGTCCCGGCGCCGCTCCAGATCTTCAGCATCCCCGAGCCGGTGGTGGAAGTGATCGCCACCGTCACCGGCGCCCTGGCCATCCAGGGTGGTCTTGTCGCCCTGATCCTGGCGATCGTCGAGGCGGTCCAGGCGCGGCGGCGATGATTCCTGGGAGGCAGTGAGCCCCCTGCCTCCCGACCTCACCCCTGGCATCCGCACGATCCCCTCACGATCAACTGCATCGGGAACACGCTGCTCCCCGGCGCCTCCCCCCGCTCGGACAGCACCTCCAGAGCCCGCCGGGCCATCTCCTCGAAGGGCTGGCGCACGGCGGTGAGCGGCGGCCACGAGTACGCCGATTCCGCGGTCCCGTCGAAGCTCACCACCGCGACATCGCCGGGCACGTCCATCCCCAGTTCGTGCAGGGCGCGCAGCACCCCCACTCCGATGAGGTCCGATCCCGCGAAGATTGCCGTCGGAGGCTCATCGGAGGCCATCAGCTCCCTCGCCCCCCGGTAGCCGCCCTCGCGATTCCAACTCGTCAGAGCCGGCGGCACCCCCGGCAACCCGTGCTCGCGCAGCACCTCGTCCCAGACCACGCGGCGCAGATCCACCTTTCGGCCGGCCATCGGTGATCCGACGTAGCCGATCCGCTCGTGGCCGTGCGACACCAGATGCTCCACGGCGGCCCTCGCCCCGGCCTCCGTGTCCGCGCCCACCGTCGCCATCCCGGGCACGACGTCCGACCGGTCCAGCAGCACGCGCGGCAGATCCCCGCCGCCCAGCTGGTACAGCCGCTGGTCGGCGAGATCGACCTGGTAGATCAGGCTGTCCACGCCGCGATCCACCAGCGACCGCACCGCCCGCTCCTCCCTGCCGGCCTCCTCATAGGTGATTCCCAGCAGGATGGAGCTCCCCATCGTCTGCGCCGCCCGGTCCAGCGCCTGGATGAACTCGGCAAAGTACGCATTGACCACTTCGGGCACCACCATCCCGATCAGGCCGGTCTCCCCCGTCTTCAACGCCCGGGCATTCGCATTCGGCCGGTAGCCCAGACGCTCGATCGCATCCAGGACGCGCTGTCTGGTCCGCGACGTGACGCGGCGGGGACCGTCATTGATGACATAGCTGACGACCGTCGTCGAGACGCCCGCAAGCCTCGCCACATCGGTACGGGTCGCCGGCCTCGCTGGCTTCACGCTCACAGGGCCTCCTCGGCACCGTCGGCGACCGACGGCCGGTCACCCCCCACCAGCGGATTCTCTCATGACCACCGGAACCCGTGCCGCGGCCGCTCATCTACTCGTGACGGATTCTCAATATATGGCTATGGCTACGACTTTTATAGATTTTCTGGACATTGATCTACTCCTGACGTAGATTCTCCACCCAACAGGCACAGCCGCCTGACACCCCGGCGCCACCGGCGCTGAACAGCTCTGGAGACCATCAGCCCCCGAGAACAGAGGCACCCGTGAAACTCGACCCGAACCGCACCGATCTGATCCACCTGCGCGGCGGCGGCACCTCCCTCGTCGTACAGACCCCCGCCGGAGGCCCGCCCGAAGTCATCGCCTGGACCGCCGACCTGGGCCACCTGTCACCCCGAGCTCTCCGCGGCCTGTCGACGGCGGTCGAGGCGCCCCTGGTGGGCAACTCCCCCGACGAGCGCGTCCACCCGGGCCTCATCCTGCTCTCCTCCACCGGCTGGATGGGCCGTCCCGGGCTGGTCGGCCATCGCACCGCCGGCCCCTCCTCCTGGGCGCCCCGGCTGCACACCGACTCCGTGGAACTCACCACTGACGACGCAGAGCCCGATGGTCCCACCACCACCGGCCGGACCGTCACCGCCGGCCCCGGCGCCATCCACTACCAACTGTCCGACCCCGCCTCCGGCATCCACGTCGGCGTCGATCTGCAACTGCTGCCCGAGGGGCTCATCCGTGCTCGCGCCAGCCTCACCAACACCGCCGAGGACGTCTACGACCTCGAGGAGCTGTCCCTCGCCCTGCCGCTGCCGGTACGCGCAGCCGAGATCCTCGACTTCTCCGGGCACTGGGGCCGGGAGCGCGAGCCGCAGCGCCTACCGGTGCGCCTGGGCGTCCATCTCCACGAGGGACGTCACGGCCGCACCGGCTTCGACGCGCCGATGATGATGTACTGCGGCGAGCCCGGATTCGGCTTCGAGGACGGCGAGGTCTTCGGATTCCACGTCGCCCACTCCGGCAACCACCGCACCTGGGTGGAGCGCTGCAACAACGGGCTCCAGGTGATAGGCGGCGGGGAGCTCCTGCTGCCCGGAGAGGTGCGGCTCGCCGCCGGCCAGACCTACACCTCCCCGTGGATCCACGCCCAGCGGGCCGACGGGCTGGACGCCGCGGCACGGCGTCTGCACCGCTGGGAGCGGAGCCTGCCGTCCCACCCGGGCGGCCCGCGGCCGGTGACCCTCAACGTGTGGGAGGCCGTGCACTTCGACCACGACCTGCCCGGCCTGCTGGAACTGGCCGATCTGGCGGCGTCGGTCGGCGTGGAGCGCTACGTGCTCGACGACGGCTGGTTCCTGGGGCGCCGCGACGACCGGGCCGGCCTGGGCGACTGGGAGGAGGACCCACAGGTCTGGCCCGAGGGCCTGCATCCGCTGGTCGACCGCGTCCAGGGTCTCGGCATGCAGTTCGGCCTGTGGGTCGAGCCCGAGATGATCAACGTCGACTCCGAGCTGGCCCGCGCCCACCCCGAATGGATCCTGCGCGCAGGACCCGACCTGCCCGTCGAATGGCGCCATCAGCAGGTGCTCAATCTCACGATCCCGGCGGCCTGGGAGCATGTGCGCTCCCGGCTGGACGCCCTCATCACCCGTTACGGCATCGCCTACTTCAAGTGGGACCACAACCGCGACCTCGTCGATGCCGGCGACCCGGCCCTCGACGGCCGCCCGGTCGTCGGGGAGCAGACGCGCGCCTGCTACGCGCTGATGGACCGGCTGCGCACCGACCACCCCGGCTTCGAGATCGAATCCTGCTCCTCGGGCGGGGGACGCATCGATCTGGAGATGATCCGCCACACCCAGCGGTTCTGGCTCTCGGACTGCATCGATCCGCACGAGCGTCAGGCCATCATGCGGTGGACCGAGCAGCTGGTCGCCCCCGAGTACATGGGCACCCACATCGCCTCGCAGCGCTCCCAGACCACCGGCCGGATGTCCGATCTGTCCTTCCGGGCCGCCTCCGCGCTGTGGGGCCACATGGGATTCGAGCTGGACCTGCGCGTGCTGGACGACGCCGAGCTTGCTCAGCTGCGCGAGTGGGTGCAGTTCTACAAGGATCACCGCGAGCTGCTGCTGACCGGCGACCTGGTGCGTCGCGACGTCGCCGACGGCTCGATGTGGCTGCACGGCATCGTGGCCGCCGACCGCTCCCGGGCACTGTACGAACTCACCACCCGGCGCCGCTCCCCGATGTCGCCGCGCGGACTGGTCACCATTCCAGGGCTGGATGCGGACCGGGAGTACCGGATAGCGCCCCTGCTGGTGGGAGGCGGGCCCGCAGGACTCGAGCTGCCGCCCTGGGGAGAGACGGGTGTCGTCATGACCGGAGGCTCGCTGGCCCGGATCGGCGTCCACACTCCCGCGATGTTCCCCGACCAGGTGCTTCTTCTGGAGGTCACCGAGGCCGGCGCCCCCACAACGTCACCCGGCGACGACGCCGAACACTGAAGGAGTCAGCCATGAGACATGGCATACGGAAGATACTGGCCGGGGTCGCCCTGGTGGGGCTGACGCTGACCTCGGCCTGCAGCCCGGGAGGCGGACAGGCCGACGAGCCTCTCGACGTGTACCTCAACATGACCGCCGGCTCGGCGCAGTACACCGAGATGAAGAACATCGTCGCGAAGTACGAGCAGAGGACCGGCACGCGGGTGAAGCTGGCCATCGACTCCAGCAACTTCGAGGACAACATGAAGGTCCGGATGGCCGCCGGGGAGATGCCCGACGTCTTCTCCACCCACGGCTGGTCGGTGCTGCGCTACAAGCCCTTCCTGGAGCCGCTCACCCACCAGGCGTGGGCGAAGAACCTGGATCCGCTGATCGACGAGACCATGCGCGACGCGAACGGCGACGTCTACTCGCTGCCGATCGAGTACTCGGTGGCCGGAATGTCGGTGAACTTCGACGTGCTGCGCAAGGCCGGCGTCGATCCCGACGGCATCAGGACCTGGGACGACTTCGCCGCCGCGTGCGCGAAGATCAAGGCGACCGGCGTCACGCCGATCGACAGCGCGGGCAAGGATTTCGGCCCCTCGGGCGATCTGGCCAATGTGATCGCGGCCAACGCATTCACCGAGCGCGAGTTCAACGCCATGAAGCACGGCACCTTCGACTCATCGGCCTACGCCACCAACGTGCTGGGACCGGTGGCCAGCTGGGCTCAGGCGGGATACTTCAACAAGGACTACGTCTCCGCCTCGATCGACGACCAGGCCAGGAAACTCGCCCTGGGCCAGGCCGCCTTCGTGATGGCCGCCAACACCTCGACGCTGTCGACAGCGCTGACGTTCAACGAGAAGGCCGACGTGGGCTTCATCCCGTTCCCCTCCACCCGCAACGGCCAGTACCTGGTCGGCGGCGAGGGGGTCAACGCCTTCGCCGCGTGGAAGGGCTCACCGCGCAAGAAGCGCGCCCTGCAGTTCCTGGCCTTCCTCGCCGAACCCGCCAATGCCAAGGCGATGTCGCGCTCCATCGGCTCCTCCTCGGGGCTGACCAATGTCGACGTCGACCTCGGACGGATCCAGTCCAGCTACGACAAATGGGTCGCGCCGCGGAAGATGCCCATCAAGCCCTATCTCGACCGCGCCTATCTTCCCAACGGAATGTTCGCCTCCCTCATCACCACCACCGATTCGGTGATCAACCGTCAGTCGACGCCGGAATCGGCGGCCTCAGAGGTCGGGCGGCAGTACAAGACACTGTTCGGCCAGCAGAAGTAATGCCTCCCAGAAGGAACACATCAATGTCGATGTCATCGTCAGCATTCAGGCCGGGTGAGTCATCATGACCTCACCTGCCATCACCCCTCCACCGGTCAGCACCTCCGAGATCACTCATCGATCGAGCAGATTCCGGGGCGCCTCGATCAACCTCATGTACCTTCCGGCACTGCTCCTGTTCGCGATCTTCATCGTCTACCCGTTCATCAACGGCATCGTCATCGCCACCACGAACTGGGACGGCTACTCCCCAGGCCGCGCCGGTGTGGGCCTGGCCAACTTCACCCGGCTGTGGAGCGATCCCAACTTCCTCGTCTCGCTGCGCAACACCTTCGTCTACGCCTTCGGCTGCACCATCCTCCAGCAGATCTTCGGGCTGCTGCTGGCCGTCCTGGTGGACAGCTCGATCCGTGGACGCAATGTCGCCAGGGCGATCATCTACCTGCCCGTCCTGGTGTCCCCCGTCGTCATGGGCACCTTGTACTACCTGGTCTTCCGCTACGACCAGGGGGCGCTCAACGATCTGCTCGGGGCCTTCGGGTTGTCCCAGGTGTCCTGGCTGTCGGACTCCGGATTCGCCGTCGGGGTGATCGTGGCCATCAACTCGTTGCAGTTCGTGGGCATCTCGATGCTCATCTATCTCTCGGGTCTGCAATCCATCGGCTCCGACGTGAGGGAGGCCGCCGCCCTGGACGGGGCGGTCGGGTTCCGGCAGTTCCGCCGGATCACCATTCCACTGCTGCTGCCGGCCTTCGCCTCGAGTTCGGTGATCAACCTCATCGGCGGATTCAAACTCTTCGACATCATCAAGGTGCTCACCGGCGGCGGCCCCGGTTATTCGACGAACTCGGTGTCCACCTTCATCACGACGACATATTTCAGCAATCAGTCCGCCGGCTACGCGGCGGCCCAGGGCGTCGTCCTGTTCATTCTCATCGCGGTGTTCACGCTGGCCCTGAACTGGTGGTTCGACCGTCGCCGTGCACAGTTGGAGGGCTGACATGTCCAGACGCGTCAAGGTTGTTATCGGCATCGTGCTGGTGGTGTTCTGCCTCGTCCAGCTGGTTCCCTTCTACTTCGGGGTGACGACCGCCTTCAAATCCCAGGACGACGTCTCGTCGGTGTGGCGATTCCCGTTCTCGGGCACCACGATAGACAACTTCGCCTCCGCGATCCGGGACGGCGGTGTGCTGCGGTCCATCCTCAACTCGGCCGTCGTCACCGTGGCCACCACCCTGCTCACCTGCGTCATCGGAGCCGCGGCGGCCTACCCGCTGGCACGCCGCCGCACCGTGCTGAACCGGGGCTTCGAGCTGTTCACCCTCGGGGTGATGATGGTGCCGCCGCTCAGCATCCTGGTGCCGCTGTACTCGCTGCTGCACGACATGGGCCTGCTGAGCACCTACACCGGCCTGGTGATCGTGCTGCTGTGCGTGCAGCTGCCGCAGGCGATCTTCCTGTACTCGCAGTTCCTGCGATCGGTGCCCGTCACACTGGAGGAGGCCGCCTCGGTCGACGGTGCCAGCCGCCTGATGGCCTTCTTCCGGATCGTGCTGCCGGTGCTCAAGCCGGTCAGCGCCACGGTGATCATCCTCACCGCGGTCAACGTGTGGAACGAGTTCGCGATGAGCTCCTACATCATGGTGCAGCCGGAGATGAGGACCCTCGCTCCTGCCATCGCCTCCTTCTTCGGGGGCCAGGGAGCCAACGCCAATGCCGCCATCGCGGCGTCCCTCATCGGCGTCATCCCGGTGCTCGTGGCCTACCTGTTCCTCCAGAAGTACTTCATGAAGGGGATGCTGGCCGGCGCGGAGAAGTAAGGACGTATGGCCGTCCGCGGATCACTCCAGCCCGCATCGGGCCTGGCCAGGCCGGCTTCCGAAGACGAATTTCCCGCTCAACGAGGTGTTCCGGCCCGGACGAGCCGAGAACCCCCGTTGAGCGGGAGACTGGTTTCGCCGAAGGGTGCCAGACCGCCCCACCGCCCGGACCAAGATCAACAGCGACTACGAGCAGAACGTCAAGAAGTGACGGGCTGACGACCAGCCCTTCCCGATGAGGTCTCCCCGGCGCCACGACGGCTCCGGGGAGCCTTTCGCATCAGCTCCACCCCGACGACGCCACGAATAGGATCAGAGACATGACCGACGTCCACGCCCACCGCGGCCTCAACCGGGAAGCCCCGGAGAACACCCTCGCCGCCTTCCAACGCGCCTATGACAAGGGCATCCGGTGGATCGAGACCGACACCGACATCGTCGCCGACGGCACCCTGATCGTCATGCACGACGCCGCCACCGACCGCACGACGAACCGCGCCGGCTCGATCTACGATCTCACCGCCGCCGACATCAAGAAGCTGGACGCCGGGTCCTGGTTCTCCGAGGAATTCGCCGGGGAGCAGGCGCCGACTCTCCCCGAGCTCATCGACTTCCTCAACGAGCACCCGATGAATCTCAACCTGGAGCTCAAGGGCAATCAGCAGAGCGGCGAGAGGGCCGTCGCCCTGGTCGAGGCCGCGCTGGCCGAGCTCGACCGGCTCGACCCGTCGATCGAGGTGATCATCTCCTCCTTCGCCCCGCTGCAGCTGGCCGAGGTCTCGCGGCGCAATGAGGGGATCGCCCTGGCCCTGCTGGCCGACGCCCGGGATCTGCGGGCGAACTGGCGGGCCACCGTCGACCTGTGCGGGGCCACCCTCATCCACCCGAGCACCGCCCTGGCCACCCACGAGACGGTCGACCAGTACCTGGCGGCCGGGCTGGGGGTCAACGTGTGGACGATCAACGACCTGTCGACCGCCAACAAGTACCGCAACTGGGGCTGCGGCGTCATCACCGACGTCGCCGATCAGTTGCAGGCCTGAGGCCGTCCCGGCGTTCGTCCTGAAAAGACGACGGGCTTACCCCAGCCCCTCCTGCTCACGGCATCCGCACGACGCCCGCAGCAGGAGGGTCATGGGGAACAGGACCCTCTCCCGCTCGGTCGGCGCCGTGACCGACCCGGACGCCAGTTCGGCCAGGGCGGCCTCGGCCATCGCCTCGAAGGGCTGGCGGACGGTGGTGAGTGGCGGCCACGAGTAGGCCGTCTCGGCAGTGCCGTCCAGGCTCACCACCGCGACGTCGTCGGGGATCCGCAGCCCCAGCTGATGCAGCGCGTGCATCGCCCCGATGGCGATCTGGTCGGAGGCCGCGAAGATCGCGGTCGGGGTCTCGGGGCCGGCGAACAGCTCCCGGACCCCCTCGAATCCGCCGGTGGGACGCCATGCGGTGATCGCCGGGGCGGGCACCGGAAGCCCCCGCTCGGTCAGGACGTCATGCCAGGACTGACGCCGGTAGTCCTGGCGATCGGCCGGCAGCGGCCCGCCGATGTAGCCGATCCGGGTGTGGCCGTGGCCGGCGAGGTGCTCGGTGGCCAGCCTGGCTCCCTGACCCAGGTCCGCTCCCAGCGCCGGGATCCCCCCGACCAGATCGGCGCGGTCCAGGAGCACCCGGGGGGTGCGGGCGTCACCTGCCTGGTAGAGCTCGGCGTTCACCAGGCGGCAGTTGAAGATGAGGCTGTCGACGCCGCGCCTCACCAGGTTCGGAATCACCTCGGCCTCGGTGCCGGAATCCTCATGGGTGATACTCAGCAGAATCGATTTCCGCTGGCTTCGGGCGGCGACGTCAATGGCGTCGACGAACTCGCTGAAATAGGAGTTTAGGATCTCGGGGACGACGACGCCGATGAGGCCGGTCGATCCGGTCTTGAGAGCCCGCGCCGAGGGATTGGGGTGGTAGTCGAGTTCGCGGATCGCGTCGAGGACCTTGCGGCGCGTGGCGCTGGCCACCGGCCGCGGGCCGTCGTTGACCACATAACTCACGACCGCGGTCGAGACCCCGGCCAGGCGAGCGACATCCGCCCTGGTGGTGGGCCTGCTCTCGGCGCTGGACACATGCACTCCTCGGTGTGGATATGGGCGACGTCGGCCACGTCCCGCGAATTGGCGGATCACGGGAACCCTACCGCTGAATTCCAACGTCTACCCGAGTAGAGTAAACCACGGCCGGCCGTTCCCAACCGCGCCGGAGCTACGCCACGCCGTCCGAGCAAGGAGCAACACCGCCGTGAACCTGGACCCCCGCCTGACACCGATCGTCCACCTTCGCGCGGGCGGCACATCCCTGGTCATCGACACCACTGCCGACCTCTCCTCCCCCGACACGGGATCCCAGCCCGTGATCCTCCACTGGGGCCCCGATCTCGGAGAGCTGCCGGCATCGGGTCTGGAAGCCCTGCGCACGGCCTCGGTGGCGCCGGCGCACGGCGGGGAGCTGAGCGTCCCACCGCGGCTCGGCGTCATCCCCCTGGCATCCAGCGGCTGGATGGGCCGGCCCGGGCTGTCCGGCCACCGCGCGGACGGCTCGGCCTGGGCTCCCCGGCTGATGTGCACCGGGGCGCAGATCGAGGGCTCCCGGATCAGCTACCGACTGCGCGACGCCGAGGCGGGCCTCGACGTCGATCTGGTCCTCGAAGTACTCCCCCAGGGGCTCGTGCGGCTGGGCGCCGAGATCACCAACACCGGCCAGCAGCCCTACCATCTCGACGAGCTGTCGGTCGCCCTGCCGCTGCCGCTGACCGCCACCGAGATCCTCGACTTCGCCGGCCGCTGGGGACTGGAACGGGTGCCTCAGCGCCGGGCGGTGGAGGTCGGGTGTCAGCTGCGCGAGAGTCGCCACGGGCGTCCCGGATTCGACTCCCCGATGGCGCTGTTCTGCGGCGAGAAGGGCTTCGATTTCGGCCGCGGCCGGGTCTGGGGACTGCACGTCGGCCACTCCGGCAACGGCCGCACGTGGGTGGAGCGCACCAGCAGCGGGCGTCAGGTGATCGGCGGGGGCGAGCTGCTGCTGCCCGGCGAGGTCTGCCTGAGCACTGGGGAGTCGTACCGCTCGCCGTGGGTCTACGGGCAGTGCACCGAGGGGCTGGACGACGCCGCCCGCCAGCTGCACCGCTGGGAGCGGTCACTGTCCGCGCATCCCGGCGCCGAGCGCCCGGTGAGCATCAACGTGTGGGAGGCCGTCTACTTCGACCACGACCTGACCACGCTGCTCGATCTGGCGGGGCGGGCCGCCTCCATCGGGGTCGAGCGGTTCGTGCTCGACGACGGCTGGTTCAAGGGGCGTCGCGACGACCGGGCCGGACTGGGCGACTGGACCGTCGACCCCGACGTCTGGCCCCACGGGCTGCATCCGCTGGTCGACCGGGTCCATGAGCTCGGCATGGGATTCGGCCTGTGGGTGGAGCCCGAGATGATCAATGTCGACTCCGACCTGGCCCGCGCCCACCCCGACTGGATCATGCGCGCCCGCGACGAGCTGCCCGCCGAGTGGCGCCACCAGCAGGTGCTCAACCTCACCGTGCCGGCAGCCTGGGAGTACCTGCGCTCCAGCATCTCCCGGCTCGTCGAGGAGTACGGCATCGGCTATCTCAAGTGGGATCACAACCGCGACCTCATCGAGGCCGGGGACGCCGGAGGGCGGGCGGCGGTCCACCGGCAGACCCTGGCCTGCTACCGGCTGATGGACGCCCTGCGCGCCGCCCACCCGGGACTGGAGATCGAGTCCTGCGCCTCCGGCGGCGGGCGGATCGACCTGGAGATGCTGTCCCATGTGCAACGGGTGTGGCCCTCGGACTGCATCGACCCGCACGAGAGGCAGTCCATCATGCGGTGGACCTCCCAGATCGCCGCGCCCGAGTACCTCGGGTCGCACATCGCCTCGCCGCGCTCGCACACCACCGGGCGGGTCTCCGACCTGTCCTTCCGGGCCGGCACCGCACTGTGGGGCCACCTCGGCTTCGAGTGGGATCTGTTGCAGGCCGGCGACGATGAGATGGCCCGGCTGGCAGAGTGGGTGGAGTTCTTCAAGGAGCACCGGGGAGAACTGTTCTCCGGCGACGTCGTGCGCCGGGATGTGGCAGACGGATCGATGTGGCTGCACGGGGTCGTGGCGGCGGATCGCTCCTCGGGGCTGTTCCAGCTGGCGACCCGGGAGCGCTCCCCCTTGTCACCGCGGGGAATGCTGAGGGTTCCCGGCCTGGAACCGACACGTGACTACCGGCTCCGGGCGGTGCTCGTCGGCGGCGGCCCCGAGGGTCTGGCGCTGCCGCCGTGGGCGCAGATCCCTGACGGAGTGGTGCTTCCCGGCTCGGTGCTGGCCGAGGTGGGCGTCCACACTCCGCTGCTCAACCCCGATCAGGTGCTCATCCTGGAGGCCCGGGCGGTGTGACGGACGGCCGTGGTCTCCAGCGTGCGCTGAGAGGCGACAGTTTTTCGCTCCAGAGGGCCCAGATCCGGCTCGGCGATATGGAATCCCGGCATCTGGAGCGAGAAAATGCGCTCGCGCCTTCGGGGGGGCACCAGCCAGTGGCCGTGGAACCCGTCCTGGCGGCAGTGTCCCTACCTGCTCGTCGAGCCGTTGTAGAACCGATCCCCCCATGATCAGTGCTTTCCCCAGATGTCGGGAAGCGGTGGCGGCTCAGCCTTGAGCACGCGTCGGAAGCCTCCGGACACGTTGAGTCCAACACACGGCCTCACACGTGTCAATTACGTGTCAATGAGGTGTGGCATGTTCGACCATCCCTGGCGGCCGCACCCCGATCCGGACCTCTCTTGGTGAGCCCGGACAGGACGATCATGCTTGAGGTCAAGGAGGTAGGCACATGATCGGACAGGGATATCTACAGGTCGGGGAACTGCTCCTGGCGTTCTCACTCACGGCGCTGGTCGGCCTGGAGCGGACGATCCGGGGCAAGGGGGCGGGAATGCGCACCCAGGCGATCGTCGGCGTCGCCTCGGCGCTCTTCCTGATCGTCAGCAAGTACGGATTCTTCGACGTCCTGGGCACCAACGTCACCCTCGACCCCTCCCGGATGGCCGCCCAGATCGTCTCAGGCGTCGGCTTCCTGGGCGCCGGGCTCATCATCACCCAGCACAGCCGGGTCCGCGGCCTCACCACGGCCGCCTCGGTGTGGGAGTCCGCGGCCATCGGCAGCGCCGCCGGGGCGGGCCTGTGGCTGCTGGCCCTCGTCGTCACCGGCCTGCACTTCGTCATCACCTTCGGGTTCAACTGGGTGCAGAAGCACCTGCCCGATCAGGGCCGACACCTCTCCCACGTCGACGTGAGCTACCGGGACGGGCAGGGCCTGCTGCGCGACGTGCTGTCGACCATCACCCGGGCCGGCTGGGCGATTCAGCGCTCACAACCCAAGAGACCCGAGGCCGGGCAGGCCCGGCTGGTGCTGGAGCTGGAGGGCCCCGCCGACACCGGAGACCTCGTCACCAACCTCAGTGCGATGGACGGGGTCTCCTCGGTGGAGGTCATCACCGACGAGGAACGAGACTGAGTCACCGCCCCGGGAACCGCTCCAGCGGGCCGGCCACGGAGAGGCGCACATGTCACTCGGCGAGTGGCATCATCGAGAAAACTGTGCATCTTCCGGCGTGACAGGGAGCCGACGTAAGGTGCCCACGACGAACAGGAGATGACATGAGCATCCTGACCGACACCTTCACCCTTTCCAACAGCACTGAGATCCCGAAGGTCGGGTTCGGCACCTGGCAGGTGCCCGACGGCAGTGCCACCTATGACGCCGTGCGGACCGCCTTGGATGTCGGGTACCGGCACATCGATACGGCCCACGCCTACGGCAACGAGCGCAGCGTCGGACGGGCGGTCCGCGATTCGGGGATCGCCCGCGAGGAGATCTTCATCACCTCGAAACTGCCGGCCGACGCGAAGACCCGCGACCTGGCCGCCGCCCGCCGCGACGAATCCCTGGCGAATCTCGACCTGGGCTACATCGACCTCTACCTCATCCACGCCCCTTGGCCGTGGGGCCAGTTCACCACCCGCCACGACCAGGGCAACATCGACGCCTGGCGCGCTCTGGAACAGGGCTACGGCGACAGCAGCCTCAAGGCGATCGGCATCTCGAACTTCGACGTCCACGACATGGAGAACCTGCTGGGCCATGCCGAGGTGGCACCGCAGGTCAACCAGATCCAGTACTACATCGGCTTCACCGAACCGGTCATCACCGATTTCGCGCAGTCCCACGGACTACTGGTCGAGGCCTACTCCCCGCTGGCCACCGGCGACATGCTGGGGGATGCCGAGGTGCGGGCGGTCGCCGAGGCGCACGGCGTGAGCGCGGCCCAGGTGGCCCTGCGGTTCTGCCTCCGCAACGACGTCCTGCCGCTGCCGAAGGCTGTCGGGCCAGAGCACATCCGCACCAATGCTGAGCTGGATTTCGAACTCACCGATGAGGAGATGGCCGGGCTCTCGGCTCTGACGGACACCGCCCCGGGTCACTTCCACAACCCCACCCAGGGCTGAGGCAGCGCGCATATTGCTAGCTGGAGGTCCGTCTCGGCAATGATCCGTCCGAATTCTGCGCTCCAGCTAGCAGAATGCGCGCAGCTCTCGTAGTCACCCCCAACTACTCGGCGGATCAGAAGTCGGAGCGCGAGAACCGGTTGGTCATGAGGTTGCTGGCGGCCTCCAGCACCCGCCCCAGCAGTCCGTCGGTCTCGGCCCGGAGGAACTCGGCGATGTCGTCATTGGCGTCGGCCAGCTGTCGGCGCACGGCGTCGTCCTCGGGGAAGGCCTCCATGGCGGCCTGAGCCAGCCGGGCGTCGGTCTGCTTCACCAGGGTGTGTCCGGCCGCCAGCGTCTTCTCCTGGTACCGCTCGATCTCGGGGATGATGTCGTTGAAGTGCGCATCGGTCAGGGCGGCGATGATCCGCGAAGCCCAGTAGAGGCTGTCAGTGGTGACCCGCTCGGTGGTGTTGGCCAGATATTCCGGCGTGCGCTCCACATTGGTGAACATCGGCACCAGGGTGTTGAACGGGTTCGAGGCGAAGGCCACCCACTGGATCGCGCGGCTGGACTCGGGCTTGTAGGGCCGCACCTGGAGGATCGACAGCTGGGAGTGACGGTTGATGCCGATGGGCCGCAGCAGATGACGCTGCTCCTCGGTGCCGATGCTGGAGTAGGGGTCGTAGACCGTGCCCTGGTAGTGCAGGCTCAGCACGTACTTGACGTCCTCGATGGTGAGCCTGCGCTCGGGCACCCGGCCCCACGGAAGGTCGTCGGAGGCCCGGGTGTGCTCGGGGCTGGGACCGTCCCAGTCCTCGGCGTGCGGATTGAGCACCCGCTGCATGTTCCAGGCCCGCGGCGTGTTGTAGACGTGGTCGGAATCGGAATGGGAGCCGAAGGCCTCGCGCGGATTGAAGGTCTCCTGCGGGTTGTCGGGATCAGGCAGGGAGAGATCGAGGTGGTTCTCGTGGATGAACTCGGCCAGGTCCGGACTGGCCAGGTGCTCGCGGCCCTCCCCCATGGCGTCGTCCAGGTCGAAGGAGTCGATGCCGAGCTGGTTGGGCATCGTCACGTACTGGTCGTCGGGCACCCGCCTGGCGATCCAGTGATGGCCGCCGACCGTCTCCAGCCACCAGATCTCGTCGGCGTCGCTGAAGGCGATGCCGTTCATCTCGTAGGTGCCGTACTCCTCCAGCAGCTCGCCGAGCCGCAGCACGCCCTCGCGGGCGGTGTGGATGTAGGGCAGCACGATGGTGAGCATGTCCTCCTCGCCGATCCCGCCGATCTTCTCGGGGACGTAATCAGCCGCCCCTTCGCGACCGTGAGCCGGCCGGTACTCGACGAACGGGTCGGCGCCCAGCACCCGCTCATTGGTGGTCAGCGTCTCGGTGGCGCTCATCGCGACGTTGGCGGCATTGATCCCGGCCGCGCCCCATATCCCCTCGTCGGGAATCGCGTTGGGGGCGGCGGTGTAGCGCATCGGGTCTTGGGGCAGCTCGATGGTGAGGTGACCGATGACGCTGATGTAGCTGCGCGGCTGATCGGCCGGAGGGACGACGATGATCTTCTTCGGGTTCCACTCGCCGTTGGCCGAGTCCTCGTTGCGCGCCACCAGCGGCGACCCGTCGTAGCTCGCCCTCTTGCCCACCAGGATGGTTGTGCAGCCCACTTCGGCGTCCCTTCACTCGCGGCCGCGCCCGACCGGTTCGGCCCACCGCCCGATTCTAGGCCCGGCCCGCGGCCCGTCATCCAGGCACCCTGTGCTTTCCCTGTGGAAAAATTGCTCCCAACACGCCGTCCTCCAGCTCTGACGGGCGCCGGGACGGCGTGTTGGGAGCGCCTGCTCCACCCGGGGAGAGCCGAACACGGCTCCGCCAGATCCGAGGACTCCCCACCCGCGAGCCACTACGCTCGATGCATGTCGTGGTTCTCAAGCTCCGACCAGCCGGACCCTCCCAGGCTTCCGCCCGGCGTGAAGCACGTCCCCGGACTCGCCGACGAAATCCTCCAGGAACTCGCTCCCCTCCTGGCCGCCGAGGGAGTCGACATCAACGACCCGAAGGGTGTCGATATCGACGCCCTCCGGGCCGCTCTGGGCCCGGCCATGGAGCGCCGGAATATGGAACTGTTCACCCCGACCGGCGCCCATCGCACCCAGGCCCTGGCTGTCCTGCGCCGCTTCACCGAGGCGACCGCGGCCGGACGGGCCGACGAGGCTCAGGCGGTGCTGGACGGCGTGGAGACTGACGAGACCGAGGACCATCCCGCGATCTCCCATGTGATCGGCGTCACCCTCGATCTCCTCGACTCCTGGTACTCCGATCGACGCTTGAGGACCGCTCTCGCGTCGACCCGGGTCGCCTCCCGGCGCCGCCCGGTGCGCGCCTGTGCCACTGATCTGCTGTCGGCCGCGCGCCGGCACACCACCTTCGACTCTCTGGACAAGCTGACCGTCGCCCACGGCGGGCTGATCCTCTTCGAGGGCGGGGCGACGCTCGTCGCGGCGTCGATCGCCGCGATCGCGAAACGCCAGCGCAGGAAGGTGACCGCCATCTGCCGGGACCTCCTCATCGCCGATCCCGAGTACGCCTCGGTCGACGTCGTGGCCGCCCCCGACGGACGGGCGGAGGAGGCCGGCCGGACGACACCGGCCGATGACCGGATCCTGGCCGAGTTCGAGGAATGGCTCTCCCGGCAACCCCAGATCGCGGCACCCACCGTGGAGGATGAGGCGACCGCCCTGCGGGCGATCTTCACCCTGGCGCGCACATCCGGCGCCGACCTGCGCAACCCCCATGACATCGGGACCGCCGTGGATCTCCTGGTCGACATGGGGACCGGCGACGGGCGGGACGACCACGACATTATGATGTCGAGCCTGTTCGCCCTCGACGAGTACATCCACTTCCAGTGGGAGATCTCCAGGCGCCCGGAGAACTGGGACCGCGCCCACGACATCGTCGAGGATGCCCTGTCCGCCAGGGACGGAGGCGGTCAGCTCGCCGACGTCGTCGAGCGCGCCACGGCGGTCGATCCCCAGCTGCGCCGCGCCGCACTGAAGAACACCCGGGTGAGCGCAGCGGTGCCAGTGCTCCTGGAGTGGCTGGGCACCAGCAGGCCGATCAGCCAGTCCGGGAACCTCCGGCTGGCCGATATCGAGCCGGTGGCTGCGATGCTCGGGGTCCGGGCCAAGGGGGTGCGCAAGGTGCCTCCCCTGGCCGAGGTGCCGGCGACCGGGTTCGCCACCGACGAGCCACTGCCCGAACCGGAGCCCCTCTTCGCCACCTCGATGCGCCAGGTCCCGGTGCTGTGGGCCTGGTGGCAGGCGATGCTCCGGTGCGACATCCTCGAGACCACGGCCACCCGCGTCCGCCCCGGCCCCGCATCCGGGCGGTGGATCGACGGAGGCGAGCCCCCGATCGAGGGCGCCGAGGCCCTCAACGGGCTGTTCGTCTCATTCCTCCTCAGCGAACGGATGTTCGACGACGATCAGTTCGGCAGCGGGGCGGCGGTGGCGGTCCTGGCATCCAGAATGCTGATAGCGGCGGCGGCACCCGAACTCGGCATCGGGGCCCCCGACGATGCGAGGAGCACGATCCTCCGGCCGCGGGCGCTGCAGCTGATGGCCCGGCTGGAGCTCCTGGGTCTGCTGACCCGTGACGCCTCCGGGACGCCGGCGGTCCCGGAGGGTCTGAAGTCCGCGGTGCTGCGCGGGGCGATGCTCGTCATGGACGTCGCCACCAGAGGCGAGGGGACCTGAGCTGGACCACACCCGGGTGACTCCTGTCCCTATCGCCTTCTACCCCTTTATAACGTTCTCGTATACTGCACTGTTCTTTTGTATACATCGTCATAATCGGGGAAGGGCTCTACGAGCCGCTGTCCGACATCAGTCGCCCTTCTGCCGGACGAAGACTGCTCAAAGCCCTGAAGACGGCCCTGTCCTTCAGGGCGTCCTACGACGCATCAGGCACCTGGAACTTCGGAGTCGACCTGTCCGGGGTGACCGGCGGCGGCGCCGACAGTGGGATCCTGGAAACCGATCTGAGGAAGATCATCAAGGACGTCTCCCTGGCCGCCCGGGAGGAGCACGTCGGCCTGGCCGTGCTGATCGATGAGGCACGGTCCTACTCCGAGCGTTTCCAGTTCACGCGGATCGAGCGACTCTCCCCTACCGACGCCCGCAACGCGATCGGCCTGGACGGGCTCGACAACGGCTTCTTCCGGGCTCGTTGGGATCGAGTGATTCCGGCCGAGAACCCACTACGCTCGATGCATGTCGTGGTTCTCCAGCTCCGACCAGCCTGACTCGCAGCCCGATCCGGAGGCCGAGCTGAGAAGTCTGGAACTCTTCACCCCCACGGGGGCCGACCGCGCCAGGGCCCTGTCGGTGCTGCGCCGATTCACCGAGGCCAGCACCGCCGGTCGCTCCGAGGAGGCCCAGGCGGTGCTGGACGCCGTCGAGCCCGACTCGACTGCAGGCCCGACGATGCCGCAGGTCCTCGGCGTGAGCATCGGACTTCTCGAGACCTGGTTCAGCGACCGCACTCACCGGTCGGCCCTGGCCCCCGTCCGGGCCGCCTCGAAACGGCGTCCGGTGCGCGCCTGCGCCACCGACCTGCTGGCGGCTGCGAGGCAGCACACCGCATACGCATCGATCGACGACCTGTCGATCCGTCACGGCGGCCTGGCGGTGTTCGAGGCCGCCGCGACCCTCGTCGCCGCGTCCGTGGCGGCCATCGCCAAGAGGCAGCGGCTGAGCGTGCCCCGTGCCTGCCGCGAGCTGCTCATCGCCGATGCCGACTACACCGGCGCCGAGCTTGCCGCCCACGACCGCGATATCGGCTACTCCGGGTTCACCCCGGCCGACGACAGGATGGTGCAGGCCTTCCGCACCTGGCTGTCGGAGCAGGACTCCATCGCGGGCCCCGGCGCCGACGAGGAGGTCGAGGTGCTCCAGTCGATGCTGGCGCTGACCCGCGTCGCCGGCATCGATCTGCACAATCCGAATGACATCGAGGCGGTGCTCGGCGTCGTCGCCGACATGGGTGCCGACGATGGGACGCCTGCCGATGCGACGACGGCGCTGCTCCTCACCCTCGACGACTACGTACATTTCCAGTGGGAGAGGACCCGTAGCCCGGAGGCCTGGGAGCTCGCCCATGACGCCGTCGAGGCCGAGCTCGGAGGATCGGACGAGGAGCAGGTGGTGACCGACGCCATCGATGCCACCCGCGACGTCGACCCCGAAATCCGGCGCAGGACGCTACTGGCCACCCGCGCCGTCACCGCGGTACGCGACATCCTGGACTGGCTGGGCGACGGGCGTCCGATCACCGGGTCGGGCAACCTGCGGCTGGCCGACATCGAACCGGTGGCCGCGATGCTCGGCATCCGCGCCGAGGGGGTGCGCAGGACGCCCGAGACGCCGAGATCTTCTCTGGAGGATGCCGACCTCGGCGAGCCCCCCGTCCACTATGCGCGGAGCCAGTCCGAGATCCCCGTGCTGTACGCCTGGTGGAGGACCCTGGGCGCCTCGGGCATCATCGAGATCACCGCGAGCAGAGCGCACCCCGGCCCGCAGGCCGCCGCATGGCTGGCCGGCGAGGGCCCGCCGCTGGAGACCCTGGAGCAGTTCGCCGCGTTGCTCGTCGCGATCCAACTCAGTCACGGCATGGATCGCAGGACCGTGAGTGACTGGCGGATCACGCGCCTGCGTGCCGTCAAGCCGGCCGGGATGGCCCTGGTCGCCGCCACCGACGGGCTCGAGATGCCCGACCCCCAGGACCCGGACGATCGCCTGGACATGCCTGCTGTTCTCGGCCGACTCGCCTGGCTCCAGAAGCTCGGCCTCCTCGAGAGGAGGACCTCGGGCGAGTTCCGGGCCCCCGAGGGTGCCCGTGCGGCGGTCGCATCGGGGGCGATGGTCGTTCTGGCGAATGCCGAGGAGGAGGAGTTCGAGGAGTCCCGCTGGGACGAGGATCTTGATGAGGGCTGGAGCGAGGGCCTCGACGACTGACGCCCACATCGACGAAACGCCGAGCAGCGTCCCCGGGGAGCCGGGATCGCGATGATAGACCGGATCGGGTGAAGAAACTTCCCCGCATCGTGGGCGGATCGGTGGTGCTGGCCCTCGCCGCGACCGCAGCGCTCACCGGCCCTGCACACGCCGAGGACAGCTCCCAGCAGAAGCTGGAATCCGCTCTGGCGACATCCCAGAAATCGCTGGCGTCGAACAAGGCTCAGGCCGCCACCGCCCAGCAGAACCTCACCACCTCGCAGGCTCGGCTGGCCAGCCAGCAGGCCGTCCTCAGCCAGGCCACCGCCGACGTCTCACAGGCCCGCAAGCGCGACGAGGAGCTGGGCGCCAAGCTGGCCACCGCCCAGGCGAACCTCAAGAAGGCCGATGACGCCGTCGCCGCCGGCAAGAAGCAGCTGGCCGCCGACCGGAAGCGCTACGCCACCACGATGAACCGGCTGGTGCAGCAGTCCAGCCCGCTGCAGAGCGTCTCGGTGTTCACCACCAATATGACGACCACTGACATCAACCAGCGCACCCAGTGGTCCTCGGTGGCCACGAATGTCAGCAAGGACGCGGTGGATCGCATCTCCAAGCAGGTGACGAAGCTCCAGGCGGACGAGAGGAAGCAGGCTGCCGCGACGAAGGCCGCCACCCGGGCCAAGGCCGAGTCCGCGTCGCAGCTGGAGACCACGAAGACCCTGGAGTCCGAGGCGAAGTCGGCCGCGGACGCCGTGGCCGCCACCGTGGCGCTCAACAAGGCCGACGCCGAGCAGGCCCAGGCGAAGCTGCGGTCGAACCGCGCCCAGATCGCCAGCCTCACGACCAAGGTCGAGGCCGCCCGCCAGGCCGCCATCGAGGCCTCCAACCGGCTGGCCCGCCAGGCCGCCGCGGCCGAGCGACGAGCCGCCGCCCGCAAGAGTTCGAGTTCCAGTGCCGGAAAGGCATCCTCCAGCACCGCCGGGTCCTACTCCGCGGTGGCCAACTACAACGGCGTCGATCCGTGGGGCTTCTACTGGGGCCAGTGCGTCTCATACGCCGCCTGGAAGGTGCGCTCCACCACCTCCTGGTCGAGCTTCCAGAACGACACCAACGGCGTCCATTTCGGGAACGCGGTGAACTGGGGAGCCGCCGCCCGCCAGATCGGGGTCGCGGTCAACACCTCCCCCGCGGTGGGTTCGGTGGCCTGGCGCACCAGCGGCTCGGCGGGCCATGTGGCCTGGGTGACCGGCGTCAACGGGGACGGGACCATCAACGTCTCCGAGTACAACTACAACGTCGCCGGAGGCTTCGGCACCCGCTCCCATGTGGACTGGCGATCCGGGGGCAGCTCCGGCTTCGACGGGTTCATCCACTTCTGACTCCCCTTCTGCCTCCAACGTTGAACGAATGCTGCATCCGCAGCCCCGGACCCTCGCCCCGTGCACAGCTCGGCGGTGTCAGCGTGGGTTAGTCTCTACGCCATGACAGCACGCCTCAAGGACGTTGCCTCTCGCGCTGGAGTCTCGGTCAAGACTGTTTCCAACGTTGTGAACAACAAGCCCTACGTGAAGCCCGAGACCCGCCAACGCGTGGAGGCCGCCGTCAAGGAACTCGGATACCGCCCGAACATCGCCGCCCGCCAGCTCAAGCGCGGTCGCAGCGGGTTCATCGGACTGGTCGTCCCCGAGTTCGAGACCCCGTACTTCGCAGAACTCGCCTCGCGCATCTGGGCCGAGGCCGAGAGACACGGCTACACCACCCTGCTCAATCTCACCGGCGCCGACCCGAAACTCGAGCGCAGTGCCTTCCAGGGCGTCGGCAACCAGCTCATCGACGGCCTCATCTTCTCCCCTCAGGCCCTCTCCGGCCCGCAGATCATCGAACGGACCGAAGCCCTGCCGATGGTGATGCTCGGCGAGCAGCCCGTCCCGACCGGGCTCGATCACGTCGCCATCGACTCGGTGCGCGCGGCCCGCAAGGCCACCGACCACCTGCTGGCGCGCGGCCACCGCAGGATCGGGGCCATCGGGCTCAGCACCGGCCGGGGCACCTCCCTCCAGCGCGCCGAGGGCTACCGGCAGGCCCTGCGCGCCGCCGGGATTCCCATCGATCAGGAACTCGCCGTGGGCGTCCCCAGCTACTCCCGCCGGGCCGGGCACGCCGCGATGAACCGCCTGCTCTGCCTGCCCGAGCCCCCCACCGCCGTGTTCTGCTTCAACGACGCCATGGCCGTCGGCGCCATCCGCGCCTGCTACGAGGCAGGCATATCGGTTCCCCGGGAGATGGCGGTGGCCGGCATCGACGACATCCCCGAGGGCCGCTACATCACCCCCAGCCTCACCACCGTCTCCCCCGACCTGGAGTTCCTCGCCCGTGAGACCATCCGTCTGCTGCTGAGGCGGATCGAGGCCGTTGCGTCCGATGACACGCCGCCGGGAGTCGACATCTCGGTCCCCTGGCGACTCACCATCCGGGAGAGCACCGGAGGGGCCGGTTCGTGAGGAACTTTCCCGACTCGCCGTCCTGAAGACCGCCTGAGCTGGAACACGGCCGCGCTGAAGGTGAGCGTTCCCAGCGCCGACCCGCGCGGTCGCATGAAAACCCTGACGCTGGGCGGTCGGCACGATCACACTGCCCACGACGACTTACAACGACGTAAGTCCCCACTCCACGATCTCCTGACAACCCCGTAGTCGGAGGGATTTACAACGAAATCATTACATCGTTTACACATGCGGTCGAAGACTGCTAGCGTGCTCGTCATCCGACACCGCAGTCCCCATCTCAAGGAAGAGATCATGCGCACTTCGAAGCAGAACTCAAGGACGGCCACCCTCGCCCTGGGCATGGCCTTCGCACTCGGCCTGGCCGGATGCACCAACTCCGGTGAAGCCGGCTCCACGGCCTCCACCGACTCCGGGAAGAAGGCCCAGGCGCAGTCCCAGATCACCGCCGCGAACGGCTGCACCTACAGCAAGCTCGGCGTCCCGAAGGTGGACCTCAAGGGAGCCAAGATCGGCTTCTCCCAGTCCGAGCCCGACTCGGCGGCCTTCCGCGCCGCGGAGACCAAGTCCATCAAGGACGCCGCCAAGGCCGCGGGCGCCACCGCCGTCGTCACCAACGCCAACTCCGAGCTCCCCAAGCAGATCTCCGACATCCAGGAGCTCATCAACCAGAAGGTCGACATCCTCGTCGTCGCCCCGGTCAACTCCGACGGCCTCACCCCCGCCCTCGAAGCCGCGCACAAGGCCAAGATTCCGGTCATCACCATCGACCGCAAGGTCACCGACACCGTCTGCAAGGACTACGTCGCCTTCCTCGGCTCCGACTTCAAGGTGCAGGGCCAGCGGGCCGCCGACGCGCTGGCCAAGCAGACCGACTCCAAGGCCAACGTCGCCGTCCTGCTGGGGCCGTCCGGCAACAACGTCACCGACGGGCGCCGCGACGGTTTCGTCAACCAGGTCAAGGCCAAGTACCCCAACATCAAGATCGTCGCCCAGCAGACCGCCAACGCCTCCCGGGACGAGGGCCAGAAGGTCACCGCCCAGCTGCTGCAGACCCACCCCGAGATCAACGCCGTCTACGCCTTCAACGACGAGTCCGGGCTCGGCGCGATGGCCGCCATCCAGGAGGCCGGGAAGAAGCCCGGCAGCGACGTCAAGATCGTCTCGATCGACGGCACCCGCAACGCCGTGCAGGCCATCGTCAACGGCAAGTACAACGGCGTCATCGAGTCCAATCCGCGGTTCGGCGACCTCGTCTTCGAGACCCTCAAGCAGTTCTACGACGGCAAGGCGATCGCCGAGAACATCATCATCAAGGACGGCGAGTACACCCCGGCCAACGCCAAGGCCCAGCTGGGTCAGGCGTTCTGACGTCATGGCTGCATCCCGACCGGGCTCCGGACCGGCGCTCGAGGCGGACCACGTCACCAGGGCCTTCGGCACCGTCAAGGCCCTGGACGACGTGAGCTTCTCCGTGCGGCCCGGCTCCGTCCACGCCCTCATCGGCGAGAACGGCGCCGGCAAGTCCACCCTCATCAAGGTGCTCACCGGCGTCTACCAGCCCGATGACGGCAGCATCCTCCTGCACGGGGAGCCCGCACGCTTCAACCGACCGGCCGACGCCCAGGACGCCGGCATCTCGACGGTCTACCAGGAGGTGAACCTCATCCCGAAGCTGTCGATCGCCCGCAACGTCTACCTCGGTCGCGAGCCGCGCACCAGGCTGGGACTCATCGACACCCGCACCATGGACCGCAGAGCCCAGGAGGTGCTCGACGGCTTCGGCCTCCACGTCGACGTCACCGCCGATCTGGAGACCCTCGGACTCGGCGTCCAGCAGATGGTCGCGCTGGCCCGCGCGGTCACCATCGAGGCCGACGTCGTCATCATGGACGAGCCCACCAGCTCCCTGGAACGCCGCGAGGTCGAGACCCTCTTCAGCATCGTCCGCAGGCTGCGCGACGCCGGCAAGGCCCTCATCTTCGTCTCCCACCGGCTCGACGAGCTGTGGGAGGTCTGCGACGAGGTCACCGTGCTGCGCGACGGCCGCGTCGTCCACACCGGCACGATGGCCGAGCTGGACCGACGCCGGCTCATCTCGCTGATGCTCGGCCGCGACATCGAGGAGGTCGCCCACCAGGGCGCCACCAGCTTCGAACGCACCGACACGGCCGCCGAGGAGGCTCCGAAACTCACCGTCAAGGGTCTCAACGTCACCGGGCGCCTCCACGACGTATCCCTGTCGGTGCGCCCCGGCGAGGTCCTCGGCCTGGCCGGGCTGCTCGGCGCCGGACGCTCCGAGACCGTCAAGGCCGTCTACGGCGCCCTGCCCACCACCTCCAGCGAGGTCGAGGTCGACGGCCGCAAGGTGCGCCGCAACTCGATCCACTCCGCCATGGACGCCGGAATCGCGATGCTCTCGGAGGACCGCAAGGCCGAGGGGATCATCCCCGATCTCACCGTCCGCGAGAACATCATGATCGCGGTGCCGAAGAAGGTCTCGCGGTTCGGCGTCATCTCGGCGGCCAAGAGCCGCAAACTCGTCGAGGAGTACATCGACCGGCTCCACATCAAGGTCTCGGGGCCCGAACAGCTCGCCTCCGAACTGTCCGGCGGCAATCAGCAGAAGGTGCTGCTGGCCCGTTGGCTCGCCACCGATCCGAAGGTGCTGCTGCTCGACGAACCCACCCGCGGGATCGACGTCGGCGCCAAGGCCGAGGTGCAGCAGCTCATCGACGACCTGGCCGCCAGAGGCTACGCCGTCATCCTCATCTCCTCGGAGACCGAGGAGATCGCAGACGGCTCCGACCGCGCCGTCGTGCTGCGCGACGGGCGCATCAGCGGGGAGCTCGACGGCGAGGAACTCACCAATCAACGCCTCCTGCAGGTGCTCGTCGGCACCGAGCCCGCTCAGTCGATCACCGACGAACCGATGATCGACCAGGCGGGCGATGCGCAGGAAACGGCCGACCAGGCCGGGGAGGCGACCACACAGTGATATCGACATCCCGGGCCACCACCGGCTCGTCGACGAGGGGAGCGACGCCGCCTCCCGAGGAGCCCACCGGCAAGAAGTCCTCCCCCGCAGTGATGACCTGGATCTCCCGGTACGGCGTCTACGTCGCCCTGGTCATCCTCCTGCTGCTCAACATGGCCATCACCGACCACTTCATGACGGCGTCCAACCTGCGCCTCCAGCTCATCCAGACCGCCCCGACACTCATCGTGGCGATGGGCATGGCGATGGTCATCGGCACCCAGGGCATCGACCTGTCGGTCGGCGCGGTGATGGCACTCTCGGCGGCCGTCGTACCGCTCTACATCGGCTACGGCTCCGCGCCGGCCATCCTCATCGGCCTGCTCTTCGGCATCGCCTGCGGCCTCTTCGCCGGATTTCTGGTGGCCGTCGTCGGCCTCCAGCCCATCGTCGCCACACTGTCGGTGATGATCGGCGGCCGGGGCCTGGCCAACGTCATCGCCGGATCCATCAAGACCATCGACGATCCGGGAATCGTCGCACTGGGTACCGAATCAGTTCTCGGCATCCCCTACTCGGTACTCATCGGGCTGATCGTGGTGCTCATCGTCGCCTTCCTGGTGCGACGCACCACCTTCGGCCTCAATCTGGAATCGATCGGCGCCAACAAGCTGGCCACCAAGCTCGCCGGAGTGCGGATCGGGGCGGTGCTGCTGGCCGTCTACGCCATCAACGGCCTGCTGGCAGCCCTGTCGGGGATCATCGTCGCCGCCCGCACCCAGGCTTCCGACCCCAAGACGGTCGGCCTGCTGATGGAGATGGACGCCATCGCGGCGGTCGTCATCGGCGGCACTTCGCTGAACGGCGGCAAGGTGAGAGTCCTCGGCACGGTGGCCGGCGCCCTGCTGATGCAGCTCATCGCGGCCACCCTCGTCTCGCACAACGCGCCGGACTCGATGGCGCAGATGGTGGAGGCGGTCGTCATCGTCGCCGCCGTCTTCACCCAGGTCGGAAGGCGGAAGTCATGAGTTCCACACCAGCTGACATCACCGCCGTCAAGGCCCAGCGGCCCGGCCGTCTCGCCCAGATGTCCCGGTTCCTCCAGCGCAACGGCTCCTGGGCGGTGCTGATCCTCATGGTGATCGTCATGGCCGTGGCCTTCGACGGCTTCCTCACCGGATCCAACCTCGGCCAGATCGCCCGCCAGGCCTCCTTCTACGCTCCTCTGGCCCTCGGCCTCACCTTCGTGATCTTCACCGGCGGCATCGACCTGTCGATCGGATCCCTCTACGCGCTGGGCGGCGTGCTCGCCGCATGGGCCTCCTCGGCCGGGTTCATCCCGGCGCTGCTGGCCCCACTGGTGGTCTGCGGGATCATCGGCCTGGTGCAGGGCATGATCGTCGCCGGCACGAGGATCCCGGCCTTCATCGTCACCCTGGCCGGCATGATGTTCGCCCGCGGACTCGTGCTGTTCATCACCGACGAGGGATCGGTCACCCACCACGTGGCCCCCTCCTCCGGCTTCACCTCGCTGGCCAACGGGAACATCCTGGGAATCGGCAACACGGTGTGGCTGGTGGTGATCCTGTTCATCATCGGGGTCGTCGTCTCCAAGCGCACCTCCTACGGCGTCACCCTGCTGGCCATCGGCGGCCAGGAGGAGGCCGCCCGGCTGATGGGCCTGCCCGTCAGACGCTCACTGCTCGTCGCACACACCGTCTCGGGGATGCTCGCCGGACTTGCCGGGGCGATGACCGCCTCCTACACCGGTTCGGGCGTCACCACCCTGGGCGTCGGCCTCGAACTCACCGCCATCTCCGCCGTGGTGCTGGGCGGCACGATGCTCACCGGAGGATCCGGAACCATCATCGGGTCGCTGGCCGGCATCACGATCCTCCAACTGGTCGCCAACCTCATCAACCGGCTCGGACTCTCCAACTCCAACTGGCAGTCCGTGGTCAACGGCGTCCTGCTCGTGGTGGTCGCGGTGGTCCAGACCTACCTGTCGCGGATGCAGGCCCGCAACAGGGGCGATGCCGCCACCGCCCAGGAGGCCGCCAAGGACGCCCCGGAGCCCGAACCCGCGGTACCGGGGATCTGAACCCTCCGACGATCACTCCCGAGAGACCGCATTCCAGCATCGGGAGAGCCAGAACGGGTCTCGCGTGAGTGATCGTCGGGAGACACAACTGAATGGGGAACCCACAACCGAATACGGAGAATCACCGTTGATTCCCGAGGGGGAAACTCATGAGACGACACCGACTACCGGCGGCCGCGCTTGTCAGCCTGGCCATGATCGCAACATCCTTCGGCGCAGTCGCACCCGCGGCGAACGCCGACGAGGCGAGCACGCCCGGCTCCACCCGGAGCGCCACTGCCACGCCGACCGCTTCCACCACACCGACTGTCTCCACCACGCCGACCACGGCGTCCCCGTCGGCCGTCTCAGCCCACGCCGGGCTCCAGGCCGACTACTATCTGCTCAACTCCGACTTCACCTTCGGCACTCACAAGGCCACCGTGGTGGAGCAGAACCTCAACGTCGCCAATATGGTGCCGAACTACCAGCGTTACGCCGGGGTCAAGGAGAAGGCCGGGGTCCGTTGGACCGGCTCCCTCCAGGCGCCCACCACCGGGGCGTACACCTTCACCGCCACCGGCGACAACGGCTTCCGGATGTGGATCGACGGCGTCCAGGTCTTCGACTGGTGGGTCGACCAGTGGGACAAGCCGCAGACGTCGAAGTCCATCCAACTCTCCTCAGGGGCCCACGAGTTCAAGTTCGAGCAGTTCCAGAACGACGGCGGGGCCAACATCAAGCTGGAATGGGCGGGCCCCGGGATCGCCAGACAGGTCGTCCCCGGCTCGGCCTTCCGACTGCCCTCCTCCTATGACGGGGAATGGGCCGACATCGCCGTGGCCGAGAGCGGTCGCACCCTCAGCGCGGAGTTCGACTCCGCGCTGTCGGGATCGGTGGACCCCTCCCAGCTCACCGTCCTGGCTGACGGCACCGCGCTGCCGGTCTCCTCGGCCGGCATCTCGGGCAAGCGCCTCACCGTGAGCGTCCAGGCACCGATCCAGAAGGGCGTCCAGGTGCGCCTGGCCTACAACGGCAAGGGCACCCTGACCTCTGGCGGCACCGCGGTGAAGGCCTTCGACCTGCCCGCCACCAACGGGTCGACCTATCGGATGTCGACCCCGTGGGCCTCCAAGGTGGACAAGAACAATCCGCTGCCCGAATACCCGCGCCCCCAGCTGGTACGCACCCAGTGGAGGAACCTCAACGGCCAGTGGGGACTGGCGACCCTTGCCAAGGGCGCTGCGGCACCGGTCAACGGCTCCGGTGCCGCCTACAAGGAGAAGGTCACCGTCCCCTACGCCCTCGAGTCGACGCTGTCGGGGATCGGGCGCCATGAGGACCACTTCGCCTACCGGCGCACCTTCACCGTGCCCGCGTCGTGGCGGATCGGAACCCACCAGCGCCTCAAGCTCAACTTCGGCGCGGTGGACTACGACGCCACCGTCTACGTCAATGGCACGCAGGTCGCCCATCACACCGGCGGCTACGAGGCCTTCACCGCCGACGCCACCGACGCTCTGAGACGCGGCACCAACGAGCTCGTCGTCAAGGTGACCGACACCACCGGCGACCAGCCCCGGGGCAAGCAGACACCGAACCCGTCGGGCATCTTCTACACCTCGGCGTCAGGCATCTGGCAGACCGTGTGGATGGAGCCCACCCCGACGGCGTCGATCACCAATGTCTCCTACCGCACCGATCTGGCCAAGAGCCAGCTTCAGGTGCTGACAACAGGCGACAGGCTCGCCGGTCAGAAGGTCACCGTCACGGTCCGCGACGGCCACCGCGTCGTCGGCCGGGCCACCGCCAAGGGCGGCGACTGGGCCAACGTCACCATCCGGCGCCCGCACCTGTGGAGTCCCGACGATCCGCACCTCTACAACGTCACCGTCGCGTCCGGGGCCGACGTCGTGAGCAGCTACGCCGGGATGCGCACCGTCTCGATCGGCAAGGTCGACGGGGTCAACAAGATCCTGCTCAACGGGCGGCCGACTTTCCTGCTGTCGACCCTCGACCAGGGCTACTGGCCCGACGGCGTCTACACCGCGCCGACCGATGAGGCGCTGAAGTGGGACATCCGGCAGACCAAGGAGTTCGGCTTCAACACCATCCGCAAGCACATCAAGGTGGAGCCGGCGCGCTGGTACTACGAGGCCGACCGGCAGGGCATGCTCGTCTGGCAGGACATGCCCGCCAACAACGGGGGTAACGCCACTTCGGCGACGCGCGACCAGTTCAAAAAGGAGCTCTCCGAAATCGTCGCTCAGCACTCCTGGAGCACCTCGATCATCGGCTACGTCCCGATGAACGAGGGCTGGGGCGAGTGGAGCAAGGAGGGCACCGCCGAACTGGCGGCCACCGTCAAGAAGCTCGACCCGAGCCGGCTGGTCAACGCCCACTCCGGCGTCAACTGCTGCAACTCGCACGGCGACTCGGGTGCCGGCGACGTCATCGACTGGCATCAGTACACCGGGCCGGCCTTCCCCTCCCCGGACGCCACGAGGGCGGCCATCAACGGCGAGCACGGCGGGTTCTCCCTGTCGGTGCCGGGCCACGTGTGGCCCGGTGGATCGGTGAATCCGTACGGCGAGGTGGCCGATTCCGCCGCTCTGACGGCCGCCTACGTCAAGAACACCGCCGCTCTGGTGAGGGCCGCCGGCAACAACCTGTCGGGATCGGTGTACACCCAGACCACCGACGTCGAGGGCGAGGTCAACGGCCTGTGGACCTATGACAGGCAGGTGCAGAAGATGGACAAGGCCAAGGTGCGGGCCGCCAACCAGCAGGTGATCCGGGCCGGATCCGGGGCGCCCGGCAGCCACAAGCCGGTCGGCGGCAAGGAGGGCGTCGCCCGATGGTCGATGGATGAGGGATCGGGCACGGTCGCCAAGGACTCGACGAAATTCGGCAACACCCTCTACCTGGGTGACGGCGTCACCTGGGGTACCGGTGCCGACGGCTCCGGCCACTCGCTGGTGCTGGCCGGAAAGCAGTCGGCCCAGACCACCGTCAAGCAGCTCGACACCACCGCGAGCTACACCGTCTCGAGCTGGGTCAAACTGACCTCGCTGCCCTCCAAGGGCGGCTACGCCACCTTCCTCAGCGCCGACGGGGCCGATCAGAAGAGCTCCTTCTTCCTCCAGTACGGCAACCAGGCCGACATCAACGGCTTCGCGATGTCGTTCGCGGGCGGGCCGCGCGCCGTCGCCCCGGTGACCGCCGAGACCGGCAGGTGGTATCACCTTGTCGGGGTGCGCGACGCCGCGACCCAGCAGCTGAAGCTCTACCTCGACGGCAAGCTGGTGAGTACGGTCGCCGCCCACGGGGCCTCGCCGAGCACCGGCGTCGTGGCTCTGGGCCGCGGCCAGTGGGAGGGCAGTTCGGTCGACTACCTCACCGGGGCCCTGGACGGCGCCCGGATCTGGGACCGGGCGCTGACCGATGCGGAGGTGGCGGCCCTGGCGAAGTGATCAGCTGGCCCTGACCGCCTGATCGCAGTTCCCGGATTCCCCGCTCATCGCGGTGTTTCGTCCCGGCCGGGACGTAAACCCTCGTTGAGCGGGGAATCCGGCGTCAGCGGGCCGGGACCGGAGAGGGTTCACCGTCCCCGGAGGGAACCGACCCGGTATCGGCCTCGGTCCGCGCGGGCTCGCCCGCCGAAGTGGCGGTCGTCGTGGCCTCGGGGGTGGGACTCTCGGGAGACACAGCCGGGGAGGACGTGGTGGGTTTCGGGCTGGAAGGGGTGGCCTCGCCCGTCCCCCCCGGGGAGCCCGGGGAGGAGGGGTCGACAGATGTGGAGGGAGAGGGCTTCGGGGTGGGCGAGGTGGTGCCCCCCGATCCGCCCGGGTGTGTGGGACCGGGCGGTGTGGAGGGCCTGCTGCCCGAACCGCTGCCGCTGCCCGAGCCGCTGCCGGTGCCCGAACCACTGCCGGTGCCGCTGCCCGCACCACTTCCACTGCCCGAACCGCTGCCGCTGCCGGTGGCCGGATTGCCGCCGGGATTGCGCGAGCCGGTGTCACCCGATGTCGAGCCCGACTTCGAGGTGGCGCTGCCCGGGCGCGAGGCATGGCCGCCATTGGCCCCGGGAGTGGCTCTCGGAGCAGTGTCGTCGTGCCGCTTCTGAGGCACCGACGACGGCGTGATGGTCAATGACGCCGGTGAACTGTAGGTGCCCGAGGCGCTGATCGCGCTCACCTTGATGACCACCCGAGAGGCGCCGAGCCACGGATAGGTGAAGGTGGTCACCCCGACGCGCTTGGTCGGCCCACCCTGCACGGTGACCTCGAAGAGGGAGGTCAGGGTAGCGTCGCCGGCGTCCCACCCGACCGTGAAACTGGAGGCGTTACTGGCCGTCAGGCGGAGATTGCGGACCGCGCGCGGGGCCCGGGCCTCGTCCGCGTCGACGGCCGCGGTGGTGCGGGAGGACAGCGGAGGGGCCCCCGTCCCCTTCATGGCGCCGCGACCGCTGACGTCGCGCGTCCCGATGGCGACAGCGCCCGCCACGCCGGCCACCGCAAGGGTGATAGCCGCCGCGATCATGACGATCCAACGCTGTTTCACCACCCCAGTCTAAGCAGACAAAAGCTCAGAATCACGTTTATCTCACTCTCAGCTTCATCTCAGAACCCGGGAAAACCCCTTACGAAAAGCCCTGGTACAAACCCCGATCCTGAGGATGACAGGCCTCTTCGTCTCAGGATCCACGACTCGCGGACAGGCGACACGCCCCCCGGGGGGCGTGTCGCACACTCCTGCTGCGCCGGAGCAGGTCCTCGGTACACGTTCGTTCGGGGCCTGCCTCGGCACTGCCGAGCCTCAGGCCGAGGCGAAGTCCTCCTCGAGTTGTTCCAGCGAACGGCCCTTCGTCTCCGGGATGAACTTCAGATAGAAGAACACCGTCAGGAAGTTCACCGCAGCGAAGATGAAGAACACCCCGCCGCCCAGGGCCGCCTCCAGGGGCGGGAAGAGTCGCGCCACCAGATAGTTGGCCATCCAGTTGGCGAACACGGCCACCCCCATCGCCTTGCCGCGGATCCGCAGCGGGAAGATCTCGGCCAGCATGAGCCAGAAGATCACCGCGACGAAACCCTGCATGAAGAACAGGAAGAGCATCATGAAGGCCAGCACCAGGTAGGAGCGCACCGGCCCCTCGGCTCCGAAGGAGAACACGGCGCCCATCGCCGCCAAGGCGCAGGTGACGCCGACCTGCCCGATCAGCAGCATCGGACGGCGCCGGAACCTGGGCAGCAGGACCATCGACCCGAATGCGACCGAGCACACCGCGACGACGCCGTTGCCGATGGTGGCCACCAGTGATGCGCTGGTCCCCAGGCCGGTGTCGATGAGGATCATCGGCGCGTAGTACATCACCGAGTTGACGCCGGTCATCTGGGACAGGAAGGCCAAGCCGATGCCGATCAGGGTGATCCGGCGTATCCACGGCACATTGAGGTCGCTCCAGAACCGGGTGCTGGACTCCTGCTTGATGTTGTCGATGTGGCCCTGGAGGGCGTCGAGCTCTCCGGAGACGTCGTCCCCCTTGCGCAGCTGCCACAGCACGTCGCGGGCCTCGGCGCGGCGTCCCTTGGACATCAGCCAGCGCGGCGACTCGGTGAGCGTGAAGGTGCCCAGGAACAGCCCGAGGGCCGGCAGAGTACACAGCACGAGCATGAATCGCCAGGCGTGCGGATGCCCGGGCCAGACGTTGGCGATCACCGCATTGGTGGTGTAGGCGAGCAACTGCCCGGTGACGATGGTGAGCTCGTTGCGGGCCACCAGCATCCCGCGCATCTCGGTGGGCGCCAGCTCCCCGATGAACACCGGGACGGTGGCCGACGCGCCGCCGACGGCCAGACCGAGGATGAAGCGGAAGACCACCATGACGGTGGCGGTGGGGGCCAGGGAGGTGCCCAGGGCCCCGATGATGAACAGCAGGGAGAGGATGAGCAGAGTCTTCTTGCGTCCTCCCTTGTCGGCCATGTTGCCCGAGAGGATGCCGCCGAATGCGGCGCCCAGTACCAGCGACGAGGTGACGGTGGCCACCTGGTCGGCGCTCAGGGCCAGGCCGCCCTTGACCGTGGGCAGTTGGAGGAAGGGGATGGCGCCGGAGATCACGCCGGTGTCGAAACCGAAGGCCAGGGCGCCCAGGGTCGCGACGAAGACGACGCGGTGGATGCTCTTCTTCTTCATGTGTGTGCCCTTGACGGAGATGTCGGGGGCGGCCGCGTCTGGGCCCGGGGTGGGGGTGGAGGAGCTCTCTGGCTCCACGGGTGCTGTCATTTCTGTGTCCTTCGCGTCGTCGTTGACGGGTGGAATGGGATCTCAGTCGAGGTCTGAGAAGGTGGTGATGAAGTCGTCGAGGGCGTCATCGGAATCGGCGGAGGCGAAGGCCTCCATGGCCACCACCCCGTCGTAGCCCATCTGGTCCAGCGCCCTGGCCACATTGCGGTAGCAGATCTCCCCGGTACCGGGCTGGCAACGTCCCGGAGCATCGGCGATCTGGATCTCCCCGATCCACGGCAGGGACTCACGACAGGTGTCGATCAACCGCCCGTCGCCCAGCTGGGCGTGGTACAGATCCAGATTCATCCGCACATGGGGCGAGTCCACCGCCGCCACCAGCGCCCTGGTATCACCCGGATGGGAGAACGGATCCCCGGGATGATCGGTCGGCAGATTCAGATTCTCCAGGGAGAACACGACATCGGCCTCCTGGCCGATCGCCGCGAGCTTCTCGATGGTCAGGGCGGCCCTGGCCCACATGGCCCCGGTCACGGTCTCCACCTGCTCCACCGGGATACCGCCCTCACCCAGCCCGGTCCCGTGGAAGTTCAACCTCGGACACCCGATCACCTTCGCGGCCTCCACCGACTTTCGGGCCGAGGACAGGAACGCCTCGATGCCCTGGTCATCGGTCAGCGTGCCCGAGATGTAGCCGGTCATCGACCCGATATCGGCGCCGACCCCCGCCAGCGCCTCCAGATCCTTGGTCGTCCAGTCCCACATCTCCACCTGCAGACCCCGCGCCGCGATCCGCTCCACCCGCTCGATGAACGGCCGATCAGTGAAGATCATCTCCGCGCACGCCGCCAGCGTGAACGGACTGTTGGTCACATGCTCCATCGCACTTACTCCTCTGTCTGTTCCTGCTCGTGTCTCACTTGACCTCGTCGATGCCCACCGGCCTGTGTTCTGCCGCCGAGCGGATCGACGCCGCCGCGATCCACTGCGCCCGCAACCCGTCAACCGCACCGGGCACCGCCACATCCGCCCCACCGATCCGATCGGCGAAGGCCTGGAACTCCCCCCGATACGCGCCGTGATACCGCGACTCATCGGTGCCACGGGTGTCGGCATGCATGCCGGAGGCGTCGAAGACCCGGGCCGCCGTGTTCGTCGGATCGCCCATCTGCACCATCCCGGCCGACCCGAACACCTCACCGCGCAGGTCATAGCCGTACATCGCACAGAACGACGCCTCCGCAGTGGCGATCGCCCCATTGTCGAAACGGATCACCACCACCGCCGAGTCCTGGAACCCCGACTCCCGGGCCTGCGGCGCCACCAGCGCATCAGCCACCGCATACACCTCGACCGGCTCCGAGCCGGCGTTGAGCCAGCAGATCGTGTCGAAATCATGGATCAGCGTCTCGTTGAACACCGTCCCCGCAGCGATCCTCGCCGGATCGGCGCCGAACGGACCCGGATCCCGGGTCAACGAATGCACCCGCTGCACCGACCCCACCACACCGGCCTCCACAGCCTTCTTCGCATTCACCCACGACTCGGCGAACCGGCGGTTGAACCCCACCTGGAACACGATGCCGGCCTTCTCGGCGTCAGCGGCCGCCCGGGCGGCCGAGGCCACGTCGACCCCCAACGGCTTCTCAGTGAAAATATGCTGACCCGCCCCAGCGAAGGCCTCGATCAACTCGGGATGCAACTTCGCCGGAGCCGTGATCACCACCGCATCCACCCCATCATCGCCGGCCAGCTCCAGAGGATCACGGACCGTCCGGGACACCCCCAACCCGGCCGCCAACTCGTCGAGATCCGGGGCGAACGGATCCGCCAGCACCGTCAACTCCAGACCAGCCACCTCACCGGCCGTCAACAACCGGGCATGATGACGCCCGATCCGCCCCGCACCCACCACAGCAACTCTCGTCATCTGGACTCCCTCGTCCCGTCACGACCTCTGAGGCGGCTTCCGCGCCGCCGCCTGGATCGAATAATTAATACGTACCAGTTGATTGTATGGACATGCTTTCGTGGATGTCAACAGGCCGCGCCTCGTCCTCTACACTGATCAGCGCCTGAGACAGGAGACGAGATGCCCCACGCCGCGGACTCCGGCCGCCCCACCATGCGCGACGTCGCCCGGGAGGCCGGGGTCTCCCAGTCCCTGGTCTCGATCATCTTCCGGGGTGCCCCCGGGGCGAGTGACGCCACCCGACGACGCGTCCAGGAGGTGGCCGATCGTCTCGGTTATGTCCGTGACGAGAGTGCCCGCTCCCTCCGCTCCGCCCGGTCGACCAATATCGGCGTGGTCTTCCAGACCCGCCAACCCTTCCACAGCGAGATGCTGGACGGGCTGTACACGGCGACCGTCGGGATGCCGAACAGGCTGATCCTGTCGGCCGTCTCGGAGGCCAGGGACGAGGCGGTCGCGATTCGGGACCTGGTCTCCTACCGGTGCGGGGCCCTCGTCCTGCTGGGCCCCCGCATGCCCGAGGAGGAGCTCATCGAGCTGGGCGGCACCATCCCGGTGGTGTCGGTGGCCCGCCGCTGTCCCTCGGCCGGGGTCGACTGGGTGGTGTCCGACGATGCCCAGGGGATGGGCCTGGCCCTCGACCATCTGGTGAGGCTCGGCCACCGCCACATCACATTCCTGTCGGCGCCGGTGTCCCCGGGCGGCAGGGAACGCGAACACGCCTTCCAGGATGCCGCGGAGACCCGGGGGCTCACCGATGAGGTGATCATTGCGCGCGGCGGCATGACCGAGGCCGAGGGGGTCGAGGCCGCCGAGCGGATCCTGAGCCTTCCGGAGCTGCCGAGCGCCGTCATCGCCTTCAACGATCGCTGCGCACTGGGGGTCCTCGACGTCCTGGTCCGTGCCGGGGTCGACGTGCCCGGCGAGGTGTCGCTGATCGGTTTCGACGACTCCCAGATCGCCTCCAGGAAGCCCATCCTGCTCACCTCGGTACGCCAGGACCCGATGAGCCTGGCACGTTTCGCCGCCGAGCGGGCGGTGCAGCGGATGAGTCCGGAAGGTCCGGCGTCCGAGCCCCGGGGGACGATCCTGCCGGTGACGTTGACGATCCGCGCCACAACAGGGCCAGCCGCCGGCTGATCAGGAGAACTGGTAGGAGCTGTGTGCCTTGCCCAGCGCCTCGGCGGCGAAGATCCAGGAACCCTGGTCTCCGTCGAAGTCGTTGGTGCAGATGAGCAGTGTGCTGGTACCCGGGATGATCATCGGGTGGGTGGAGCGCAGGTTGTGGCCGGTCTCGCGGTCCGGCAGCAGGATCTGCTTCACGAGCACCCCCTCGGCGCTGAAGCACAGCACCCGGCCCTGCTCGTACATGGCGACGTAGAGGTTGCCGTCGGCGTCCACCGAGCAGGAGTCGGGGCCCTCCAGGCCGGAGAAGGTGAACGGGACCGACGTGCCGTAGGGCGGTATCGAGACCCGGTCGTCCTCGAGCTGGATCCAGTGCAGCCGGTTGGCGGCCATCTCGGTGACCCACAGCCTGTGCTCGTCGGGGGACAGGGCCAGGCCGTTGGGGGTCGCCAGATGGGGCACCACCGGGGTGATCGAGGAGAGGTCGGCCGGCACGTGGTAGATGCCGCCGGTGGGGTTGAAGACCGGTCCTGTGAAGTCGGAGAAGTAGAACCCGCCGTCGGAGTCGAAGACCATGTCGTCGGGGACGAATCCCTTGTCAGGGGCGATGATGGTCTCCTGGTGGGAGCCGTCGGGAGCCATCGCGATGATCGAGCCGTTGTCACGCATATTGGCCAGGCAGCACAGGAAGAGCCGCCCGTCCCGGTGGATCTTGAGGGCCGAGGGGTTCTGCCCGGTCAGGGTGGTGACGACCGACAGCTCCTTGGCCGGGAGCGCCAGCCTGTACACGTTGCCCTCGAAGACGTCGACGAAGTAGAGGTCGCCGGAACGGTCGAAGCACAGCCCCTCGAGCTGCTTCGGGTCTGGGGAGACCTGGAACCAGGATTCGGCCACCTCCGCGGGGACGGTCCGCTCGTGATCGGGGATTCCCGCGAGTTCCTTCACTGACATGTTCGACGCTCCTCGGTTTCACAGGCCGCCCACGGCGGCGGCACCGGATGCCAGCCTATTCGACGGGCCGATGCGCATATCACTCGCTGGAGGCCCGATTCCGGACAGGAGGTTTCGATCCGCGCCCTCCAGCTAGCAAAATGCGCACGCCATCGTCTCAGCGAACCTCCGGGAACGCCGCCACCACCCGCCGGACCACCGCTGCCGGGTCCTCGACGCCCATGATCGCCCGCACCAGCGCGAGCCCGGCCACCCCGGTTGCGGCCAGATTCTCGGCGTCGGAGGGCCTGACATCGCCGATCGCCACCATCGGCAGCTCGGTGGCGGCGACCAGCGGCGGGTAGCCGTCCAGACCCAGGGGGGTACGTCCCGAGTTCTTCGTGGGGGTGGGCCGGAAGGGGCCGCAGCCGATGTAGTCGAGCTTGTCGGCCAGCTTCTGGGCGCCCTGAACGAGCTCCATGGTGCCGGTGGTCATCCCGATGATCGCTTCGGGGCCCAGCATCGCCCGTGCCGCCGCCACTGGCAGGTCGTCCCAGCCCAGGTGCACCCCGGCCACCGGGGCGCCGGCGTACCGGGCGGCGAAGGCCACGTCGGCGCGGTCGTCGACGATCACCCGGGTGGCCGGGGCGACGTCGCGGACGGCCTCGGCGACGGCGGTGAGCAGTTCGAGCAGCTCTGCCGTGCCGGCCTCCTTGCACCGCACTTGGATCATCCCGGCTCCGGCTGCGGCGGCTGCGGCAGCGGTCTCGACAGTGTGCCGGTCGTGACCGGAGGTCACCAGGTAGCACCGAAGGTCGAGTTCGTCCGCGCTTGTCATACGTGTATCCCCTTGTCATCGTTCAGTGTCTGGTCGGCGCCGTGCGGCAGGTCGGGCGTCATGAGAGGGCCCCGGTGGTGCGCAGGGCCTGGTCGAAGAATTCGGCCTCGTGGCGGCAGGCGATGAGGTAGGCCCTGGCCGCGGCGGCCCGCTCGGCGGGCGAGGCGTCGGTCATGGCCCTCTCGGCGTGCCCGATGGCGATCCAGGTCGCGGCGGTGAAGGCGTCGTCGGAGTAGGTCTGCAGCCAGGCGGCGTAGGGATGGTCGTCGGCGACTCCGGGCATCGCGGCCCCCACCTCGGCGTACAGCCAGTAGCAGGGCAGCACGGTCGCCACGCCGACGGTGTGGCCGTCCAGGACTGTCCTGGCCACCAGGAAGTCGACGTAGGCGCTGGTCACCGGGCTGGGGGCGCAGGACCGCCCGGACAGCCAGCCGCGGTGCAGCTCGGCCTCGACGAGATGGCAGGTGGCGGCCCCTCCCGCCCAGTCGGCGACCTCGGCCGGATCGGTGGAGCCGGCCGCCACCGCGGCGAGGGCCCGCGCGTAGCCGGCGAGGTACCGGGCGTCCTGGGCCAGGTAGAAGGTGAAGGCATGCTCCGGCAGGGTGCCGTCGACCAGCGCCGTCACGAAACCGCCGCCGTGGATGCTGCGGGCCAGGTCGCTGCCGGCCCTCCACAGGGCCCGGGTCCACGGTCCGGCCGCGGGGATGGACGCCGGCGCCGGTTCGGTGCCGGGCGCCAGCTGGTCGGGGGCCTCGAGTCGCGGCGCCACGGCGTCGTCGGCCAGCCAGGGTGCGGGTGAGGCCGCGACTGCCAGACGCCGTGCCCGGTGGCCGTGGTCGACGGGGCCGTGACCCCTGCCGACGTGCAGCGCGGCGCCGTGCTCGATGGCCTCGTGGAGCCAGTCGGTGGTCCATCTCAGGGCCCGCACGGGGGTGTCACCGGCTCCTAGTCGGGTGGCCAGGGCCGAGGAGAGCGAGCATCCGGTGCCGTGCGTGCTGGTGGTCTCGACGCGGCTGCTGGGCGCCTCGGCGAGGACTCCGTCGGGGCCGACCCACAGGTTGGTGGTGAGCCGGGAGTCGAGATGGCCGGTCTTGACGATGACGGCGACCCCGGTCCGGGCGGCCCACTCCCGGGCCTGCGCGACGGCGGCGTCCTGGTCGGCGGCGGGCTCGGCGCCGGCCAGCACGGCGAGTTCGGGGATGTTGGGGGTGACGACAGTGGCCCGCCGACAGAAGCGGCGCATGGCCTCCTCGGCGTCGGGCTGCAGCAGCCGGTCGCCGCTGGTGGCGACCATGACGGGGTCGACGACGAGCACCGGGGGCCGGTGGGCGTCCAGCCAGGATTCAACCGTCGCGATGATCCCGGCGGTGCCGAGCATGCCGGTCTTGACGGCGTCGACCACGACGTCGTCGGAGACCGATTCCAGCTGCGCGGCGAGGAAATCGACCGGCGGGGTGTGGATGGCGCGCACCCCGGTGGTGTTCTGGGCCACCAGGCAGGTGACGACCGTCATGCCATAGCCGCCCGCCGCGGTGATGGACTTCATGTCGGCGGCGGTGCCGGCGCCCCCGGAGGGGTCGGTCCCGGCGATCGACAGGACGCGGGGTACGCGGGCGGCCGGAGGCTCTGTGAGCGGGTGGAGGTGAGAGGTCACCGGGACATCCCTTCGCTAGTCCGAACTAGATCAGGTTCCACGGGTGTGTTCTCAGCGCATCCGATCGCGCACCCCGTGTCCGGGGCTCAGTATGTCACGGAGTATCGGTCGTCGTACTTCCCCCCGTCCGGAAGGCGATAGGCCCTGTTCCTGCTGGTCGCCGGAGCGGTCGCCTCCACCAGGCCCGCCTCCACCAGGCCCCTGACCTGTGGTCGCAGTGCCGGCACGCTGCGCCCGGTGGCCTGTGCCAGTTCGCGCATCGTCATCTGGTCCTGACCGCGGAGTGCGTCCAGAATTTCATCCTGCTTGTCGGTGAGTTCCGGGACGGCCCCGCCGGTCTGCACGCCCCGGACCAGGACCACCCGCACCTGGTCGATGGTGGCTTCGAACCGCGGGGCCGGGAGGCCCCGCGCACGCATCGCGGAATCCATCAGGAGGACCCCGGACCCCTGGTTCTCGCTCACCGTGGAGTCCTCGCCCGGCATCGGGACCAAGGTCAGCAGTTTGGCCAGGCTCTCGTTGCGGGACCGTGACACACCATCGGCGATGTTCTCCGCCGTGACGCCTCCCCAGAACCCGCCCGGGCTGGTCACCTCGACCCGATCGGTGTAGATGTCCACTCCGACCTGCTGTCCACGGGCCTGGACGCTGTAGTCCCGATGGGTGAGAGCGTTCGTAATGGCCTCACGGAGAACCTCCACCGGGATCTCCGGGACATCACGGCCCGAGACCCCGTCCACGACATGAACCGTGCGGAGATTCGAGAGGACGGCGGCCACGGCGTCCTTGACCATCAGGGGGACGGGCCCCTCGCAGATGCGGCGGTCGACGAATCTCACCGCGGCTCCCGGATCTGATTTCCGGATGTCGGGGTGGGTGGTCACGTCGATGAAGAGCTGCGGGTAGAACTGCTGAGGGTATTGACCAGCGGAGAGCATCCCGGCCAGCAGAGGCCGATCCTTCTTGTCCGTGAGGTTCAGCCTGACCCTCACCTCATGTTCGGACTCGGCACCCGAGACCGCCCGTGAGCCGAGTCTCCTCAGGCGTTCGATCAGCGTCTGAATGAGATCCTCGTCCAGATCGTCGACCGTCGCCCCGTCCACGACCTCCCGATCGGTCCCCAGCATCTCGGTGCGATGACTCAGCAGGTAGATCTCGTATGCACTGAGCCGGACGTTCTTGTCGTCCCACCTTCGGTACGAACCTTTGCTGATTCCCTGATCCGTGACGAAGCACGGCCCCGGGGCGTCCGGCATCGGATCCACCCTCAGGTTCACCACCGGGGCCCCGTCCACGGTCATACGGTTCAGGATGTTGGGCGGTACCGGCGTGACTTTCGATCTCTCTCCAGGCTTCTCGATGAGTCCGGAGGCCACGGCGTCGATCGTCCTCTGGGCGTCGAAACCTGGAGCGGGCTCGAACTCGTGACGTTCATCAAGACCGAGCAGAATGTCTCCTCCATCGGTGTTGGCGAAGGCACTCACCGTGGCCCAGACATCTCTCGGCACCCCACCGACAGCACTCTTGGCCTCCACCGTCGCGTCATCGCTGCGCTGCCTGCGCAGGCGGTTGACGGTCTCAAGAATCTCCATCTCTTCCATGGCGGCACCTCAGGTCTCTCAGTGATGGCCTCAGTTTATACACTGAGAGCCTCAGTTCCTAGACTGATGGGGACACTTTCGTCAGTGAGGGCGTCACTTTCGTCACTGAGAGCGTCAGTCAGTCGAGTGAGGGCTCAGTGACGATGAAGGGCTCAGCACCCTGGCTGCCAGCCCGAGGAAGAGGCGGGTCACCGGGCCGATGCCGAAGGCGTAGACGAAGGTCGCGATGAACAGGCGGCCGCCCAGGGCCCAGCCGGCGGCCATCACCACCACCTCGATCCCCGACCGCAGCAGCGCCACCGGTTTCCCCGTGCGCGCCACCAGGCCCGTCATGAGGCCGTCGCGGGGACCGGGCCCCAAGGCCGGCGAAATGTACAGCACGGTGGCGAAGCCGTTGAGGACCACCGCCCCCAGGACCATCGTCAGGTCGGCCCACAGGGGGCCGGGCCGGCGCACCACGGAGGTGGTGGCGTCGATCACCACGCCGACGACCACGGCGTTGGCCACGGTGCCCGGCCCGATCCGCTGGCGCAGCGGGATCCACAGCAGCAGCACGAGCACCGACAGCCCGATCGCCGCCTGGCCGGTGCTCAGCGGGGTGTGCGCCGCGATGCCCTGGTGGAGCACGTCCCAGGGCATGTTGCCCAGCCCGGAGACGATCATCAGGCCCGAGGAGACGCCGAACAGCACCAGGCCCACCAGCAGGGCGGTGATCCGCACCGGCCAGCTGCGCTCGCCCAGCAGCCCGAAACCCGCGGCGGTACCCGATGCCATGCGAGGACTATAGGCGGATCGGGCCGGCCGGCCCGCCGGTGCCACCGTGCGGACCGCCGGCCCCCCGGCGCCGGGAGCGGGCCTCAGATCCTGACGGCGATGGCCCGGCCGACCTCCTCGTCGATCTTCGTCCAGTACTCGACGATGTGGGAGCGCACCGGCTCGACGACGTCGTGGTTGAGGATCTGGTCGACGATGGTGTCCACCAGGTCGTCGCGCTCGGCGGGCGTGAACACGTCGTGCACCAGCGAGTGGGCCTGGCCGAAGTCGTCGTCGGCCGAGTGCAGGGTGGCCGCGGCGCGCACCAGGTCGCCGTCGCTGGCCCACGAGTCGTCGGCGGTGCCGGTCTGCGTGCCCCAGTCGCGCCCGTAGGAGTTCGGGGCGTAGACCGGCGCGGCGCCCGAGTGCTCGTAGCGCATGTGCCCCTCGATCGTGTAGGCGTTCGTCGGCACCTCGGGCCGGTTGACCGGCAGCTGGTCGAAGTTCGACCCGATCCTGGCCCGCTCGGCGTCGGTGTAGGCGAAGGCCCGGCCCAGCAGCATCTTGTCCGGCGACAGCCCGGTGCCCGGCACCGTGTTGGCCGGTGCGAAGGCCGCCTGCTCGATCTGGGCGAAGAAGTTCTCGGGGTTGCGGTTGAGGGTGAACCGTCCCACCTCGACCAGCGGGTAGTCGCCGTGCGGCCACACCTTGGTGAGGTCGAAGGGGTTGAACCGGTAGCTCTGGGCGTCCTCGTAGGGCATCAGCTGCACCTTGACCGTCCAGCTCGGGAAGTCGCCGCCGGCGATGGCGTCGAAGAGGTCCTGTCGGTGGTAGTCGGCATTCGATCCGGCCAGTTCAGCAGCCTGCTCGTTGCTGAGGTTCTTCACGCCCTGGTCGCTGATGAAGTGCCACTTCACCCAGTGGAGCCTCCCCTCGGCGTTGGTCCACGAGTAGGTGTCCGAGGAGTAGCCGTTCATGTGCCGCCAGTCCTGCGGCAGGCCGCGCGGACCCATCAGGTAGGCCACCTGGTGGGCGGTCTCGGGCGACAGCGTCCAGAAGTCCCACTGCATGTTGGGGCTGCGCAGCCCCGAGTCGGGCAGGCGCTTCTGGGAGTGGATGAAGTGGGGGAACTTCATCGGGTCGCGCACGAAGAACACCGGGGTGTTGTTGCCCACCATGTCGAAGTTCCCCTCGCGGGTGTAGAACTTCAACGCGAACCCGCGGACGTCGCGCCAGGTGTCGGGCGAGCCCTGCTCCCCGGCGACGGTGGAGAACCGGGCCAGCATCGGGGTGCGCCGCCCCGGCTGGAGGAAGTCGGCCTTGGTGTACGCGGAGACGTCGCCGGTCACCTCGAACTCGCCGAAGGCCCCCGACCCCTTGGCGTGCGGGCTGCGCTCGGGCACCCGCTCGCGGTTGAAGTGGGCCAGGGTCTCCACCAGGTGCACGTCGTGCAGCGCGATGGGGCCGTCGGGGCCCACGGTGAGGGAATGCTCCTCGCTGATGGCCGGTGAGCCGTTCTCGTTGGTCGGTGTGCCTTTCGGATCGATGGGCATGACGCTCTCCTCAGCTGGTCTGCGTGAACTCGCGCCGGAGGCCTCGGGAGCCGACGCCGTGCCCGCCCCCGCTTCCGACGCCTTCTGGCACCATCTCACGAGCGCCGCCGCGGTTCAGGACTTCGGGTGAATCACCGGTGGCCCGGCCCGATCGGTAACGTGGCCCCGGTGAACCCCGTCCGAGCCCGCGTCATCACCGTCTCGGACCGCTGCGCCGCCGGCGAGGCCGTCGACCGCTCCGGCCCGTTGGCCGCCCGGCTGCTGGCCTGCTACGGGGAACAGGCGCTGATGCGCGACGAGGTGGTCATCGTCCCCGACGGCGTGGCTCCTGTCGCAGCGGCGATCACCGATGCCCTGGACGACGGGGCGCGACTGGTGTTCACCACCGGCGGCACCGGCATCTCCCCGCGCGACCTCACCCCGGAGGCCACCGGGCCGCTGCTCGCCGCCCGGCTCGACGGCCTGGCCGAACAGATCCGTGCCCGCGGCGCCGAGGCGGCACCGGCGGCCGGCCTGTCGCGCGGCCTGGTGGGCATCACCTCACGGCGATCCGGAGCCGCGCTGGTCGTCAACGCTCCGGGCTCTCCCGGAGGGGTGCGCGACGCCGTGGCCGTGATCGGCCCACTGCTCGGCCACATCTTCGATCAGCTGGACGGCGGGGACCACTGAGCGTCGGCAGCTGAGATCTACGCCGGGCGGGTCCAGTCCCCGCTGCGCCCACCGGCCTTGTGAGTGATGATCGCGTGCTCGATCGCGAATCCCCGGTCGATCCCCTTGACCATGTCGGCGACGGACAGCGCCGCCACCGTCACCGCGGTGAGGGCCTCCATCTCCACCCCCGTGCGGTCGGCGGTGCGCACCGTGGCGCGGATCCGCACCCGGTCGGCCTCCAGCCACAGGTCCACCTCGGCCCCGTGGACGCCGATCCGGTGGGCCAGGGGCAGCAGGTCGGGGGTGTGCTTGGCGGCCTGGATCCCGGCCACCCTGGCCACCGCCAGGACGTCGCCCTTGGGCACCGTCTCATCGCGCAGGGCCGCCATGATCGGCTCCGAGCACACGACGGCGCACTCGGCGGTGGCCTCGCGGACGGTCGGGGTCTTGGCGGTGACGTCGACCATCCGGGCCGAGCCGTCCCCGCGCAGATGGGTGAACGGACTCTCGCTCATACCTCGCCCCTCGTCATCAGCACTTCCAGACCATCTCCTGCCTCCACGGCCTCCACCCCGACCGGCACCACCGCCAGCCCCTCGACCAGCGGCAGAGTGGCCACCAGATGGGACTTGGATCCCAGCCGGTGGGCGGGCACCACGCGACCGCCCTCCCCCTCGCCGCTCTCCCACCGGATGGGCATGAACTGGGTCTTCTCCGCCGGGGAGCGCCAGCCGGCCCCGGCCGTCGCACGAACAGTCGGCGATTCGACGGGGACGGCCAGACCGCGCATGGCGGCGATGAGCGGGCGCGCATAGACGTGGAAGCTCACGAAGACACTCACCGGATTGCCGGGAAGCGCCACCACCGGCGTCGCTCCGACGATCCCTGCCCCCTGCGGGCCGCCCGGCTGCTGGGCGACCTTGTGGAAGGTCAGCTCCGGCAAGGCCTGTCTCACCACCTCGTAAGCACCGGCCGAGATGCCTCCGGCGGTGATCACCAGGTCCACATCCCAGCCGGCGACCACCTCGCGCAGCCGGGCCGGGTCGTCGGGGACCCGGGCCCGCTGGGCGACCACCGCGCCGGCCTCGGACACGAGCCCGGCCAGAAGGATGCCGTTGGAGTCCGGAATGCGACCGGCGGCCAGGTCGCTCCCGGCATCGGACAGCTCCGAACCGGTGGAGATGACGCCGACTCTGGGCGCCGGGTGAACGGCCAGGGATCCGTACCCGACCGACGCGGCGGCCGCCAGACATGCCCCGTCGAGCAGCCGCCCGGCCTCCATCACCGGATCACCGATCTGGAGGTCCTCCCCCCGATGGCGGACATTGGCGCCGAGTTCCGGCGCCTGGAAGATCCTCACCTCGGCGGGCGCGTCGACGACTCCGGGCGCGTGGTCGGTGCGCTCCACCTTCACCACCGAGTCGGCGCCGGCGGGCATCCGGGCCCCGGTCATGATCCGCCGGGCGGTGCCGGTCTCGACGGGGTCACCGGCCGCTGATCCGGCGGGTATGTCGCCGGTCACCGGCAGCCGGACAGGGGCATCGGGCCGCGCGGTGCTCACGTCCTGGAACCGCACTGCGAAGCCGTCCATCGCCGAGTTGGTGAAGGGCGGCACCGGCAGTCGCGCGGCGACAGGCTCAGCGCTCACCAGGCCCAGGCACCGCTCCAGCGGCATCTCGACCACGGCCGGTTCGTGGGCCAGCGACATCACCAGACGCCGGTGCTCGCCGATCCCCACGAACTGTTCGGACTGCGTCATCCCCATCCTCCGATCACCAGTTCGGTGGCACTGTCAGTGGTTACCGTGGGCCGTTCCATCCACCGTCCCGACCGACGGAGCAGCGCATGGCCCGCAGATCGCGTACTGACAAGCAGCTCACCAGGATCCATCCCGGCAGTGGACGCCCCATCAGGCCCTTCCGCCCGTGGGACATCCTGTTCCGCACCGTCTTCCTCGCCCGGCTGCCCGAGACCACGACCGACGAGCACGTCGACTTCGCCGTCGAGGTGAACTACCTGGCCGACTATCTCAGCAGCGACGAGGAGAAGGCCGGCAGGCAGACCCCCCAGGCGGCCCTGTTCCGCGACGGACGGCAGCAGTACGTGTCGAACCTCCCGGCCGCCTTCCCCGTCCCCGGCGGCGTGATCGAGACGGCCACCAATCTCTACGGCCTGACCAGGATGCACTTCGTCCCCCATTCGGGACCCGAGCGCGCGCTCAACCCGCACCCGCGCTCCGCCGAGGGCCTGCGGGCCCGGCTCGGGCGTCGGTTCCCCGCGACGAGCCGGGCGATCGGCGTCATCGCGATCATCGTGCTGCTGGCCTGCCTCGCCCTGTCGGTGCCCCAGGTACTCGAACTCGTCTCGCACTGGCAGGTCGTGCAGGAGCGCTTCGGCGTCTTCGACTCCCCGGTCTCCCTGCCCGCCTGGGCGAATATCACGATGGTGGTGGCCGGGATCCTCGCCGCCACCGAGCGGGCTCTCACCCTGCGCAATCACTGGCTGATCGACGCCGACACGCTCTGGACATCCTTCATCTGATCTGCGCGCCGCGCCGGGAGTGAGGTCCCTGGTCACGGCAGCCCGGACCACTCATGGGATCCGTCGGCCATCCACTGGCATTTCCACACCGGCACCCCGGCCTTGACGGCGTCCACCAGGTCGGATGCGGCGGCGAAGGCCTCACCACGGTGCTCGGCCGAGACCGCCACCACCATCGCCAGGTCGCCGACCTCCAGATGGCCGACGCGGTGCGCGGCCGCCGCCCCGTGGACACCGTCACGCAGCGCGCACTCCTCGACCAGCCCGGCCAGCATGCTCTCGGCCTGCGGGTGGGCGCTGTAGTCGATGGCGGTGACCCGCCGCCCGGCGTCGTGGTCGCGGACGACGCCGGTGAAGGTCACCACCGCGCCGCTGCGGTCGTCGACCGCCTGTTCGGCGATCGCCTCGACCGCCAGGGGACGGTCGCTGATCCGTGCGTGCACCGTCATCCTCCGGCGAAGGGTGGCAGGACGTCGACGCGGGCGTCATCGGGCAGCCTGTCCTCGCGGCGGGTCGAGGCGCCGTCGACGAAGAAGCTGCACACGGCCATCGTTCTGGCCAGCCCCGGATGAACCGTCACCAACCGGTCGGCAAGCTCGGCCACCGTCTCCCCGGGGACGGCGTCGACAGCCTCCTCTGCGGTCCCGGCGGCCTCGCCCGCACCGCCGTAGTAATGCATGATCATGATCATCCTCCGATCGCCGACATCCGGCGCGATGATTCCCCGAACCCCCCCGACCCATGAGCCCCGTCCGAACCGTGGGCCGCCGCCTTGCGCCACATCTCACCTTGCCAGAGCTTGATCAACTCGTCATCGTCGGCACCGGAGCGAATCGCGCTGCGCAGATCGGTCTCGCGGGTGGAGAACAGGCAGTTGCGGATCTGGCCGTCGGCCGTCAACCGGGTGCGCGAGCAGTCCCCGCAGAACGGGCGGGTGACCGAGGCGATGATCCCCATCCTGCCGGTGCGCCCGTCGGGGGCGGTGACCGTCCACCGCTGGGCCGGTGCCGAGCCGCGCGGTCCCGGATCCTCGGCCAGGGTGTATCCGGCCGAGCGCAGCGCGTCGAACATGTCGTCGGCGCTGATCACGGCGTCGGCGGACCAGCCGGGGGCGCCGATCGGCATGTACTCGATGAATCGCAGTTCCAGGTCGCGGTCCAGGCAGAAGCTCAGCAGTTCGGGGGCGTCGTCGCGGTAGCTGCGCTGCGGCACGGCATTGATCTTCACCGGGGAAAGCCCGGCGTCCAGCGCGGCGTCGATGCCAGCCAGGACGTCGTCGAGCCGGTCGCGCCGTGCCACGGCGGCGAAGCGGCCGGGGTCGATGGAATCCAGCGAGATGTTGACCCGACCCAGTCCGGCCGCCGCCAGCCCGGCGGCCCGGCGGTCCAGGCCGATGCCGTTGGTGGTGAGCGCGGTCGCGGGGGCGACGCCGTCGGGGGTGCGCATCGCGACCGTGGCGGCGACCAGAGACTCCAGGGTCGGGCGGACGAGCGGCTCGCCGCCGGTGAAGCGCACCTTCGTGATCCCCAGCCTCTTCACGCCGATCCCGATCAGCCGGATCAGTTCGTCGTCGGTGAGCAGCTCCTCGCGCGGCAGCCAGACCATGCCCTCGACGGGCATGCAGTAGGTGCAGCGCAGGTTGCACTTGTCAGTCACCGAGACGCGCAGATCGGTGGCCACCCGGCCGAACCGGTCGGGCAGAGACTCCACCCGCGCGGAGACGCTCATGACGCCGGCCTCCGGATCCGCCCCGGTCCGGTCGGCACGAGGACCACCTCGGTCACCCACGGGTCGTCCCCGTCGCGGAAGGTGGGCGCGGCCAGGCCCCGGGCGGTCCGCTCCACAACCCGCTCCACCATCCCCTGGCGGATCGCGAAGGCCACCGGGTCGGGAGCGGCCGGATCGGCGAAGGGGCAGTCGCGCAGCACCAGGGCGGTAGGGATCTCCGGGTGCGGCTCGGCGGCCAGCCCGAAGGCGGTGAGGAAGACCCGGATCTTGGTCATATGGGCGGCCAGCTCGAAACCGGGCGAGATCTCGCCGACGTCGTGATCGGGCACCTTCGCGGTGGCCAGCGCGTCGTCGCCCAGATGATGGCCCAGATCCCGCCCGGCGGCCATCGGATCGGCGGCGGTGGCGCGCATCCAGGCGATGGTCGACCGTGCCATATGGCGCAGCATCTCGACCGAGGAGGCGGGGCCCGACAGGGCACGACTCACATACCCCCAGGCCGGTCGGCCGCGGCCGGCCACGGGCATCCGCTCGCGCTCCACCAGGCCCAGTTCCAGCAGCACGTCGAGGGGCTCGCGCACGGTGTTGACGTGCAGCCCGCACTCGCGCGCCACGTCGGCGACCCTCACCGGGTCGTCGTGACCCGAGACGGCGGCCAGCACGGTCTGCTGGGCCGGCGTCAGGGAGCCGATCGCCGGCAGGATGTGGTCGATCCCGGATGCCCTCAAGACCTCACCACCCCCGACGTCTGGGGCCGGCGGCCAGGTTCTCGTCGCGGGAGCGGTAGACGATGGCCGGCCGGGTGGGGTAGGCCACCGGGGCCGAGAGCACATGGACCAGCCTGGTGAAGGGCCAGACGCAGAACAGGATCATGGCCGCCACGATATGCAACTTGTAGTCGAGGGGCACCGTGGCCATCAGCGCAGGGTTGGGCTGGAACAGCGGGATGGTGCGGAACCACGGGCTGATGGTCTGGCGGTAGTCGTAGCCGCCCCCGATGATCTGCTGGTGGATCGTGGCCCAGGATCCCAGCGCTACGGCGATGCCCAGCAGGGTGTACATCACGATGTCCATCGTCGTGGTGGCCAGCCGCACCGACTTGACGACGACGCGGCGGTAGATGAGCCCGGCCATCCCGATCAGGGTGGCGACGGCGGCCAGCGTCCCGGGGATCATCGAGATGTAGTGGTAGACGCCCTCGGGGATGCCGACCGCCGACGTCCAGGACTCGGGGATCGCCAGTCCGATGACGTGGCCCAGGAACACGAAGAGCATCCCGAAATGGAACAGCGGGGAGGCCCAGCGCAGGATCGCGGGCTCGTTCCACTGGCTGGATCGGCTGGTCCAGCCGAATTGATCACTGCGGTAGCGCCAGATGAGCCCGCCGACCAGCATGACGATGGACAGGTAGGGCATGCCCACCCACAGCACCAGTTCCGCCGTGCTCATGATCGGCCTCCTGCTGAGCCTGGGGACGGGGCGGCGGGGGCCGCAGGGGAGGGCGTCGCGTCGAGGGCCGCGATCCCCACCAGCTCGGTGGGCGGGCCCTGGTTGATGAGTTCCTGGTAGCGGGCCAGGGTGGCGTCGTCCAGCGGCGGCAGCGTGGTGCACAGCGCCTCGAGCAGATGGGCGTAGGGGCTGGACGCCGACACCAGGGCGGCGCGGATCACCTCCAGGCCCTCCCGGTTGGCGCGCAGCAGCTCGTCGCCGGACGCCGTCTCGTTGAGGGCGCAGAACTCCAGGACGACGGGCAGGTAGTCGGGCAGTTCCTCGCGGGCCATCTCGAAGCCGGCGCGGCCCATGATCTCGCGGAATCCGAGGATCGCCGCGCCCCGGCCGCGGGTATCCCCGGCCGAGTAGTAGGTGAGGTACAGCGCGCAGCGGCGCCGCTGGTCGAAGGTCTCCACATAGTGCTCCTGGAGACGTCGCAGCCCCCATCGGCGGGCCACCGCGCAGAAGGCGGCGATCTCGCCGGACGCCGGGCCCGGCATCAGGGCGGCGTCGCGGGTCACGGCGTCCAGGACGCCGGGCAGCCCGTCGCCGGGGTAGTCGAGCAGCAGCCCGGCGGCCATCTGCACCACCCGTCGCTGGTCGGGTGTGGCATCCACCGAGGCGGCGACCGGCATCCTCGGTGCGCCCATGAAGATGTTCATCAGAGAACCTCCAAGGGCAGGGTGCGGGTGCCGGCCGGTGCGGCCCCGGGGGTCGTGGCGCCGGGAGCAGCGCCGTGGAAGGCTTCGACATCGTAGTCGACCGGGCAGCCCTCCAGCTCCGTGATGCCCGGCGGCATCCCGGTGCGGGTGGTGGGGATGACGTAGCGCTCGTCGTACTTGGCGATCGACAGCAACCGGTACATGGCCCGGACGTCGTCGCCGGTCATGCCGACCGCCTCCGGGATGGTCTCGTCGGCGTCATTCCCCATGAAGACGTCGCGCATGTAGCTGCGCATCGCCGCCAGTCTGCGCAGTGACCTCTCCACCGGCGCGGTGTCACCGGCGCTGAACAGCCCCGCGAGGTACTCCATCGGGATGCGCATCTGGGAGATCGCCGCCAGCAGCACCTTGTGGTTCTCGCCGTCGGAGCCCGAGGCGGTGACGGCGTCGACCACCGGGGACAGCGGCGGCACGTACCAGACCATCGGCAGGGTGCGGTACTCGGGATGCAGCGGCAGGGCCACCTGGTAGCGGGTGATGAGGTCCCAGATCGGGGAGGCCTGGGCGGCCTGGATCCAGGAGTGGGCGACGCCGTCGGCCTTGGCCGCCTCGATGACCGCGGGGTCGTTGGGGTCCAGCAGGATGTCCCGCTGGGCGGCGTAGAGGTCGCGCTCGTCTTTCTGCGAGGCGGCCCAGGTGACCCGGTCGGCGTCGTAGAGCAGCACTCCGAGGTAGCGCAGCCGGCCGACGCAGGTCTCCGAGCAGACGGTGGGCTGGCCGGCCTCCAGGCGCGGGTAGCACAGGGTGCACTTCTCGGCCTTGCCGGTCTTGTGGTTGAAGTAGACCTTCTTGTACGGGCAGCCGGAGACGCACATCCGCCAGCCGCGGCAGCGGTCCTGGTCGACGAGCACGATGCCGTCCTCGACCCGCTTGTACATGGCTCCCGAGGGGCAGGCGGCCACGCAGGTGGGGTTGAGGCAGTGCTCGCAGATCCGCGGCAGGTAGAACATGAAGGTGTACTCGATGGTCTTGGCGACCTCGAGGTTCATCTGGTGCAGGACGGGGTCGGCGTCGAGGGTCTCCATGGAGCCGCCGAGGTCGTCGTCCCAGTTGGGTCCCCAGGCGATGGTGTCCTTGTGCTGCCCGGTGAGGGTGGACGTCGCCCGGGCGGTGGGGGTGGTGCGCGACGCCGGTGCGCTCAGCAGGGTGTCGTACTCGTAGGTCCACGGCTCGTAGTAGTCGTTGACGCCGGGCAGGTTCGGGTTGGAGAAGATCCTGCCCAGGGTGGCCAGGCGTCCGCCCTGCCGGGGCACGAGCCTGCCGCCGGCGGTGCGCCGCCAGCCCCCCTTCCACTTGTCCTGATCCTCCCAGCCCCGGGGGTAGCCGACGCCGGGGCGGGTCTCCACGTCGTTGAACCACATGTACTCGGTGCCCTCGCGGTTGGTCCACGCCTGCTTGCAGGTGACCGAGCAGGTGTGGCACCCGATGCACTTGTCGAGGTTCATCACCATCGCGATCTGCGCCATGACCTTCATCAGAACTGCACCTCCTGGCTGCGACGCCGGATGAGCGTCACCTCGTCGCGCTGGTTGCCGGTGGGGCCGTAATAGTTGAACGAGTAGCTCAACTGGGCGTACCCGCCGATGAAATGGCTGGGCTTGAGCATGATCCGGGTCAGCGAGTTGTGGATGCCGCCGCGCTTGCCGGAGCGCTCGGACAGCGGGGTGTTCATGGTGCGCTCCTGGGCGTGGTACATGAACACGGTGCCCTCGGGGATGCGGTGGCTGACGATGGCGCGGGCGTCCACGGTGCCGTTGCGGTTGTAGGCCTCCACCCAGTCGTTGTCGGCCACCCCGACCTTGGCGGCGTCGGCCGGCGACATCCAGATGGTCTGGCCGCCGCGGCCAAGGGTCAGCATGTGCGGGTTGTCGTAGTACTGGGAGTGGATGGCCCACTTGTTGTGGGCGGTGATGTACCTCACCGCCACCTCGGCGACGCCCTCGGCGGTCTGTCCGAGGTAGCCGACCGGCCGCTCCCCGTAGAGGTGGGCGATGTCCAGGGGCGGCCGGTAGACCGGCAGGTTCTCCCCCATGTCGCGCATCCAGTCGTGGTCCAGGTAGTAGTGCATCCGCCCGGTGAGGGTGTGCCAGGGCTTGTGGCGCTCCACATTGACCACGAAGGCCGAGTAGCGCCGCCCGCCGTGCTCCGAGCCCGACCACTCCGGGGAGGTGATCACCGGCTGTGGCTGGGACACGGTGTCGGCGAAGGTGACGCGGCGGTCCTGGGATCCCGACGCCAGGTCGGCCATCCGAGTGCCGGTGCGGGCCTCCATCTGGGTGAAGCCGTCGGTGGCCAGGCGCCCGTTGGTGGTGCCGGAGGTGGCCAGGATGGTGTCGACCGCCTTGATATCGGTGTCGACCAGCGGCCGGCCCTGGGCGGGGCCTGCCGTGGCGACGCCGTGGCGCCGGCCCAGTTCTGCGATCTCCTGGTCGGGGTGGAAGGTGACCCCCTTGACGGCCATCCCGGCGGTGCCGGTGAGCGGGCCCAGGGTGTCGAACTTGGCGCCGATGGCCGTGTAGTCGCGTTCCACGGGGATGAGTTTCGGCATGGTGACCCCGGGGATCCACAGCCGTTCTCCGGTGTCGGGATCGGTGACGTCACCGGTGGCCCCGGCCGGGCTGGTCATCTCGTCAGGGGTGTCGTGCATCAGCGGGGCCGCGACGACGTCGGTGCGGGTGCCCAGATGTTTCTGCGCCATCTGGGAGACCAGATGGGCCAGGGTGCGGAAGGTCTCGAAATCGGTGCGGGCCTCCCACGGCGGGTCGACGGCCGCATTGAAGGAGTGCACGAAGGGGTGCATATCAGTGCTGGAGAGATCATGCTTCTCATACCAGGTGGCGGCCGGAAGAATGACGTCGGAATGCAGGGTGGTCGACGTCGTGCGGAAATCCGCGGTCCACATGAGGTCGAGTTTTCCGGCGGGCGCCTCGTCGCGCCAGCGCATGGAGCTCGGACGCTGGTCGGGGGGCAGCTCGGAGGCATTGACGTCGTCATCGCAGCCCAGCATGTGGCGCATGAAGAACTCGGTGCCCTTGGCGCTGGAGCCCAGCAGGTTGGTGCGCCAGTTCGCCAGCACGCGGGGCTGATTCTGCTCGGCGTCGGGGTCCTGGCAGGCGAAGCCGAGAGTCCCGGCGGCCAGCCGGCCGGCGATGTAGTCGCCGGGCTTCTGGCCGGCCGCCGCGGCCTCGTCTGCCAGGTCGAGGGGATTGCGGTCGAAGGTGGGGTAGCTGGGAGACCAGCCCCGCTTCGCCGATTCGACCAGGGTGTCGGCGGTGGTGAGCCCCGAAAGGGTGCCGGCCCCCAGCGGGGAGGCCACCTTCTCGGCCCGGGCACCGTCGTAGCGCCACTGGTCGGTGGTGAGGTAGTACCAGGCGGTGGAGATCATCTGGCGGGCCGGGCGGGCCCAGTCCAGGGCGAAGGAGTAGTTGGCCCAGCCGGTGAAGGGGCGCACCTTCTCCTGGCCCACATAGTGCGCCCATCCGCCGCCATTGACGCCCTGTGTGGCGCACATATTGGTGAGCGACAGAAATGTCCGGTAGATCTCGTCGGCGTGGTAGAAGTGATTCACTCCGGCGCCCATGATGATCATGGATCGCCCGCCGGACTCGATCGCATTGAGGGCGAATTCCCTGCCGATCCGTTCGGCCGCGGCGGCCGGGACGCCGGTGAGTTCGGCCTGCCAGGCCGGGGTGCCCGGAGCGCTCGGGTCGTCGTAGCCGGTGGGCCAGTCGCCGGGAAGCCCGTCGCGGCCCACCGCGTAGCGGGCCAGCAGCAGGTCGAAGACGGTGGTCACCAGGTGCCCGTCGATCATCCTGGCCGGTACGCCGCGGCGGACGATCCCGGCGCCGAGGCTGACCTGGCCGGGCGAGGAGGGCAGGTCGAAGCGGGGCATCGCCACCTCGACGGGCTGCCAGGAGTCGGTGTCCATGACGCTCATCACCGGCTCGACGCCATCCAGGTCGAGGTTCCAGTGGCCGGCCCCGGACTCGGAGAAGCGGTCGGCCAGGGTGCCGCCGGGATCCTTGACGGCGCCGTCGGCCTCCATGATCAGGGGCCGGAACTCCGGCTTCTCGGGGCGGGTGGCGGCGTCGACGTGCGCGGCGGTGAGGAACTTGCCGGGGATGCGGGTGCCGGATGCGGCGGCGTCGTCCCCCTGATAGGGATCCAGTTCGATGAGGAAGGGCGAGTCGGTGTAGCGGCGCATGTAGCTCATGAACATGGGTTCGCGGCGCCCGACGTGGAACTCGGTGAGGATGACGTGGCCCATCGCCATCGCCAGGGCCCCGTCGGTGCCGGGCTGGACGCGCAGCCACTCGTCGGCGAATTTGGTGTTGTCGGCGTAGTCGGGGCTCACCACCACGACCTTCTGGCCGTGATAGCGGGCCTCGGTCATGAAGTGGGCGTCGGGGGTGCGGGTGATCGGGACGTTGGAGCCCCACATGATGAGGTACTGCGAGTTGAACCAGTCGCCGGACTCGGGGACGTCGGTCTGGTCTCCGAAGACCTGCGGGCTGGCCGGAGGCAGGTCGGCGTACCAGTCGTAGAAGCTCAGCATGGTGCCGCCGACCAGTTCGGTGAATCGGGACCCGGCGCCGTAGGAGACCATCGACATGGCCGGGATGACGGAGAATCCGGCGATCCTGTCCGGGCCGTAGGTCTTGATGGTGTGGACGTAGCCGGCCGCGACGATCTGCGTGGCCTCCTCCCAGGAGACCCGCACCATGCCGCCGTGGCCGCGCGCGCTCTTGTAGGCGCGTGACAGCTGCGGATCGGAGACGACGGCCCCCCAGGCGTCCACCGGGTCGCCGAGCTCGGCCAGTTTCGCCCGCCAGGCGTCCAGCAGCACCGATCGCACGTAGGGGTGGCGGATCCGCGTCGGGGAGTACTCGTACCAGCTGAACGCCGCCCCACGGGGGCAGCCGCGCGGCTCGTACTCGGGCATGTCGGGGCCGGTGGTCGGGTAGTCGGTCTCCTGGGACTCCCAGGTGATGATCCCGTCCTTGACGTAGACCTTCCAGGAACACGATCCGGTGCAGTTGACGCCGTGGGTGGAGCGCACCACCTTGTCGTAGGACCAGCGCTGCCGGTAGAAGACGTCGGCCGCCCGTCCGCCCTCCAGGAAGAGCTGGCGGGTGTCGGGGGAGGCCTTGCCGCGGCGCAGCCAGCTGCCCATTCTCAACAGCGCCGAGCCCGCGCCGTTCTCATCCGGCGTCCGGGGGGACTGCTTCTCATCGCGACTGGTCGTCATTGCGGGATCTCCTTGCGGTCAGCCGGGGTAGGGAGCCCTGGGGCGGGCGTACTGGAGCCAGCACACCGCCGAGCAGAGCAGGCAGAAGGCGGCGCAGATCCAGAACCACACCGACGCCGACATCGACGAGAGCGCCACGCCGATGACGAAGGGGCCGAAGCATCCGATCGCCGCGGTGAATCCGATCGCGCCGCCGGCCTGGCGGGCGGGCATGATCATCGGCATCTGCTTGAAGGTGCCGGCGTTGCCGATGCCCGAGAAGAAGAACATGGCGAGCATCCCCCACAGGAAGAATCCGAACTGGTCGGGCGACGTCGGGTTGAGGAACAGGGCGCAGAAGGCGAGAGTGATCGTCATCCCGATACCGGAGACGAAGGTCCACACGGCCCCGCCGAAGCGGTCGCACAGCGGCCCCCAGGCGACCCTCACCAGGGAGCCGATGAGCGGTCCGAGGAAGGCGTAGGAGGCGCCGGCCGGCAGGTTCGAGAATGTGCCGGCCAGGTCGGAGGCGTCGCCGTAGGTGTTGTTGATGAGCAGCCCGAACTGGGCGCTGAAGCCGCTGAACAGTCCGAAGGTCATGACGTACATCAGCGTCATCACCCAGGTGTTGGGGTTGGAGAAGATGTCGATCTGTTGACGGAAGTTGGCCTTGACGGGCACGTCCTTGAGCAGGGTGAAGGCCAGGATCGCCGCCAGGACGGTCCAGGGCAGGAAGACGATGGCGGCGTTGTGCACCCACAGCGGGCTGTCACCGGCCCGCTCGGGGGCGATCCAGGTGATGCCGAGCAGGCCGAATCCCATCAGCCAGGGGCCGATGAGCTGGATGATCGACATGCCGAGATTGCCGACGCCGGCCTGGATTCCCAGCGCGGTGCCCTGCTTGCGCTTGGGGAAGAAGTAGCCGGTCGAGGGCATGTAGCCGGAGAAGGAGCCGCCGCCGATGCCGCACAGCAGGGACAGGAAGAGCAGGGTCCCGAAGCTGGTGGAGGTGTCCTGGACGGCGAAGAACCAGCCGAGCATCGGGATGAGGTAGAGCAGTGAGCTGATCCCCACGAGCTTGCGGGTGCCGATCACCGGGGGCAGGAACATGTAGACCAGCCGGATGACGCCGGCCGACAGGCCCGGCATGGCGGTGAGCCAGTACAGCTGGGACTTCGACAGGTCGAAGCCGATGGCGTTGAGCTTCGGTGCCACGGCGCTCACCAGGAACCACACGCAGAAGGCGATGACCATGGAGAAGGTCGAAACGGTCAGGGTGCGCCAGGCCCGGCGGGAGTCCCAGTTCTCCTCGGGGCTCCAGTCCTCGATGACGTGGCGCGACGTCGCTGTGCTCACTTGTCCCCTGCTCACTTGTCCCCTCCGTGACGGGTCGAACTAATTTACCCGGACATTACCAGGTAAAACCTGGTCGGTGTGCGAACACCCCCGGATCACCCCCTCCCCCACCCCTGGTGGACAGCGATGGCCCCGAACCCGCACTCCTGTCGCGCATTGCGTGGCACACCACTGTGAACTACAGTTGACACATCGTCCAGGTCATCAAGAGCACGACATTCGACCAGTGGCTGCGAAAGCTCAAGGACCACGCAGCCGTTGGCCGGATCCTCGCGCGGATTGATCGGCTCACCTCGGGCAATCCGGGCGACGTCAGGCCGGTCGGAGGCGGTGTCTCAGAGCTGCGTATCCCCTATGGTCCCGGATATCGCGTCTACTACCTGCAGCGCGGCTCCCGGATCATCCTGCTGCTCTGCGGTGGCGACAAGTCGAGCCAGGCACGAGACATAGAGACGGCACACCGCATCGCCCAGGAGTGGAGGAACAATGAGTGAGAACGCAGAGCAGTTCAGTGCCTTCGACACTGCGGACTACCTGGAGAACCTTGACGACGCCGCCGCCTATCTCGAAGCCACCCTGGCGGACAGCGATGACCCCGCACTCATCGCCCGTGCACTGGGCACGATTGCCAGATCCGGCAACCTCAGCCAGCTCGCCCGCCGGATCGGCATGAGCCGGGAAGGGCTCTACAAGGCCCTTTCCGCCGACGGCAATCCCAGCTTCGCCACCATCACGAAAGTTGCCGGCGCGCTCGGGCTGAGACTCCGCTTCGAGCCCGCCCGCTGAGCACCCAGGACCACGGCCTGGAGGTCGTGGCGCCGGCCCGACGTCGCGCCAGAGTCTGCACGAGTCGCCCGAAATACCTGGCGCGTCGTGCAGGTTCTGGCGCGTCGTGGGACCATCCGGGCGGCGGAGCCCCCGGGACCGTGGACACCCGCTCGATATTTCACGGGTTAAGCCGTTAATATTCTCCGGAGACGTCCCGACCCCAGCCCCCGGAGGAGGCCCCGTGCCGAAGTCCGCACCCCACACCGTGCCCAGCGCCGTTCCCACTACCGCCCCGACCGTTGTCACCTTCGACGAGCAATGTCGGGAACCCCGACAGGCCACCGAGGAACTTCGCGGCACAGCTGTGGCCGCCGACGCGTCGGGGGACTGGGTGGTGCTGGGCCATGCCGAGGCCATCCGGGTCGCGAGCGACGCGGACACCTTCTCCTCGGCCGTCTCGACGCACCTCCAGGTGCCCAACGGGCTGGACGGCGAACAGCACTCGGCCTTCCGCCAGGTCATCGACCCCTTCTTCGGCGCTGAGCGGATGGCCGCTCTGGAGCCGGTTCTGAGAACAGTCGCCGAGGACCTGGTTGCCTCACTCCCCCGTGACACGCCGGTGGACGCCGTCGCAGGCATCGGCTCGGTCTTCGCGGTGCGCGCCCAGACCCGGTGGCTGGGCTGGCCCGCCGATCTGGAACCGCGCCTGCTGGCCTGGATGGACGAGAATCATGCGGCCACCCGATCGGGCGATCGGGATCGCACGGCCGGCGTCGCCGCGGCCTTCGACGCCATCATCGAGGAGGTCGTCTCCGCCAGGACGGGCGAGACGGACGGGCAGACCGACGTCACCACCGAGCTGCTGAACAGCACGGTGCAGGTCGACGGCCAGCCGGCCCGGCCGTTGAGCCGTCCCGAGGTGGTCTCCATCCTGCGGAACTGGACCGGCGGCGACCTGGGATCGATCGCGGCCTGCGTGGGAGTCGTGCTCCAAGGACTGGCCGCGGCCCCGGATCTCCAGGCGCGGATGCGGGTGGCCGGGCCGGCCGAGAGGTCTGCGATCATCGACGAGCTGCTGCGCCGCGACGATCCCTTCGTCTCGAACCGACGGGTGGCCACCTGCCCCGTCGACCTGGGCGGGCAGCACGTCGAGGCCGGGCAGCGGGTCCGCATCCACTGGACGGCGGCCAACCGCGACGAGCAGGTCTTCGGCGATCCCGACCAGATCAGGACCGGGAGCCACGCAGCAGACAACCTGGTCTACGGCGTCGGGCCCCATGTGTGCCCGGGCAGGCCGTTGGCCACCCTGGAGCTCGTCGTGCTCGCCGAGGTGCTGCTGGGGGCCTGTTCGATCGCCCTCAGCGAGGACATTCCCACCAGCCGCGAGGTGAGCCCGGTCGGGGGATACGCCCGCGTCGGCATCATTCTTCGCCCGTACCGTCAGGAGAAGTGATGGCTGAACACATCCTCATCGATCCGCCCATCCTCTACATCGGCACGCCGGTGGTACTGCTGTCGACGCTGAATCCCGACGGCACGGCGAATCTGGCGCCGATGTCCTCGGTCTTCGCCCTCGGGCAGACGGTGGTGCTCGGCATGGAGCTCAACAGCCGGACCGCGCAGAATCTACGGGAGCGCCGGGAGGTGGTCATCAATGTGCCCGGGCCGCAGCTGTGGCGCAATGTGGAATCCCTGGCCCGGCTCACCGGCCACGACCCTGTGCCGGACGAGAAGCGCGACGTCTACTCCTACTGCGCCGACAAGTTCACCGCCGCCGGGCTCACCGCCGAGAACTCCGACAGCGTGGGGCCGCCGAGGGTCGCCGAGTGCCTTCTGCAGATCGAGGCCGAGGTGGTGGCGGCCGAGCCCGATGCCGGAGGCGTCTTCCTGGTGACCCAGACCCGGGCCCGGGCGATCCACGCCGACCCGGAGCTCATGGTGCCCGGCACACGGCACATCGACGCCCACAAGTGGCACCCGCTGGTGCTGAACTTCCGCCACTACTTCGGGCTGGGCGAGGAGGTCGGGGAGAACTTCAGGACGCCGACCCCCAGCAATCCGGCTGTCTCCCGGGTGAACTGACCGGTCGGGTTGAGAGCGTGTAGGAGATGTGGGCGTCATTTCCCACATTTCCTACAGATCTCCGGCTACGGGGTGATGAGGTCCAGGGCCGGCTCACTCATCGCGCAGCAGCCTCATCAGCTCATCGGTGGTCCTGGCGGTCGTCGCCCTCCCCCGCATGCGGCGCACCACCCGGTCACCGCGCGTCTCCTCCGGCCGGTCGACCACAATGCGCAGCGTCCCACCGTCATCCACCACATCGACCTCGTCACCCTCCACCAGGCCGTGACTGCGGCGCAGCCCGGCGGGAATCGTCACCTGTCCCCTGCTGTTCAGCTTCATCGCCCTCGCCCCCGTACGTAATACGTGTCCTACATGATGCGGCACCACCGATTGCGGTGACCGGGAACCCCGAGAGCGTGTAGGAAGTGGGGGCGTCATTTCCCACATTTCCTACACGCCTTCGGGACCCTGCCACTCAGACGGTCGGAGCGAGCGGCGCTCACTACCACGATGCGCCCCTGCGGCATGATCGGGAGCATGACTGATCGGATCGATGCCGTGATCCTGGCCGGGGGCACCGCCGAGCGGCTCGGCGGCGCCTCGAAGGCGGACCTGCGCCTGGGCGGCGCACGGCTGCTGGACCTGGTGCTCGGATCGATCCGGGCGCTGCGGGGAGAACGGGAGGGCCACGACGTCGTCGTCGCTCCCCCATCGGTGCGGATGCCAGCCGGAACGCTGCGCACCATGGAGGCCCCGCCCGGATCGGGGCCGCTGGCCGGGATCGGCGCCGGGCTGGCGCTCCTGCCCGACGATATGGTCCTACCGCCAGAGGACGGGGATCTGGTGCTGGTGTGCGCGGTGGACTCCCCGGGGATCCGCCGATGGGCGCCCCTGCTGCTGAACGCTCTGGTGACGGATGGCGCGGGTGGTACTGGTGGCACAGATGGAGCGGTGGCGATGGGCGGCGAACCCGAGCCCTTCCGCCAGTACCTGCAGGGGGCCTACCGGCGCCGACCCCTCGACGAGGTGCTGGCGGCGGCCGGGAGCCTCGACAATCGCTCCGTGCGCGGCGTGCTGAAGCGCCTCAGGCTGATCGACGTCCCCGTCGACGCCGACCTGTGCCGGGACCTGGACACCCCCGAGGACCTGGCCTGGTGGCGTCGACATTTCACCTGATCAGGCCGGATCGGCAAAGGAGTTCCTCAGTCCAGGGCCAGGACGGCCAGGAGCGCACGGTCCACCCAGGCGAGTTCCTCACGCGTGAGCCGGCCGACGAACTCACCGAGACGGACCTCGGGGTCGATCGCGGTGACCTGCTCGATGAGGATGCGGGTCGACACCCCGTCGATCTCGACCTCGGGACGGAAGGATGCGGGCCTGCGGCCGGTCGACGTGGGAGCGACGAGCCAGGTCGACAGGGGCAGGTCGTCGGACTGGACGACGACGGCGAACCGGCGCCCCGCCTGCTCATGACCGCGGGCATCACGGGGAGATCTCAGCCGGTAGATGTCACCACGCACTGATCTGGTCCATCTCAGCGGCGAGCTCCTTGGCCGCGGCCCGCTCCTCAGGGTCATCTCGCAGAGCCCTGGCCTCCTCGCGCATCAGGCGCCGCCGAAGGGCGCGACCGGCCTCGAGGATGGCTGCGCGGGCCGCCTCGGACTTCGACAGCCCGCCGGCCGTGAGCTCCTCGAGCGCCTCCTCGGTCTTCTCATCCGTGCGAATCGTCAGCGTTCCCATAACACATATTGTACGACACACTGCCCTACGCAGGGCCGTCTCCTCCTCACTCGATGAGCTTGCCCAGCAGGTCGTCCCCGGCGTCGCCGCCGGACGGCGCCTGCGAAGCCGTCGTGGCCTCGCCCCGCCGCGAGGCGTCCGCGATGGCTCGCTGCGAGGCGACCACGGCGTCCTCGATGGCCGTCTCGCCGTTCTCCAGGGCCTTGATGTTGCGTGCCCGCAGCGCCCGGCCGGCCTTGTCCGCCTGCACGATCGAATGGCACTGGGACTTCACGGAGTCGATGATCGTCCAGATCGTCTCCTCGGTGATGACCGGCGCCTGGGCGGCGTTCGCCACCTGGTCGATCGATTTCGCCGTCTCGGTGAACGCCGCCTGGATGAGCTTGTTCGTGCCCTCCTGCACCGCCTCCCCCAACTGCGCGCCCTCCTTGGCGAAGGCCGCCTGCTGCCACAGCGCCAGCGACTGCCTGGCCGAGGGCAGGCCCATGGTGCGGAAGGCCGCCAGCCGGCGGCGCAGTGCGAAGGTCGTGACGACGAGGTTACGGGTGGCCGGCGCATGGGCGAATCCCAGGAAGAACTGGGTGCGCCAGTCGGCCCATGTCTTCTCGGTCTCCGAGAGCGTGAACGACAGGCCGGAGTGGATCTCGCGCAGCTTGGACGCCGAGATCGTCTCTCCCTTGTAGTCGGCGGACTGACTCCCGGAGGCCTCGGCGGCGCGCAGCGCCGCATCCGCCTCGTCGAACTGGGCGCGCAGCTCCTCGATCACCTGCTCCAGGGCGGCCAGCACGGCGACCACATTGTCCATGTGCTCCAGGGTCTGCTTGTGCAGCAGCTGGCCGCGGGTGATGTTGTCGGCCAGGGCCGTCTCCATCTCGGACAGCTTCACCTCCGCCAGGTCGATCTTGTCGGAGATGGGCTTGGACTCGCGCACCATCGTCGACAGCGTGTACCGGTACTTCTTGAAGAAGCCCTTGACGGCGCCCACCGCGTTCTCGATCTTGACCGAACGCCACTTCTTCTCGAAGCCGTCCATCTCGCGCAGCATGTCGTTGACGATCCGATCGGCCTGGGGCACCTTGATGTGCCGCTGGGCCTCCAGCAGCTGGCTGGACGCGTCGTTCATCTTCTTCATGATCGGCCCGCCGAAGCTCACGATCTGGTTGGCGTCGGCGACGAACTTCCCGGCCAGCGCCGGAGCTCCCCGCTTGAGATCTCCCAGCTGCTTGTCCGACAGCAGGCTGCGGAACTGGAAGCTCGCCTCCTCGGGCGTGGCCGCCGCGGCGTCGGCCCCCGGCGCCGCGGCGATCGCGACCTCAAGGGCGGTGCCCGCGACCTCGCTGCTGCGGGTGTCTCCCGGCTCCAGCAGGGCGGCGAAGTCCACCGCCACCGTCTCCTCCGGCTGCACTGTCTCCTCGGGCTGCACTGTGTCCTCGGGCTGATCCGGCATGGCTTGTCTCCACTCGATAGGCGGGCGTGACGCCCGGTGTGTTGCGGGTGCTGCTATTCATCCTGGTCGCTGTAGACGTCCGAGAGCTTGGCCTCGTCGACGGCGCGCACCAGCGATCCCAGCGCGACCTGGAACTCCAGGTCGCGGGACTCGTTGACCTGCCGGATGTTGTCGATGACCTGATGGTCCACGGCGTCGATCGCCCGATGGACCTCCGCGGTCCGCGCCTCGGGGCCCGACCAGTACTGCGGATTGGCGAGGATGTCGCCGTAGTAGTCCGGGCTGAGCCCCTTGAGCAGCTTGGACAGGGTGTCCTTGTACTGCGACTGCAGCAGCCTCATCTGCTGGTCGGTGCCGCGCCTCTCGACGCGCACGAAGAGGTCGGTGATGTGGCCGGCCAGCGCCGAGATGCGCTGCCCGATCCCCGGATAGCCGGCGGCCAGATCGCGGAGCCGGTCGACGGCCTCGCGCACATACCGGCCGTCGGGGCCGTCCAGGGCGTCGTCCAGATCCTTGCGCAGCTGCTTGTCCTGCTGCTGGCGACGGGCGCCGCGCACCGCCCTGCGCCGCCGGGCGGCCACGATGCCGACGCCGCCGCCCACCAGCACGACGACGCTCGTGATGATCGAGGCCACCACGCCGAGGGGGACGCCACCGGTCTCGGGGGGCACCAGATCGCTGCGGATGGCCGCCACCGCGACGCCGCCATCGGCCTCGTTCTGCCCGTACAGCGCCTTGCTGATCGACGCGGCGTCGTCATCGGAGGCGACCGCGAACCGGTCCTTGGCCGGCTGGTCCTCGATGACGATGACGGTGCGCGCCCGGCCCGCGTCCTTGACGGCGGCGGCGATGGAACTCGAGGAGACGCTCTGGGCCTGGTCGGGCTGGGGGATGACGACCACCTGGACGCCGTCGGGCAGCGAACTCCTCAGCCGGGGGGCGTTCGAGATCGAGGCGTCGCCGTAGAGGCACACCGGCTGGGAGCCGCAGGCGGTCACGACCGCATCGGCCCCGGAGTCCGCCGCGGCCGGGGCGGCCCCCAGCACCGCGGCGGCAATGATCGCAGCGCCGGCGACGGCCAGGATCGATCGTGTGGTAGCCAACGTGTACCCCTCAGAAATTGTTCATGACCTGCTGGAAGACGTCGGTGATCTTCGTCGGATCGGTCGCGTCGAAGGACTGTCCGCCGGAGGCCTTCGCCAGCCTGCCCAGCGTGTTGGTGTCGGCGTTCTTCGAGTAGGCGATGGTGAAGATCCGCACCGGCTTGTCGTCGCCGCCCTCCTTCTGGTCGGCGTTGAGCTTCTGGATCAGGGTGGACAACGCCATCTTCGAGCCGGCGTCCTCCCCGTCGGACAGCACGATGATGGCGTTGATGCGGCCGGACTCGGCGTGCTTCTTCATGTAGTCGTAGGCGGTGTTGACGGCGTCGTAGAGCGGGGTGCCGCCCTGGCGGGTGTTGGCCAGGTCGCGGATGTCGGACTTGAGCCCCTCCTTGTCCGCGCCGAGGGTCGAGAACGGGCGGACCACCCCGATACCCGGGGCCGCCCTGCCGTCGATCGTCGACGTCATACCCGTGGTGAAGGCCCAGACGCCGATCTCGTCGGTGGGGCGCACCGCGCCCAGGGTGCTCGTCGCCCCCTCGATCGCGCCGTCGAGCCTGGTCTTCCCGCCGCCGATGCTGCCGGACATCGACCCCGAGACGTCGACGAGCTGCAGCACGGCCGAGGGCTTGCGGATCTGCGCCCACTGGTCGATGGCCGCCGAGACCACCTGCGCGGAGGGCTGAGGCAGCGTCACCGCGGGCTTCTTGAGATCGATGCCGACCTTGTCATTGAGCTTCCGGCTCGCGTCGACGCTGCTGTCCAGCGGGCGGAAGCCGTAGTCGGGCAGGAGCTGCTGAGCCTCCTTGGTGTGCAGGAAGCTCACGAAGGCCGTGGCGGCCGCCTTCTGCTCGGCGGTCACCCAGTCGGCGCCGAGCACCGCTGCCGGATTGTCGCTCCACATGGAGCCTTCCTTGGGATAGACGGCCACCAGCTTCTCGCTGGGCGGGGTGAGCTTCTCCCCGGGCTGGACGGTGTGGGAGTCCGGATTGCCGATGTTGTAGTTGTAGATCGAGGTCTCCTCGACCGCCACCGCGCTCACGTAGGACGATCCCTGCCCCGAGCTGCGGTCGGCCAGGTTCGCCAGCACCTTGCCGGTCGTGTCGCCGTAGTGGATGGCCCCGGACTCGAAGGCCTGGGAGAAGGTCTTGGCCTTGGCGACGTCGTCGGTGGTCAGGTCCTTCTGCTTGCCGTCGGCGGCGTAGGCCTGCATGAGGAGGGTCGACAGGCCAGATGTGGAGCTGTTCGGGTTGGTCTTGGCGATCTTGAAGGAGCCCCACAGCGGCTTGCCGACCGCATCCCAGCCCTTGGGGTTCTTGATGAGGTCGTGGATCTGCTTGATGCTGATCTGCTTGCCCGGATAGCCCAGCGCCCTGGCCATCGACTCGGGCATGCCGAAGACGATAGGCGTCCTGGTGAAGCTCTTGGCCTCGGTGAAGACCTTGTCGCCGGCGATGGAGGTGACGCGGTCGGTCCACACGGTGGAGGCCGGGGACCAGATCGCGGGGGCGTCCGCGGCTCCCAGCGGCCAGGTCTTCGTGGACGCCGACAGATACTCCGAGGCCTTGCCGGAGGCCACGTTCACGGGCCGGATCGTCGCACAGCCCGCCAGCCCCTTGGCCTGCTCGGAGTCCTTGAACCTCTCCCCCAGCTTCTCCATGAGGTTGACCTTCTCCGAGGAGGTCGCCACGACGACGTCGGTGCAGCCGTCGCCGCCGGAACTGCTCTTCGACGATCCTGCGCCGCAGCCGGCCAGGACCATGGACCCGGCCACCGTGGCGATCACGGCCACCCTGAATCTGAGGGGCACTCTCCCTGTGAGCATCGCGGCGGTCCTTCCTGTCGAGTCTCGGTGCGCCTACAGCCGCAACCGGCAGCCAGATCGCCGGCCCAGATCGTCCGGCGGTGTGAAGTTCTGGGGGGAGTCTAGTGACACGGGTTGCAGCCGCGGGGCGAATGAGACTCCCGGGCGACGCCCGCCCTCACTCCTCGTCGAGCTGGGCGAGGACGTGAGGCAGCAGGGGGACGACGACGTCCAGGGTGTCCGACGCCCCTCCCCTCGATCCCGGCGAGGCGACCACCAGGGCGCCGTGGGCGTCGCGCGAGGTGACGCCGACCACCTCCCGGGACAGGCTCGACAGCGGGGTGTTCTCCAGCCCGTGGGCGCGGATCTGCTCGGCGATGCCCGGCAGCTCCACCTCGATCACGGCCCGCACCTCCTCGGGAACCCGGTCCCGGCGGTTGAAGCCGGTACCTCCCAGCACCAGGACGAGCCGAGCCGGGGTCTCCAGCGCGGCGGCGAGGGCCGTACGGACCTGCCCGGCGTCCTCGGCCACCACCGCGAGATCCACCGGTGAGAGCCCGGCCTCCTCGATCCGGGCACGGGCCGCCGGACCCGCCTTGTCGGAGCGCTCGCCGGAGATCACCCGGTCGTTGACGACGATGATCCGGGCACCGGTGCCGGTCAGGTCATAGGACATGTCTTCTCCTCATCTTCGGCGGGCATCTCTCTGTCGATCCTCGTATCGGGAGTATTCCATCATTTACAACGGGGATCTCCGGTATATTGTCGCCCATGCCTTCCCATCGCATCTCGGATGTGGCCACACTGCTCGGCGTCTCCGACGACACCGTCCGCCGCTGGATAGATCAGAGCCAGGTCGAGGCCGCCAAGGACGACGCCGGACGGCTGCGCATCGACGGTGCGAGCCTGGCCCGGTTCCTCACCGACCAGCAGCGGGCACGCCCAGGCCTGGAGGACGGGTCGGGCGTCCAGTCGGCGCGCAACCACATCCAGGGCATCGTCACCGCCGTCACCTCCGATGCGGTGATGAGCCAGGTCGACCTCATCGCGAGGAGCTCGCGGATCGTCTCCCTCATCTCCACCGAGGCGGTCCGCGATCTCGGCCTTGAGGTCGGATCCATCGCCGTCGCGCAGGTCAAGGCCACCAACGTATCGATCGAACTACCACTCACCCGCTGATGGAGACCCGATGATGACGCACCCGATTCTCAGGCACCCGCTCCTCAGGTGCAGATCCGCCCTCGCCGTCGCCCTCACCGCCGCACTTCTCTCCCCGGTCGCCGCATGCTCGAGCGCCGACGACTCGTCGAGGGCCTCAGCCCCGGCGTCCGCGAAGCCCACGACCCTGACCGTCTTCGCCGCGGCGTCGTTGACCAAGTCCTTCGACCAGATCGGGAAGGACTTCCAGAAGGCCCATCCCGGCGTCACGGTCCGTTTCTCCTACGAGGGCTCCCAGACGCTGGTCGAGCAGCTGTCGGAGGGGGCACCGGCCGATGTGCTGGCGACCGCCGACACCAAGAATATGGACAAGGCCACCAAGGCCTCCCTGGTGGGGACCACCACCGAGTTCGCCACCAACACGCTGATTCTCATCACCCCGCCCGGCAACCCCGCCAGGATCACCGGCCTCGACTCCTCGCTGACCGGCAGGAAGCTGGTGATCTGCGCCCCCGCGGTGCCCTGCGGCAACGCGACCAAGGAGCTTGCGGGCAAGCTCGGCGTCACCCTGGCACCCGTGAGCGAGGAGGAGAAGGTCACCGACGTCCGCGGCAAGGTGGAGTCCGGGCAGGCGGACGCCGGCATCGTCTACCGGACCGACGCCGCCGCCAGCGGCAAGAAGGTGACCGCCGTCGCCATCGAGGACGCCGACAAGGTGGTCAACCACTACCCCATCGCGGCCACGAAGAGCTCGAAGAACGCCGACCTGGCGCGTCAGTTCATCGCCCAGGTGACGTCGGCCCAGGGGCAGAAGGTGCTGGCCGACCCCGGCTTCTCACCGGCATCCTGACCGGAGGTGGTGATCACGCGGGAGACCCGTCGCGGCCGGGCGCTCGACCCGGCACCACTGCCGGTCTGGATCGCCGTCCTGGCGGTGGCCGGCATCTGCGCCCTGGTGCTGCCGCTGCTCGGCATGGGGCAGCGGGTGCCGTGGACGCGGTTGCCCGCCCTGATCGGCACCGAAGCGGCGCGCGACGCCCTGTCGTTGAGCCTGCGCACCTGCCTGTCCGCGATCCTCATCGATCTGCTGCTCGGCGTCCCGTTGGCGCTGCTGCTGGCCCGCGACTGGCGGGGTGTGCGGGTGGCGCGGGTGGTGGTGCTGCTGCCGCTCTCCCTGCCGCCGGTGGTGGCCGGGATAGCGCTGCTGGCCACCTTCGGGCGGCGCGGGCTGATCGGCGCCCGGCTGGAGGCCGCCGGCGTCTCGATCGCCTTCTCCACGGTGGCCGTGGTGATGGCCCAGGTCTTCGTCTCCCTGCCCTTCCTGGTCACCACCCTGGAGTCGGCCGTCCGCACCCGTCCGTGGGGCCTGGAGGAGACCGCCGCCGCGCTGGGGGCCGGGCCGAGCAGGGTGCTGGCCACCATCACCCTGCCGACCATGACACCGGCCCTGACCCGTGGCACCGCCCTGGCGGCGGCCCGGTGCCTGGGCGAGTTCGGGGCGACGCTGACCTTCGCCGGGTCGTTGCAGGGCACCACGCGCACCATGCCGCTGGAGATCTACCTGGCCCGGGAGACCGATTCGGACACCGCGCTGGCGCTGGGCCTGATGCTGGTGGTCGTCGGGGCGATCGTGGTGGCCCTCACCGAGTGGACGCCCCGACGACGGCGGAGGCGGCGCGGTGCAGGGGTTCTCGGCGCGAAGATCCTCGGCGCGAAGGCAGCCGCTCCCGCTGCGGCTGTCTCCCCCTCCCCCGCGGATCCCGATGAGCCGACGTCAGCACCCAGCTCGGTGCGCGTCCGGGGGCGGATCCGGGAGCGCGGCTGGGATGTCGATCTCAGGGTGGACGCCGGTGAGGTGATTGCTGTGATGGGTCACAACGGCGCCGGGAAATCCACCCTGGCCGGGGTGATCACCGGGCTGCTGGGGCTGGACTCGGGAGAGCTGCGGATCGGCGGGAGGCTGGTCGACGGCGCGGGCGTGCTTCTGCCTCCGCGACGTCGCGGAGTGGCGCTGCTCACCCAGCAGGCACGGATCTTCGGGCACATGTCCGTGCTCGACAACGTGGCCTACGGGCCCCGCAGCCACGGCGCGTCGCGGGAGCGGGCCCGCCGGATCGCCCGTGCGGAGCTGGCGGGGGCGGGCTGCCTGGATCTGGCCGGCCGGCGCGGAGATGAGCTGTCAGGGGGGCAGGCCGCCCGGGTCGGACTGGCGCGGGCGCTGGCCGTGGCCCCCGACGTGCTCATCCTGGACGAGCCGACCGCGGCTCTGGACGTGGAGTCCCGCGCGATGGTGCAGCGGGTGCTGCGCCGACGACTGGCGGCCACCGGAACGACGGCGATCCTGATCACCCACGACGTCATCGATGCCGTGCAGGTGGCCTCCCGCCTGCTGGTGATGGACGGCGGGCGGGTGGTCGCCGACGGCTCGCCATCGGCCCTGCTGGCCTCCCCCACCACCGGTTTCACCGCCCGGCTGGCCGGGGTGAACATGATCCGGGGACGGGCGCAGGTGGACAGCGACCATCTGGTGTCGGTGTCGATCGGGGAGCGGCGCCTGGTGGCCGTGACGGGATCGGGGGAGGAGACGTCAGGGGCGGAGGGGGCGGAGACCATCGCCGAGGGGGACGAGGTCGCCCTGGTCTTCGCCCCCCGCACCGTTGCCCTGCACCGCGAACCGGTCCCCGGATCACCGCGCACCTGTCTGCCCGGGACGGTGGCCGGGGTCGAGCAGTCGGGCGGGCTGGTGACGGTGCTGGTCACCCTGGACTCCGGGGAGACCATCAGGGCTCAGGTGACCATCGGCGCCTGGACCGAGCTGGGGATCTCGCCGGGCGAGACGCTGTGGTGCACGATCAAGGCCACCCAGGTCCGGGCGGTGCCGGCGGGTCCGGCGCAGGCGGGTCGCTGAGGACGGGCCGGAGGGCCCGGTACCGAAGGCCGCGCGCCGATGACGCGGCGGCCCCGGCAGCTCAGCCCACGGCCCTCCTGACCAGCTCTCGCAGCCGCTGCTCGACGGCGTCGTCCACCTCGACCACGGCGAAGGAGACCGGCCACATCGGGCCGTCGTCCAGGTTCGCGTGCTCGTCGAAGTTCACCGTGCCGTAGCGGGTCTTGAACTTGGACGCCGGCTGGTAGAAGACGATGTTCGTCCCGTCGGCGGCGTAGGTGGGGAATCCGTACCAGGTCTTGGGTGTCAGCCGGGGCGCCTCCTCGGAGACGATCCGGTGCAGCAGCACCGCGACCTCCTTGTCGACGCCGTCGAGGGCGTCGATGGCGGCGGCGCAGGCCTCCAGATCCTTGGCGATCTTCGCGGCCCCCTTGAGGCCCTTGGTGGTGCGCAACTCCTCGGCGCGCTGCTTCATGGCGGCGCGCTCCTCGTCACTGAATCCGCTCATGTCATGCTCCTCGGTCGATCCTCGGCCTGCGGGCCGGGCTTTCGCCGCGGGCCGGTGTCCGCCACCCTATGCGCCCGGAAGGGGCACCTCGCCCCCGTCGCCGTCGGTTCAGGCCACGGGATATCCACGCAGCGCCAGAGTTCGAACGCACCGCCTGGAATACCTGGCGCCGCGTTCGAACTCTGGCGCTGCGTGAGGGTGGGTGGGGGGCACGGCCGGCCAGGGCGGGGAGGTGGCTGATCCGGAGTGAGAGGGACATGGCCGGCCAGGAGTGGACGGGCGTGGGTTCCAGGTTGTTCTTGTCCATATTTCAAGACTTGGTCTCACATTTCAAGACGTGGCTTGCCACGTCCGCGGCCCTGCCGTTAGCGTGACCGTTGACGTCGCCGAGAGCGGTGACGTCAGGCCCGGACCCACCGGGCATCAGTGGGGTCCCGGACCCCAGATCGAGGAGACACTGTGAGCACCAGGATGCGCACCGCTGGAGGCACGGCACCAACCGCCCGCCACCAGATGTGTATGTGCATGTGTCCGGTCTCCTCCTGTTGCTGATCCGCGGACACCGCCGCATCACCGGCGAGCGCATCACCAGCTGCTGAACCCCGGTAACCCCGGAGACGCCAGCACCCCAGCACCCCAGGAGACCCGCCGCGCAGGGCTGACCTCTTCCCGCGCACCGCTCCCCCGTCATCACGCCGCATCACCCAGTACCCGTGCGCCCCGCGGCGCCCCGGTCTGGCCCATCAGATGGAACACATATGCAGCATCTTGTCTCCGACACCTCTCTCGGCGGCCCCGTCGAGCAGGCCCCGGAAGCCCGTTCCAGGGCACAGCGCTCCGCCCTGATCCGCCTCATCGTCTCCCGGATCCTGGGCGCCGTCTTCGTCCTGTGGGCCGCGGTCACGCTGACCTTCCTGGCCGTCCACGCCACCCCGGGCGACACCGTCTCCCTGCTGCTCGGCCAGAACCGCGACGACCCGGTGCTGCGGGCCCGCACCATCGCGCGCTGGGGCCTCGACCACCCGTTGTGGTACCAGTACCTGCTCTACCTGGTGCGCATTCCCACCGGCGATCTCGGCGTCAGCTACACCTTCAGCCGCCCGGTCACCGAGCTGCTCGCCGAGTCCATCGGCCCCACCCTCCAACTGGCCGGGGCAGCCACCGTCGGCGCGGTGATCATCGCCTACCTCATCACCCTCGGCACATCGACCCGGCTGCGGCGCCTGCGGCCGGTCTCCCAGGTCATCGAACTCGTCCTGCTCTCGGCCCCGGCCTTCTGGATCGGGATCGTGCTGCTGCTGGTCCTCAGCTTCAAGCTCGGCTGGTTCTCCATCGTCGACCCGAACTCCCCGCAGGCCCTGGTGCTGCCCGCCCTGTCCCTGGCCCTTCCGATCGGCTGCTACCTGGCGCAGATCCTGCGCGACGGCGCCGACCGGGCCATGGAACAGCCTTTCGCCCTCACCTCGCGCTCCCGCGGTCTCTCGGAATCCCGCGTCTACGCCGGCCACGCCCTCAAGCACGGCACGGTCCCGGTGATCACCGTGCTGGGACTCATCATCGGCAGCCTCATCGGCGGCGCGGTGGTCGTCGAGCAGGTCTTCGGCCGCGCCGGCCTGGGCCAGATCGCCGTCCAGGCGGTCAACGTCAAGGACGTGCCCCTCATCCTCGGCGTCACCATCGTCGCCACCGCGGCCTTCGTCATCGCCTCCACCCTGGTCGACGTCGCCGCCCTGGCCATCGACCCGCGGCTGCGCGCCGCCTCAACCGCCAGGAGCTGACCGTGGCCGTCCTCACACTTCCCGTCTCCGCCCGCCGCCCCGGCACCGGCCGCTCGAACCTCACCATCGTCGCCTCCGGCACCGTGCTGGGTCTGGCCGCCGTCACCGCGATCGTCCCGAACCTGCTCGTCCGGACCGACCCGCTGTTCGCCGACCCGACCGCCTCCCTGGCGGCTCCCTCGGCCGCCCACTGGGCCGGCACCGACCTGCAGGGCCGCGACGTCTTCTCCCGGATCATCCACGGGGCGCGCTACTCCCTGTCCATCGGGCTGGGGGCCACCGCACTGGCCCTGGCGGCCGGCCTGCTGCTCGGCATCCTCGCCGCCACCGCGCCCCGCTGGGCAGACATGGTCGTCAGCCGGGCCGTCGACATCCTCGCGGCCTTCCCGGAGGTGCTGCTGGCGCTGCTCTTCATCGCGCTGACCGGCCCCGGCGTCACCAATCTCATCGTGGCCATCGGCATCGCCGGCATTCCCAAGTACGCCCGGCTGGTGCGCACCCAGGTCCTCACCACCCGTCAGGCCGGCTACGTGGAACAGGCCCGCACCTACGGCATCACCGGGTTCCGCTCTCTGCTGCGTCACGTGCTGCCCAACGCGCTGGGCTCCCTGCCGATCATCGCCACCATCGGGCTGGGCGAGGCCATCGTCTCCTCGGCGGCGCTGAGCTTCCTGGGGCTGGGCCCCCAGCCCCCCAATCCCGAATGGGGGCTCATGATCGCCGAGTCCCGCGACTACCTGCGTCATGCCTGGTGGCTCGGGGTGTTCCCGGGAGCCGCCGTCACCGTCGTCGTCATCGCCGCCACCGTGCTGGGCCGCACCCTCCAGGCCCGTTACGAGAGAAGGTCGTCATGAGCATCACCAGGAACCGACCAGGTCACCGTCTCCGCGTGGTTCCCGACGCGGCCGATGCCGCGGCCGGCGCGGACACCGACAGCACCGAGACCGGCACAAGGCCGCTGGTCGACATCCGCAACCTCGACGTCCGCTTCACCGGGCGCCGCGAGGTGCATGCGGTGCGCGGGATCTCGCTGACCATCAATCCCGGCGAGGCCGTGGCCATCGTCGGGGAGTCCGGATCCGGGAAGTCCGTCACCTCGCGCAGCATCGTCGGCCTGGCCGGCGACAACGCCCAGGTGAGCGCCGACGAGTTCAGCGTCCTCGGACGCGACGCCCTGAGACTTCGCGAGAGCCAGTGGCGCGACATCCGCGGACGCCGGATCGGATTCGTCCTGCAGGACGCCCTGACCTCCCTGGACCCGCTGCGCACCGTCGGCCGCGAGATCGCCGAGACCCTGCGCACCCACCGGATCGTGGGTCGGCGGCAGATTCCCGGACGGGTCGACGAGCTTCTGCGCGAGGCCGGCATCCCCGACGCCGAGGTCCGCTCCCGCCAGTACCCCCACCAGCTGTCGGGCGGGCTGCGGCAGCGCGCGCTGATCGCCTCGGCGCTGGCCGGCGGGCCCGACCTGCTCATCGCCGACGAGCCCACCACCGCCCTGGATGTGACCGTCCAGGCGCAGATCCTCGACCTGCTGGAGGCCAGGCGGGCAGACGGCACGGCCCTGCTGCTGGTCTCCCACGACCTGGCTGTGGTCTCGCGGATCGCCGACCGGGTGCTGGTGATGCACGACGGCGTCGTGGTGGAGGAGGGCCCCACCACCCGGGTGCTGTCGAACCCCGCCGACTCCTACACCCGCTCGCTGCTGGCGGCGGTCCCCTCGGCGTCGACCAGGGGCACCCGGCTGTCCACGGGCTCCCCTGTTCCCATCAGCACAGCCCCGATCAGCACGGGTTCCGACGCCGAGGGGCACGATGACGCCGCCCCGGTGCTCGAGGCCGCGGGCGTCACCAAGCGCTACCCGCTGCCCGGCGGGGGATCGCGCACCGCCGTCGACGACGTCAGCCTCACCCTGGCGCCCGGCCAGAAGCTCGGCATCGTCGGGGAGTCCGGATCGGGCAAGAGCACCCTGGCCCGGCTGCTGCTGGATCTCACCCTCCCCGATGAGGGCGAGATCAGGATCGGCGGACTGCCGTGGTCCCGGAAGGAGGGGGTGGACGCCGACCTGCGACGTCAGGTGCAGTTCATCTCCCAGGATCCGCTCGGCTCCTTCGACCCCCGCTACTCGATCGGCGAGATCATCGCCGAGCCGCTGGGCATCAGTCTCCGCGCGACCGGGGCCCGCGAGGCGGTGGCCGATCTGCTCGGCTCCGTCGGCCTGGACCCGAGCTTCATCGACGCCTCGCCGAGACGGCTGTCGGGCGGGCAGCGCCAGCGCATCGCCATCGCCCGCGCCCTGGCCCTGGAGCCCCGGGCGCTCATCTGCGACGAGCCCGTCTCGGCCCTGGACGTCTCCATCCAGGCCGCGGTGCTCGACCTGTTCTCCGACCTGGCCGAGCGCACCGGCACCGCCCTGGTGTTCATCTCCCACGACCTGGGTGTCGTCCACCACCTCGTAGATCAGGTGCTGGTGATGCGCTACGGCCGGGTCATCGAGTCCGGCGACGTCGACGACGTCTTCACCCATCCCCTGCACCCCTACACCCAGGAACTGGTGGCCGCGATCCCCCGGCTCACCACCACCGACGCCCCCCGGCCCGGACGACTGCACGCCTGAGCCGGCGTCCCTTCCTCCGCTGTATCCCCCTTCCCCATCACCCCTTCCCCGCCATCACTCGCAAGGAATCCGACATGACCTCTCCCCTCGATCCGTTCAACCGCCCCGTCGGCCGACGCTCGCTCATCATGGCCGCCGCCGGCCTGGCCGCACTCGGACCGGTCCTGAGCGCCTGCGGCGGATCATCCTCGAGCGCCTCCCCGGCAACCCCCACCGGCAAGCCCGTCGACGGCGGCGCGCTGATCTGGGCCATCGAGACCCAGTTGTCCTCGGCCAACCCGCACACCAACGGCCAGGACAAGGCCCGCCCGATCCTGCGCAACGCCTTCGACTCGCTGATCTTCCTGGACGGCGACGGCAAGTACCAGCCGTGGCTCGCCAGGACGATCACCCCGTCGGCCGACGGCACGGTCCTCACTCTGGAACTGCGCACCGACGTCACCTTCTCCGACGGGGAGAAGTTCAACGCGGCCGCCGTCGTCAAGAACTTCGACAAGCTCTCCGACGCCAAGTACGCCACCTCGGCGGCCGGCGCGCTCAGCTCCCTGAAGAAGTACGAGGCCACCGGGCCGTACACGGTGAAATTCACCCTCTCCAAGCCCGACAACTACTTCCTCACCTGGCTGGCAGGCGTGACCGCGGCCCCCATCTCCCCCAAGAGCCTGGCCCTGTCCATGGACGAGCTGCAGGCCGGCGGCCCGAAGATCGCCGGTACCGGGCCCTTCACGATCAGCACGTACTCCCTCAACACCGAGATCGTCTTCACCCGACGCAAGGACTACGCCTGGGCGCCGGCCGCGATCGCCAAGGGCCAGAAGGCCGCCCACCTCGAGAAGGTGACCTACCGCACCCTCAAGGAGGGCTCGGCGCGCACCGGCGCACTGTCCCGCTCCCAGGTGGACGTCGCCTCAGACATCCAGCCGCTGGACGTGGAGACCTTCACCTCGAATCCGAGGTTCGCCTATGTGCGGGCCACTGCGGCGGGCTCCCCGTACTCGCTGTACTTCAACGTCTCCAAGACACCCTTCGAGGATATCCGGGTCCGTCAGGCGTTCGCCCAGGGGGCCGATATCACCGCCATCGTCAACAGCATCTATCGCGGCACCTATCAGCGCGCCTGGGCTCCCTACAATCTTCTCGGCCCCTACCAGGATCCGTCCCTGAAGAACTGGCTGAAATTCGACAAGGCGGCTGCCAACAAACTGCTCGACAAGGCCGGCTGGGCGACGAAGAATGCGTCCGGCATCCGCACCAAGAGGGGCAAGACGCTGACGGTGCGCACCGTCTCGGCCTCCGACTACGTCCGCGAGAGCCGGGACCAGCTCAATGTGGCCCTGGCTGCGGCGCTCAAGCAGAATATCGGCATCGACTACAAGTTCCAGGCGGTGGACCTGGGCACCGAGGCCAACCGCGCCAAGGCCAACGACTACGAGATCTTCGACAACTCCTACGGCGGTGCCGATCCGGTGGTGCCCTTCGACCTGCTGTACTACTCGTCCGATCCGTCGCGCGGATACATCGCCCGCGGACGATACAACGACAAGCAGCTCGAGAAATTGATCGACGACGCCCGGTTCAGCAATGACACGGCGGCCCGCAAGAAGACCTACAAGACCATTCAGGAGTACGTCACCAAGGAGAAGTACTACGCCCTTCCGCTGGCGGTGACCCAGGACACCTACGCCTACAATGCTGAGAAGGTCGCCGGGATCGTGGCCGATCCGGCCACCGGCGGTCCCTTCAGCGCCTACACCGCGTGGGTGGCGTCGAAGTGACGGCGCTCATCGAGGGCAACTCCCCCGGCTCGGTCGTTCACGAGGCGAGCCCCGTCGACTTCGACACCTACGGGACGATCTACGAGCCGCGCGGCGAGGCCCGGAAAGCCCCCTTCGGCGCCGGGGCCGATGCCGACGTCTACCCCTTCCGGGGCCGCATCGATCCGAACGGGGAGTTTCCGCCGGAGGCGGGCCGCTACCACCTGTACGTGTCCCTGGCCTGCCCCTTCGCCCACCGCACACTCATCGTGCGGGCGCTCAAGGGTCTGGAGGAGGTGATCGGCGTCTCGGTGGTCGATCCGATCCGCGACGGGCGCGGCTGGGCCTTCCGGGCCGGCGCTGATCCGTCCCGGCGGCACGGCGGCCTCGGCCAGACCCTGGACCGGGCCAACGGCTTCGCCCTCCTGTCCCAGGCCTACGAGGCCTCGGTGCCCGGCGGCGTCTACACCGGGCGGGTCTCGGTGCCGGTGCTGTGGGACACCCGCAGCGGCCAGGTGGTCTCGAACCACTATCCGGAGATCACCCTGGATCTGGGTTCCCAGTTCAACCAGTGGGCCGGCGAGCCGGGGCTCGACCTGTACCCCGTGCCGCTGCGCGACGAGATCGACGCCCTCAACGACGTCGTCGGCCCTCACCTCAACGAGGGCGTCTACCACGCAGGATTCGCCACCACGCAGAGTGATTACGAGGCCGGGTACCGGGAGGTCTTCGAGACCCTCGATCTGCTGGAGGAGCTGCTGGCCGACGGCCGCGAGTTCCTGGTCGGCGGCCGGCTCACCGAGGCCGATATCCGGCTGTGGCCCACTCTGGCACGATTCGATTCGGTCTACCACGGCCATTTCAAGCTCAATCGAAACCGCCTGGTAGACCTACCGAATCTGTGGGCCTACACCCGTCGGCTGTACGCCATTCCGGCCTTCGGAGCCACCACCGATCTTGACCAGATCCGGCGCCATTACTACGGCACCCAGCTGCACATCAACCCCACCGGGATCGTGCCGCCGTCGCCGCGCATCGACTGGTCCCTGTAACCCCACCCGAGAAGAACGAGAGAAGGAGACGATATGTCCGCCGTCGTCGCAGATTTCGAGACCGAGCTCAACACCGAGGAGCCCAAGACCTTCGAACCGGTCAAGGCGTTCCCCGAGACCAATACCGAGCAGACCCCCGACGGGGCCTTCCGGCGCCAGCGCAACCTCTTCCCGGTGCGCTTCGGCGAGGGGCCGGGCCAGTACCCGGCCGAGCCGGGGCGCTACCGGCTGCTGGGTTCGGTGAGCTGCGGCTGGTGCAGGCGCCAGCTCATCGCGATCCGGCTGCTCGGCCTCGAGGAGGCCCTGCCCTTCGTGCCGCTCTACGGCCGCGACGGCGCCGGATGGCGGATCAGCGAGACCCAGGGCGACGTCGTCGCGAAGTGGGGGTCGGACCGGCTCAACTCCTTCTACGAGCGCACCATCCCGGGCTTCACGGGCCGGGGCACCTCCCCGACGATCATCGACATCGAGACCGGGAAAGTGGTCACGAACTCCTACCACACCATCGATCTGGATCTTGCGAGCGTGTGGAGGCCCTTCCACAAGGCCGACGCCCCGGATCTGTATCCCGAGGATCTGCGCGAGGAGATCAATCTGCTCAACCAGCAGATCTTCGACGACGTCAACAACGGCACCTACAAGGTGATCTTCGCCACCAACCCGCAGGCCGCCCGGGCCGCGCTGGGAATCTTCGAGGCCCGCCTGGCCGATTACGATTTCCGGCTGGACTCGCGACGCTATCTGTTCGGCGACCGTCTCACCGATTCCGACATCCGGCTGTTCCAGACGCTGTCCTCCTACGAGCGCAGCTACCGTCCGCGGCTGGCCGCGATTCTGGGGGAGGACGACGTCAAGCATCTGACCGACTTCGGGAATCTGTGGGGATATGCCCGCGATCTCTTCCAGCACGGTTTCGTCGACGATCGGGAGCTCTACTTCCTCAACCTGCTGCCGGGACCCTCGGGCGAGTACGTCCAGGGACAGGGCTTCGCCGAGGGGATCGAGCTGCCCGACGCCGCCGAGGCCCTGGCGGCGTGGCGCGAGCCGAGCGGGCGCGAGCAGCTGGCCGGTTCGCCGCTGTACTCCGGCCCGGGATCGGGCGGCTCCTTCGAACTGTGGAACCTGAAGTGAGCACCGCCGTCAGGCCCGTCATCGACGCCCACTCGTATCCGCCCGAGGTGATCGCCTCGCTGCGGCCGATCCCGGTCGGCCTGTGGCTGCAGGTCCTGGGCGACTCCCGGGTCGGCTCGGGCCCCCTGGTGCTGCGCCACGCGCTGCCCGAGGAGTACGAGGAGGTGGGCGACGTCCTGGAGGCGGCGTTCACCACGGGCTGCTGGTCGACCCCGGAGTACATCGCGAGCCTGCACGCCATCGAGTCCCGGGCGGCGACGTCGAATGTGTGGGTGGTGGCCGATGACGACGGCGTCCTGGCGGCCGTCCTCACACCCCAGCCGCGGTATCTGGAGTCCGACGCCTTCACCTTCAACATCCTGGGGGTCGGACCGCGGGGCCGCGGTCTGGGTCTGGGCCGGCTTCTCACCGATCATGCCGTGGACCTCGCCCGATCGCTGGGGCTGGGCACCGTGGAGATCCACTCCGGGCCGCAGATGACCGCGGCCCACAAGGTCTATGTCGACTACGGATTCGTGCGGCGCATCGAACAGGAGACGGCTGTGGTCGACGGCCACCAGCGGTTGCGGAGCTTCACCTACCGGGTGCCCGATCCGGTGGCCGACCCGCCGTCGATCGAACGCGCCGCCGCGCCGGCCGTCGATTCGCCCTTCCCGAGACCAGGAGATCCTGTGAGCATCACCGCACTGCGCCCCGCCGGGGTTGAGGACGCCGGCCGCTTCCACCCCGAGGCGCCCCGGCGCCCCGGGCCGGCCGAGCTGCCGGACCGGCGGCTGCGGCTGGTGGCCCCGGCGTCCTCTCCCCGCAGTTGGGGGGCGGTGCTGGGGGCGCGTATCGCGGCACCCGAATGGGTTCGGGTGGAATGGTCGCAGGAGGTGGCTTCGCCGGTGCTGCTGGACGGGGAGGGACTCCTGGTGAGCGACGACTGGTCGTGGATCTCGCGGTCTCTGGCCACGGCGTCCGGGAGCGGGATCTACCCGGCGGCCCGGCGCGAGGAGATCGACACCCTGGAGCAGGTGATCGGCGCCGAGCTCATCGGCGCGCTGGAGGAGGTGGTGTTCTCCACCGCGCAACCGGTGCGCGACGCCGTCTCCCGGCTGCTCTTCGCCCGCCTAGGACTGCTCGATCTCCGGCTGGCGGATCGACGGTTCCTGCTCGGCGATGAGCCGACCACCGCCGACCTGACCCTGTTCGGGCTGCTGCTCGGCTGGGACCTGCACTACCGGGCGCACCTGGGCTGGGGCGCGGCCTCCCTGGTCGACTACCCGAACCTGTGGGCCTGGGCGCGCCGACTGGCCGCCGACCCGCAGGTGCTGTCGGCCGGGGACCGGGTGGCGGCTGGCCTGGACGCCGGCCCCGACGGCACCTTCGCCGAACCCTGGGGACCGGCGCTGCCGGTCGAGGGGATCGACGACATCCGGGCCGCATGGTGGGAGCCCGTGAAGTAGCGACAAATTCTCGTTCCAGAACCCCCGGATCGACGTCGGCGACCACGATCATGCGGTTCTGGAGCGAGAAATTGCGCCCCTACACTGGGCCACACACCGACGGAGGAGGACACATGGCCACGCCCACCATCACCGACAACACCGAGGAGCACCGCTACGAGGCGCGCCTGGACGGCAAACTCGCCGGATACCTGGACTACGAGCGGACGGGCGACGTCGTCGACCTGCCCCACACCTTGGTCTTCCCTCAGTACGAGGGCAAGGGCGTCGCCGGGGCACTGGTCCGCCACGGCCTCGACGACATCCGGGGCCGCGGACTGACTGTCACGCCGACCTGCCCCTACGTCGACTCATGGATCCAGCGCCATCCCGACTACGCCGACCTCGTGCACCGGGGTTGAATGCGGGCAGCCGTGGGTAACGATCTTGAGCGCGACCCGGACCTCACGGAATGGGAGCAGCACATCGCCGACCGGACCGCAGACCTCCGCGCGGGCCGCATCAAGGCCGTCCCCGCCGAAGAGGTCGACCTGATGCTCGGATGCAGCGGTGAGCCGCCCGCATCCACACTCGACGAGATTTCCTGATCGCTCCGGGCCTGGCCAGCAACACTGCCTGACGCGCAGAATGCGGCGGTGCCGCCGACCGTTCGGGTCGGCGGCACCGCCGCATCATGACTCGTTGTGACTACCAGGCTCAGGCCTTCTCGGGAGCGCGGGTCTCGGCGCTGATGAACCAGGCCTGCTGCTCCAGCTTCTGGGTGTACTCGTGCAGCATGTCCGAGGTGGTCGGATCCTCGGCGTCGACGGCGTCATGCACCTCGCGCATAGTGGCGACGGTGGCATCGATGGCGGCCACCATCAGGTCGATGGCGTCGTGGGTCGACACCTCGCCCTGCGGGAACTGCTCGATGGAGGTGCGGGCGGCGACCACCGACGGACGGCCGTCGGGGGTGGCGTGCAGGGCGCGCAGACGCTCGGCGAACTCGTCGGACCCTTCGCGGGCGATGTCAACGACCTCATCGAGATTGAGGTGAAGGTCGCGGAAGTTCGGCCCGACGATATTCCAGTGGGCCTGCTTGCCGACCAGGCTCAGGGCGATGAAATCGACGACCACCTTCTGCAGGTTGTCGCTCAGCTCCTTGGACGCGCGGAAGCCGTGCTCAGCGTTCTCGACGGCTGTCCGGGTGTCTCCAGCGTGCTTCGGAACGGTGATGGACTGCTCGGTCATATGACCTGACTCCTTATCTCGTTGGCTTCTCTTACGCTCTCTGTGGGGTGGAACGTCTCCCCGTGCCCCACTATTCCGTGTCGTAGTGCTCGGCGTGTCGCGATCGGGCGGATCCGGCCGACGCCCTCAGCCGGCGGCCAGCTCTTCCAGGGCGTCGACGTCGCGCAGCGTGATCTCCGGGCCCGAGGTGGCGATCAACCCTTTGGACCGCAGGGCGTCGAGCCCCCGGCTGAACGACTCCGGGGTCATCCCGAGCAGCGAGGCGGTGTCCTTCTTGGCCATCGGCAGCCTCACCCGGTAGCCGCCCCGGCCCGCGACTCCCGGCTGATCCAGCAGATAGCCGGCGATCCGCGCCGGGCGACTCGTGCTGGTCAGGCTCAACCGATGCTCGGCGTCGTCCAGCCGCTGGGTCAGCGAGCGCAGCATCGCCATCGCCACCGACGGATGGGCGGCGATCAAGGGCGCCAGATCGGCCCGGGAGAAGACGCACATCCGGGTGGGGGCGGTGGCCTCGATGAGGTAGGTCGGCGCCTCCCCTGTGAGGAAGGACCCCTCCCCCACGAAGTCTCCGGGACCGGCCAGCCGCAGCACGCGCTCATGCCCGCCGGCCGACATCCGGGACACCTTCACCTGCCCCCGGTGGACGACGGCCAGGCGCCCTGTCGCCGGGCCGAAGGCCTGGCCGCGGTCCAGCGCGGTCGGCCTTGCCAGGGCGCCGACCGCGTCCTGATCGGCCGGGCTCAGACCGCCGAACAGCGGCACCAGGCGCACACAGCTGACGTGCTCGGTGACGTCGGTGAGAGGCAGGTTCTTCACACTCGCGAGGGTAGTGCCGAATGATGCTTCAGGCCTTCTTGACCTGCGTCAAGGAGTGCGGTGCCGGACCGGATCAGTATTCGAGGTGTCGCCGGGACAGGCGGCATGACGAAAGGACACAGCAATGAGCACCGACGAGATCACGACCACCCACACCGTGCTGCGCGCCGAGGGCTTCTCCTGCCCCTCCTGCGTCGCCAAGGTCACCGGCGCCCTGCAGAAGCTGCCCGGCGTCGGCGACGTCACCGTGCACTTCGCCTCGGGACGCATCGAGGCCGACCACGACGAGGCCCGCACCGGCGTCGACGACCTGATCGCCGCCGTCGGCAAGCTGGGCTACCCCGCCACCCCGTCGGCCTTCTGAAACCGCCCTCTACCCGTGAACCGAAAGGGACTGAGAACGATGATGTCCACTCTCAGACGCCCGGGGGCTCGACTGGCCGCCGCCGGGATCCTCATCCTCGCGGCCCTCGCGATGGGACGCCTCGGCGCCGGATGGGCGCCGGCCGGTGACATCGCCATGGCGGCCGCAGCGCTCATCTCGACCGTCCCGATCGCGGCGGCCGCCCTGCGAGCCCTGCGCACCAGGACGATCGGGATCGACCTGCTGGTCTCCATCGCCTCGATCGGGGCCCTGGCGATCGGCAACTACTGGGAGGCGGCGGCCGTCACCTTCCTCTTCGCATTCGGCCACGTCCTCGAACAGGGGGCCATGACACGCACCAGGTCGGCCCTCACCGACCTGGTGGACTCGGCCCCTCAGGAGGCCGTCCTGGTGCGCGACGGCCGTACCGAGACGGTGCCCACCGGCAGACTCAGGCCCGACGACGTGGTGCTCGTGAGCGCCGGGAGCTCCGTCCCGGTCGACGGGACGGTGGTCTCCGGATCCGGCGCGGCCGACGAGTCGGCCGTGACCGGGGAGTCCATGCCCGCCGAGAAGACCCCCGGCGACCAGGTGCGCTCGGGCACCACGCTGACCACCGGGATGATCCAGGTCCGCGCCGAGAAGGTCGGCTCCCAGACCCTGCTGGCCCGCATCGTCGCCCGGGTCGAGGAGGCCCAGGACGCCCGCGGGCGAGTCCAGACGATGATGGACCGGTTCGGACGCTGGTACACCCCGGCCATCATCGTCCTGGCGATCGTCGTCGGGCTGGCCAGCGGCAGCCTCACGTTGGCCCTCACCCTCTTGGTGATCGGCTGCCCCGGAGCCCTGGTGATCTCCGTGCCGGTGGCGGTCGTCGCCGGTATCGGACGCGGGGCCCGCGACGGCATCCTCATCCGCGGCGGGGAGCATCTGGAGACCGCAGCGAAGGTCGACACCGTGGTCCTCGACAAGACCGGGACCCTGACCACCGGCCACCCCGAGCTCAAGCAGGTCGTACCCCACGGTGCTGGAGAGAACAGTGCTGGAGAGAACGGTGCTGGGAGCGAGGACGAGGTGCTGCGCTGGGCCGCCCTCGCCGAGGTCGGCTCCGGACACCCGCTGGCCGACCCGATCGTCGACGCCGCACGGAACCGCGGCGTCGCCCCCGAGGGGGTGCCGGGCGAGGCGGAGGCGATCCCCGGACGCGGCCTGACCGCCGAGGTCGGCGACCCGGACCGTCCCGAGACCCGCCATCGGGTGGTCGTGGGCACCGCGGAACTGGCGGGCGAGGAGCTGGGCTCCGAGCACGACGCCGGATGGGCGGCCTCGACGTCCGCCCGGCTGGCGGCCGACGGAGCGACACCGGTGACTGTCCTGCGTGACGGCGAGCTGCTCGGGGTCATCGCGATCGCCGACACCATCCGGGCCGACGCCCCGGCCGCCCTCGCCCGACTGCGCCGCGCCGGCGTCGGGCATCTGGTGATGTTGAGCGGCGACCGCTCTGAGGTCGCAAGCGCAGTCGCCCAGCAGCTCGGCATCGACGACGCCCGGGGCGGCCTGCTGCCCGAGGACAAACTCTCGGCGGTCCAGGAACTGCGGGCCGCCGGAGCTGTGGTGGCCATGGTCGGCGACGGCGTCAACGACGCCCCGGCCCTGGCGGCGGCCGACGTCGGGGTGGCGATGGGGGCCGCCGGCAGCGCCCTGGCGGTGGAGACCTCCGACATCGCGCTGATGGCCGACGACCTCACCCGCCTGCCCGAGTCCCTGAGACTGGCCCGTCGCACCCGTGCGGTGATCCGCCAGAACATCGTCATCGCCGTCGCGACGGTGACCCTGCTGCTGGCCGGCGTACTGGTCGGCGGGGTGACGATGGCGCTGGGCATGCTGGTCCACGAGGCCTCGGTGCTGGTCGTCATCGTCAACGCCCTGCGGCTGCTGGGACGCCGGGCCCGCCACGACAGCTCCGAGCGGACGGGGCAGACCGGGCGGCAGGTCCAGCCGTGGCAGACTTCAGAGCATGGCGGATCGAGATCGGGACGCCGAGGGGCGTCCCCGCAACAGCAGACCGCGTGACGGCCTTGGTCGGCCCCTGCCGCGCGACCGGCACGGCGTCCCGGTGACACCCGAGGATCTGAACCTGACGGTGCCCGAGACCCTGGAGATGGCACAGGATCTGTTGGATCGCGGCAGGCCCTTCCATGCCCACGAGGTGCTCGAGGCCCGGTGGAAGTCCTGTCCCCGGGCCGAGCGGGACCTGTGGCAGGGGCTGGCCCAGCTGGCGGTCGGCATCACCCATCAATTGCGCGGCAACACGACCGGCGCGATCACGCTGATCGGTCGCGGCGCCAAGTATCTGCGTCCCTACGCGTCGGATGCCGCGCCCGCCCATGTTGACGGGGTGGACGTCCACCAAGTCCTCGACTGGGCCGATCGGACGGTCGCGGGGCTGAAGGCAGGTCAGGGCATCGGCGCCACCGTCACACTGCGTCAGGAGGCATCATCATGACGACATTCCAGATCGCCAACATCCGCGACGAGATCCGCGACGGGGCGCAGGACGACGGCTACCGCGTCCTGGTCGACCGGCTGTGGCCGCGCGGCGTCAGCAAGGAGAAGGCGGCCCTCGACGAGCACCGCAAGGAGATCGCCCCGAGCAACGAGCTGCGCAAGTGGTTCGGCCACGACCCGGACCGCTTCGAGGAGTTCGCCGCCCGCTACCGCGAAGAACTCGATGCCTCCGGTGCCGCCGAGACCTTCGCCCACGATATGGCCGGCCACGACCTGGTGACCCTGCTCTACGGCGCCAAGGACCGCGAGCACAACCAGGCGGTCGTGCTCAAGCAGGTCCTCGACGAGCTGGGTGGCGCCTGACCGGGGGCACCGCTCGATGAGGCCCCCGACCTTCGTGATATTTTCGAGGAGTGCCTGATCAAAAACCGGGGGACCCCCGCGCCGGTGCCCCTGTCCAGGCCTCACGTGTTCGAACCCCACGTGTTCGAACACAGCACCGCCCCGGCCTGCTCAGCCGGCACCGGGCCTGGTTGATGGTCGGCGCGGGATTCTCACTGCTCGCCGGGCTCGACGGCGCCCTCATCCTACTGGGCGTGTGGTCGCCGGTCCTCACCGCCCGGCTGTCGCAGTGGCACGGCCCCTTCATGGTGCTCGGTTTCATCGGCACCGTGATCTGCCTGGAGCGGGCGGTCGCCCTGGACCGGTCCTGGGGCTATCCGGCCCCGCTGGCGTCCGGTCTCGGATCGATCCTGCTGGCCTCTCCCGCGCCGGTTCAGGTGGGGCTGGCGCTGCTGCTGCTCGCCCAGATCGGCATGCTCGCCATCTACATCCCCCTGTGGCGCCGCAGCGAGGACGACGCCACCGTCATCCAGGCCGCCGGATCACTGTGCGCGGTCGGCGCGGCCGCTCTGCTGCTGGCCGGGATGGAGGTGCGGTCGGTGATCGGGTGGCTGTCGTGCTACCTGGTGCTCACCATCCTCGGGGAGCGCCTCGAACTGTCGCGACTGACGATGACCCGCAACCGCTTCCTGCCCACCGCCGCGCTGTGCCTGCTGGCCGCGCTGGTGATCCAGATGGCCTCCCCGGACCTCGGCTGGCCGCTGCTCGGCCTGGTGCTGGTGGTGATGTCGGTCTGGCTCATCGGCAATGACGTCGCCCGGGTGGGCATGCGCCGCGGCGGTCAGGCCGCCTACATCGGCGGGATGCTGATGGCCGGCTATGTGTGGCTGGCGATCGCCGGCGTCGTGTGGATCTTCTCCGGGCCGCTGGGTACCGGGACCGGCTATGACGCCGCCGTCCACGCCGTCTTCCTGGGGTTCGTGATGGGCATGATCCTGGGTCACGCGCCGATCATCCTTCCCGCCGTGCTGCGGATCCGACTCGACTGGTCGGGCTGGTTCTGGTTGCCGGCGGTGCTGCTGGAGGCCTCACTGGTGATCCGGCTGGGGATCGGGGACGGCCTGGGACGTCCCGTGGCCGTACAGACCGGTGGGACGATCAATGTGATCGCGCTGCTGAGCCTGATCGCCGTCGTCGTCGCCCATGCGCATCCACGAGACAGTGCCCATTCACAGGACAGTGCCCATTCACAGGACAGGAGGACCCGTGCCTGAGATCACCTCGCGCCCGGCCGAGGAACCCACTGCGAAGGGCTCCGACCGGACCCGCCGCAGCGCCTGGCACCGCAAGGCCTCGGCGCCCGTCTCGGTGTGGCTGGTGGCGCTGCTGGCCGTGGTGATCGGCGGCCACTGGATTCCCCAGCAGCGCTGGCTGCTGGTGCACATGGTGACCCTGGGCGTGGCCACCACCTCGATCCTGGTGTGGGGGCAGTACTTCACCGAGTCGATCCTCCACGAGAAACTCGGCGAGATGGACCGGAAGCGCCAGGTCTGGAGGATTCGCATCCTCAACCTCGGCGTACTGGCCTGCTGCGTCGGCATGGTGCCGAGCTGGCCGTGGGTGGTGGTGGCCGGGGCGAGCGTCGTGGGACTGGCGATGTGCTGGTACGCCATCGATCTCGGCCTGCAGGTGCGCCGCGCGCTGCCGGGCCGCTTCGACGCCACCGTCCGGTTCTACAGCGCCGCCGCCTGCCTGCTGCCGCTCGGCGCGATCGCCGGGGCGATCATGGCCTTCTCCCCCGAGGAGCCCTGGCGCACCCGGCTGCTGATGGCCCACCAGGGGCTCAACATCATGGGATTCGTGGGGCTGACGGCCGTCGGGACCCTGGTGACCCTGTGGCCCACCGTGCTGCGCACCAGGATGCAGCCCAGCCAGGACCGCAACGGGAGGCGCGCGCTGTGGATCATGTGCGCCGCCGTGCTGGTGATGACCGCCGGATCGCTGGGGGGCTGGTGGTGGCTCGAGGCGGCCGGAGTGCTCGCCGAACTGGCCGGGCTGTGCGTGGTCGGTGTGGATCTGGTGCGCTGCGCGATGAAGAAACCCCCGCGCGACTTCCCCGGGTACTCGATGGGCGCGGCGATCATCTGGTTCGCGATCTGGCTGGGATGGCTGGCCGGAACCATCCTCATCAAGCGCGATCACCTCCTCCAGGAGGACGTCACCGCGCTCACCGTGCCGGTGGTCGTCGGCTTCCTGCTGCAGCTGCTGCTGGGCGCCATGAGCTACCTCATGCCGATGGTGATGGGCGGCGGGCCGGCGATCGTGCGCGCCACCAACGCGAAGATGCACACCCTGGGTGCGCTGCGGGCCACCGTCACCAACGCGGGCCTGGTGATCTGGGCGCTGGCCACCGGAACGTGGACCACCCGGATCGGGCTGGGGCTGGCGATCCTCGGGATGGCCGGATTCCTGCCGGCGATGGTCGCGATGGTGAAGACCGGGGTGGGGATGCTGCGGGCCACGAGGGCGGCCGCCGTCGGGCGCGCGAATCACTCGCCCGAGGACCGTTCTGGAACTCGTGAGCGCGAAAAAGGCGCTCCAGCTAGCAAAATGCGCGCCTCCACCAACCATCCGGCCCCGGCGCCCACCGCCCCGACCTCCCGGCGCTCCTTCGCCGGAGCGGCGATCGGGCTGGGTGCCGCGCTGGGCGCGGTGGCCGTGGGGCGCCGCCTCGACGGCACCTCCACCGACTCCTCGTCGACGGGCGCCGGGGCCACCGCGACCGGCCGCACCACCACGGTGGCGATCACGATGAAGGACATGCATTACCACCCGTCCTCGGTGGAGGTGCCCGCCGGCAACCGGCTGGTGGTCCAGCTGCACAACGCCGATCCCGAGCAGACCCACGACCTGTACTTCGCCTCGGGGGCGACGTCGAGGCGACTGGCCCCCGGGCAGAGCCAGACGGTCGACGCCGGGATCATCACCGCCCCCACCCAGGGGTGGTGCACCATCGTCGGGCACCGGTCGATGGGGATGGAACTCGACGTGACGGTCGGTGGTGCCGCGGCCTCGCAGGCTGCCGGATCCACAGCGACCGCACGCCGGAAGGTCGATCTCACGAAGGCCCCCGGCAAGGGCTTCCGCACCCGCGACGCGAAACTCCCGGCGCTGTTGGCGGGCCGCGATCACGCGATGACCCTCACCGTCACCGAGTCGGTCCAGGAGGTGGCCCCCGGCGCCACCATCACGGCGATGACCTACGACGGGCGGGTGATGGGACCGGCGATCCACGCACGGATGGGTGACACGATGGACGTCCACCTGGTCAACCGCGGCACGATGGGCCACTCCATCGACTTCCACGCAGGCACCGTCTCGCCGAACGCCGTGATGCGCACCATCTCGCCGGGGGCCTCGCTGGACTACCGGTTCACCCTGCACCGGTCGGGGATCTGGCTCTACCACTGCTCGACGATGCCGATGAGTTCGCACATCGCAGCCGGCATGTACGGGGCCGTCGTCGTGCCGCCCCACGACCTGGCACGGGCCGACCGGGAGTACCTGCTGGTGCAGTCGGAGACCTACCTGGACGCCGCGAACGGCAAGGAGGTCGATGCCGACAAGATCGCCGCCGAGACCCCCGATCTCACCATGTTCAACGGGCATGCCAATCAGTACGTCTTCGCCCCGCTCACCGCGAAGGTCGGGGAGCGGGTCCGGATCTGGGTGCTGGCCGCGGGTCCGAGTCGTGGTATCTCATTCCATGTGGTGGGTACCCAGTTCGACACGGTCTTCAAGGAGGGCGCCTACCTGCTGCGCCCCGACAACGCCGAGGGCGGCGGATCCCAGGCCCTGGACCTGGCGAGCGCCCAGGGAGGGTTCGTGGAGATGGTCTTCGAGGAACCGGGCCGTTACACCTTCGTCAATCATTCCTTCGTCGAGATGGAGCGAGGGGCACGAGGACTCATCGAGGTGGTCTCATGACCGGAACACAGCTCAGACTCACCGATCCCGGAACCGATTCGCCGGCCGACCGGGTCGTCGACTCGCTGCGGCGGCGCGGAGGCACGGCGTCGGCCTCAGAGGTGGGAGAGGACCTCGCCATCCACGTCTCCACGGCGCGATTCCATCTGGACCGGCTGGTCGAGGAGGGGCGGGTCCGGACGGGCCGGGAGAAGCGAGCGACCCGCGGACGCCCCCGCACCATGTTCACCCTCGCCCCGGATCCGGCCGACGGCCCCAGGGCCTATCACATGCTCGCCGGGGTGCTCGTCGACCATCTGGCCCGCCAGGACGACGCCGTCGCCGTGGCCCACCAGGCCGGCGTCGAGTGGGGACGCCGGTACGCCGGGGTCGACATCTCCGAGATCCTCGAGCAGATCGGTTTCGCCCCCTGCCCGGCAGAACAGAGCAGTCCGGCGGAACAGAACGGCCCGGCAGATCGGGACAGCGCTGCCGCCGCGGACGATTCCGATGACGGCGCCGTCCGGCTCGCGCTGCGCCACTGCCCCTTCATCGACGTCGTCCGGGATCACGCGGACCTCCTCTGCCCGCTGCACCGCGGCGTCATCGAAGGGGTCGTGGGGCATCCGGTCGGTCTGGAGGCCCACCCCGGCGGGATCTGCTTCGTCGATCTGGATCAGGCCGGCTGAGCCCCGGCCGGCTCCCATGAGCCCCTCAGTACCGGGGCGACCACATGGCGTCCTGGATCGCCTGGACGACGTCCTCGTGGCTGCGGGTCGCGAGCCCCTCGGCCACCGCCTGCTCGTACACGGCCCGCGCCACGGTGGCCGAGACCGCGCGCAGATTCTCCACGTCGGGCAGCAGGGAACTGCCCCGTCCGGCCTCGTCGGCGGCCCAGGCCACGCCGCGGGCGGCCGCGGCGAGAATCCCCGGCGTCACCCGGGTGGCCCCGCTCACCGCCACTCCCAGCCCGATGCCGGGGAAGACGAGGAAGTTGTTCGCCTGCCCGATCGTGTACTCCTTCCCGTCGTACTCGAACGCTTCGACCGGGATGCCGGTGGCCACCAGCGCCCGGCCCTTCGACCACTCGATGATGTCGCGCGGGTCAGCCTCCACGCGGTCGGTCGGGTTGGAGATCGGCAGGATGATCGGGCGTCCGGTGGCGTCGGCCATCGCCTCCACGACCCGGCGGGTGAAGGCGCCGTGCCGGGTGGAGGTGCCGAGCAGAATGGTGGGCCGCGCGGCCCGGATCGCCTCCAGCTGCCCTGGGGACGTCCCGCCCGCCGGCCGTTCGGAGGCAGGCCTCGTATAGGCCTTCTGGAAGTCGCGCAGGCCGTCGGTGTCGTCGAAGAGCAGGCCCTGCTTGTCCACCAGCCAGATGCGCGACGCCGCCTCCTGCCGATCCGCACCGGCCTCGACCATGGCGTCGCGCAGCTGGTCGGCGATCCCGACCCCCGCAGTGCCGGCGCCGAAGACGACCATCCTCTGCTCGGTCAGGGGGATCCCGGTCTCGGAGGTCGCGGCATAGAGAGCGGCCATCACCACCGCCCCGGTGCCCTGGACGTCGTCGTTGAAGATGCGGTAGCGCTCGGCGTGCTCGTCGAGAATCGCGCGGGCGTGATCGGGCCCGAAGTCCTCGAAGTGCAGCAGGGCATCGGGGAACAGTCGGGCGGCGGTGGAGATGTAGCGCTCGATGAACTCGCGGTAGTCGTCGCCGCGGCGTCGCGAATGCCGGTTGCCCAGGTAGAACGGATCGTTGAGCAGCAGCTGATTGTCGGTGCCGACGTCCAGTGAGACGGCGATGGTGCGGCGCGGGTCGATGCCGGCCCCGGCCGTGTAGATCGCCAGCTTGCCCACCGAGATCTGGATGCCGCCCACGCCCCAGTCCCCGATGCCCAGGATCTGCTCGGCGTCGGTGCACACGATGAGGTCGACGTCGTCGGGCCCCAGCCCGAGCGTGGCGAAGGAGGCCTCGATCTCGTCGGGGCGGTCGATGGACAGGAAGACGCCGCGCTGCCCGCGGTACTCGTCGGAGTAGTTCTTGATGGCCTCGCCGACCGTGGGGTCGTAGACGATGGGCAGCAACTCCGACAGGTGATCGATGATCACCTTGTAGTAGAGGGTCTCGTTGCGGTTGTGCACCTGCTCCAGCAGCAGGTTGCGCTGAAGGTCGGAATCGACCTCATGAAGGTTGTGGTAGACGCGGTCGGCCTGCTCCTGAAGATCCAGGACGCCGGTGGGCAGGCGTCCCGTCAGGCCGAGCCGGGAGCGCTCGGCGTGGGTGAATCCCGACCCGTGGTTGAGGACGGGATCTCCCAGTGCCGGCGGCACCGTCGGCGTCGATGGCGTGTGCTGGTCCCGGCGTCCTACCATGGTTGTCGCCTTCCGGTCGCAGGTGCGTTGCTGGCCACAACGATAGGAGCGCCGCCGTGGAACTCCACGGCGGCGCTCAGTCCCGAGGGATCGGCAGGAGGTCAGTCGTCGCCCAGGCTGGTGCCCACAGAGCGGGCGGCCTCCACCCAGGGGTGGTCCAGCGGCACATATTTCACCTTGCCGCCGACCTCCTTGAGGGGAATCGTGCCGGTGCCGGTACCCTCGGCGGTCACCATGATCCCGAACTCGCCGTCATCGACCAGCTGGGCGCCCTTGGTGCCCAGCCGGGTGGCCAGCAGGCGATCCTGAGCGCACGGCGTCCCACCGCGCTGGACGTAGCCGAGGATGGTGACGCGGGACTCCAGGCCGGTGGCGTCCTCCAGCTGGGTGGCCAGCTTCATCGTGTTGTCGCGCATCGAGCGCTCAAGATCTGCCTTCGCCTTCTTGGCGGCGGCCTTCGTGTCAGGGTTCCTGGATTCGTCGACGAGGGCCTGGGCACCCGACATGGCCAGCGCATCGGTCTCGTTCCGCGCCCCCTCGGCCACCGCGATCACCGAGAAGTTGAGCCCCTCCTTGCGGCGCTGCTCCACGGCGTCGACGATGGCGTCGAGATGGTAGGGCACCTCCGGCAGCAGGATGATGTCGGCGCCACCGGCGATGCCCGATCCGAGCGCCAGCCAGCCGGCCCGGTGGCCCATGATCTCGGCGAGGATGATGCGGTGGTGGGAGTGGGCCGTGGAGTGCAGCCGGTCGATGGCGTCGGTGGCGATCTCCAGGGCGGTGGAGAAGCCGAAGGAGTCGTCGGTGCCGATGATGTCGTTGTCGATCGTCTTGGGCAGATGGAGGACGTTGAGGCCGGCCTTGGAGAGCTTGTTGGCGTTGCGCGCGGTGCCTCCGCCGCCCAGAGTCACCAGGGCGTCGAGCCCGAGCTTCTCGTAGTTCTCCTTGATGGTGGGGATCATGTCGCGGGTCTCGCCGTCGACCACCATGCGATTGACCTTGTCACGGCTGGTTCCCAGGATGGTGCCGCCGACGGTGAGGATGCCCGACAGGGCACGGCCGTCCAGCGGGACGTAGCGGTTCTCAGCCAGCCCGCGGACGCCGTCCTGGAAGCCGATGAGCTCCATGCCGTGCTGCCTGATGGCGGCCTTGCCGAAGCCGCGGATGGCGGCGTTGAGGCCGGGGCAGTCCCCACCGGCGGTGAGAATTCCGACCTTCTTCTTCTTGGCCATGCTTCCTCCTGTCTCGGTGGGCGCAATCCTGCCATGCCCGCGGGCGACTCGTCAGGATCTGATCCAGCCACCAGAGGGTGAGCCGTATCCGTCACTTCTGTACCAGTGAGGTGAATAGCTCACTCATATACGTAGTGAACTGTACAGGTTATTCTTGCCGTCATGGGTGCGATGCATGGCTGGGCGCTCACTGTGGACCAGCGCCGCAGCAGGATGTCGGAGGACCTCGTCCCGGGGCTGCTGCGCGCCCTGACTCGGCTGCCCGTGATCGACGTCGGGGACCCGACGTCGCCCGCCGGGAGCCCGCACTGGGCACTGACGCCCGAGCGCACCGCCGGCGACGAGATACAGGCCTTCACCACCGACCCGGCCACCCTGGTCGCCGCGGTCTGGACGGTCTGCGGACAGCGCCTGTGGTGGTGCGGAATCGGCATGGGAGAGGTGCGCACGCCCCTGCCGGACTCCACCCGAGAGGCGGCCGGACCGGCCTATATCGCTGCTCGTCAGGCCGTGGACGGGGCGAAGAAGGCCCCCAACGGGGTGCTCGTGGAGCTGGCCGGGCCCCCGGCCTCGACACGGCTGGCACGGGTGATCGACGTGCTGGCCGAGGTGGCGTCCTCCCTCACCCCGGCCGAACTTGACGTATGCGACCTCTACGATCGCGGCATGGACAGACCGGCGATCGCCGGACGGCTCGGGATCAGCGCACCGGCGGTGAGCAAGAGGCTCACCTCCCGGCGGTGGGAGTTCCTGCGGCGGACGCGGGCGCTGGCGGTCGATCTGGCCGCCGAGGCCCTGTCCGAAAGGACAGTGTCCAGAAGTGCAGTGTCCAGAAGTACCGGGAAGGGGGGATGATGCTCATCCATGTTCTTGTCACCCTGGCGCTGGCGGTCCTCGCCGTGCCCGGCGGAGCACCCGTCGTCCGGGCGGTGTTCTGGGCCGCGACGCCGGCAGCCGACCGGCCGGGATCGCTGTGGACGGCGATGCGGTCCCGGCAGACCGACGACGGCATTCTGCGGGGCGGACGCTGGATCGGCTACCTGGAGCGCCTGGGGATCACGGCGTCCCTGCTGGCCGGGCAGCCCGGCGGTGTGGCCGTGATCGCCGGGGTGAAGACCCTGGCCCGCTACGCCGAGCTGCACTCTCTTCCTGCCCCGGGGACCGACGCCGGTCAGGCCCGGCGCCAGTCCCAGGCGGCGATAGAGCAGTTCATCATCGGCACCATGGCCTCGATGGTCTGGGCCGGGCTGCTCGCCCTGCTGTCCGTCCGGTCGTGGGGGCTGTGGTGAGGGTGTCGAATCGACGTCAGGAGGGGTCGGGAAGAGCCAGGTAGATGGTCTCCAGGAACTCGTCGATCCCCTGGTAGGAGCCCTCGCGCCCCAGACCGGACTCCTTCACCCCGCCGAAGGGGGCGGCCGCATTGGAGAAGACGCCGATATTGACGCCGACCATCCCGGTCTCCAGTTTCGCCCCCAGCCGCTGGATGCGGTCGACGTCGCGGGTGTACGCATATCCGGCCAGCCCGACGGGCACCGAGTTGGCGATCCTCAGGGCCTCCTCCTCGGTGCTGAAGGTGGTGATCGGGGCCACCGGCCCGAAGATCTCGGTGGTCATCACATCGGCGTCGGCGGGCACCCCGGCGATCACCGTGGGCGGGTAGTAGAACCCCCTGCCCGAGGGGATCTCGCCACCGGTGAGCACCTCCCCGCCGGCCTGGCGGGCCGAATCCACCAGCCCGTGCACCTTCTCGCGGTCTCCGGCGGTGATGAGGGGGCCGACGTCGGTGCCCTCGGCCATCCCGTCGCCGACCACCAGGCCCGACATGTACCGGGTGAACTTCTCGGTGAACTCATGGGCCACGGACTCGTGGACGATGAACCGGTTGGCGGAGATGCAGGCCTCCCCCATGTTGCGCATCTTGGCGCCCTTGGCCCCCTCGACCGCCGCGTCGACGTCGGCGTCCTCGAAGACGATGAAGGGGGCGTTGCCGCCCAGCTCCATGGAGGTGCGCAGCACGTGCTCGGAGGCCTGGGCCAGCAGGTGGCGGCCGACCGGGGTGGACCCGGTGAAGGAGAGCTTGCGCAGCCTGGGATCGGCCAGCACCTTGTCGGTGACGCCGTGGTCGCGGCCTGTGACGATGTTGAGGACGCCGTCGGGCAGTCCGGCGTCCTGCATGGCCTTCGCGAAGAGCAGGGTGGTGAGCGGGGTGGCCGAGGCGGGCCGGATCACCACGGTGCAGCCGGCCGCCAGGGCGGGGCCGGACTTGCGGGTGGCCATCGCCAGCGGGAAGTTCCAGGGGGTGATGAACAGGCAGGGGCCGACGGGGCGCTTCATCACGAGCTGGCGGACCTTGCCCTCGGGCAGGATGCCGTAGTCGCCGCGGATGCGCACGGCCTCCTCGGAGAACCAGCGCAGGAACTCGGCGCCGTAGGTCACCTCGCCGTAGGCCTCGACCAGCGGCTTGCCCATCTCCAGAGTCATGAGGCGGGCGAAGTCGTCCTTGCGGTCGGTGATGATCTGCCAGCCGCGCCGCAGGATCTCGGCGCGCTCGCGCGGGGCCGTGGCGGCCCAGGCGTCCTGCGCGACGACGGCGGCGTCCAGCGCGTCGACGCCCTGGTTCTGGCCGGCGTCGGCGATGGAGATGAGCACGTCCTCGGTGGCGGGGTCGATGACGTCGAAGGTACGGCCCTCGTCGGCGTCGACCCACTGGCCGCCGATGAGCAACTGATGCGGGAGGTCTTGCGGAAGCGAACGGTCCATGGTCGTCATGGGGCCCACGTTACGACCGTGCCGTGCCGCGTCGAAGCCGACAGGACCTGCGGGATGTCCCCCACCCCGGCGCCTCCCTCTCATCCCCGGGGAGGAGGCCGGAAGAGGTTCCGGGGCACGATCCGCGACGACGCCGCGCCCGGGAAGGCTGGGGCCATGCTCAGTCGAACGTCACCCCGGACCCCGCAGACCCGCCCCTCCCCCGCCGCGCCGGACCGGGAGGGCCACCCGCCCGTTGTCGTCGCCGACTCCCTGGTGAAGACCTACGGGCCCACCCGCGCGCTGGCCGGGGTGAGCACGGTCATCGGAGCCGGCGAGTCGGTGGCCGTGATGGGCCCCTCGGGCTCCGGCAAGACCACCCTGCTGCACTGCCTGTCGGGCATCCTCGCCGCCGACTCCGGATCTATCGAACTGCAGCTGGACCGGCCCGTCCGGGTTGACGGGCTGGACGCCGCAGGCCGGGCGCGGCTGCGGCGCGAACGCCTCGGTTTCGTGTTCCAGCAGGGGATGCTGGTGCCTGAGCTCACGGCCGTCGAGAACGTGGCGCTGCCGCTGATGCTCAACGGCGTCGACCGGTCACAGGCCGAGGCCCAGGCCTCCCGCTGGATGGCGGCCCTGGGACTGCCCGGGCTGGAGGATCGACGGATCGGGCAGCTGTCGGGCGGCCAGGCGCAACGGGTGGCCATCGCCCGAGCCCAGGTCACCGACCCCGCGATCGTCTTCGCCGACGAACCCACCGGCGCGCTGGATTCACGGACGGCCGCCGAGGTGATGGCGGCCCTGCTGGAGTCGACGGCCGGTCGTGGGCGCACCCTCGTCGTCGTCACCCATGACCTGAATGTGGCCCGGTCCTGCGGGAGGATCCTCACCCTGGCCGACGGCCGGATCGTCTCCGACCAGCGGCGTCCGGCCCCCGTGGGACGGAAGGAGGCTGTGCGATGAGCGGCCTCGCCCCAGCCACGGATGCCACTCCGCCCGAGGCGATTGACCTCCCGGGAGCCGGAACGGCGCGCATCACCTGGCCGATCCTGCGGATGCTGGCCCGCCCCACCCTGGCCGACCGGCATTCCTGGGCGCTGCCGGTGACCGCCTTCGCCGTCATCTCGACGATCATCCTCGACGTGACCGCCGGGGCCGCGATGTTCTGGCGCATCCCCGGCGACCTGGCGGTGATGTACCGCGGCCTGTCGGGCCTGGCCGTGGTGCTGCTGGTGCTGCCCCTGGTGACGCTGGCCTCCTCGGCCACCCGGTTGTCGGCACGGCGCCGCGACGACCGGCTCTCGGCGCTGCGGCTGCTGGGAGCGACGTCGGGGACCCTGCGGCTGCTCACCCTGGCGGAGTCCGGGGCCTACGCCCTGGCGGGGTCGCTGGCCGGGGTGGCGGGGTACGCCGTCAGCCTGCCGCTGCTGGGGATGCTGCCGTTCAACGGCGGGCCGATCGGTGTGGGGTCCCTCCTGCTGGGTCCCGGGCCGCTGCTCGGCGTCATCGCCGCCCTGGTGGTGCTGGCGCTGGCCAGCTCGGCGGTGAGCCTGCGGCGGGTGGAGATCTCCCCGCTGGGGGTGCGGATGCGCTCCGACTCCCAGAGGGTCTCGGCGCTGAGGATCGTCGCGGGCGCGGTGGTGCTGGTGGTGGCCGTCGGCTCGGCGGTGATCGCGCCGAAGCTGGGAGCGTCTGCCGCCCCGATCATCGTGCTCGCACTCGTGCTGTTCGCGATGGGCACGGGTCTGGCGGTGATCAACATCGTGGGACCCAGGCTCATGTCGGTGTACTTCCGCGGCCGGCTGCGCCGGGCGAGGACGGCCCCGGCCCTGGTGGCCGCCCGGATGGTGCTGGAGGCCCCCAAGGCGGCGTGGCGCCAGGTCTCGGCACTGGGGTCGGTGTGCTTCGTCGGCGTGGCCGGCGGGGCGGGGGTGGCGCTGCTGAGCCAGGCCTCGAACTCCGGCGACGACCCGGCCGGGGCCATCCTGGTCTCCGACATCCGCACCGGCATCATCCTCACCATCGTCTTCGCCTTCGCGACGGTGGCCTGCTCGGTGGGCATCAACCAGACCTCGGCGGTGCTGGACCGCCGCGACATCGAGGTGGGACTGGATCTGATCGGCATGACCGTGGCCGAGCAGGAGGAGGCCAGACGCCACGCCGTGCTGGGACCGCTGTGGTTCGTGATGGCCGTCTCGATCGCCAGCTCCGTGGTGGTGCTGCTGCCCCTGGTCGGGGCGGCACTGGTGCTCTCGCCGGTCACCCTGGCGGTGACCCTGGGGGTGATCGCCGCGGGCGCGGGGATGGTGGCCGCTGGGCTGCGGGCCACCCGCGGCACCCTGATCGGGGTGCTGGAGGGCGGTCTGGCGCGGGTGGAGTAGGCATCGCCCGGCCTGCCGCCATCCCCTCCTCCGGCTGGTGGGATCCGGCCGGCGCGCCGTGGGAGGAAGCGGGGGTTGCCCGCGCCTGCAGCCTGACCCAGGCTCAGAACCTCACCGGGCGAGCTGCGCGCCCGCGACCACAACGAGTGGCCCACCATGACCCACAACCGGCCACAGGCCCCCAGCCCCCTCCCGAGGCGACCGAGGCGCCGCACCGCATCGCCTGCACGGCCGGAATCGACCCGACCAGGCCCTGGCACGCCTCGCCGAGGCCACCTGGCCCACCCCGGCCGGCACTATCAGTGACCCGTTCTGGCACATGCGGACCTGCATCGCCGACGACACCGCAATGAACTGCTTAGAGTTTTTCGGGCATGTCCGAAAAATTCAAAGCAGTCAAATCAGGTACCTGTTCGTGATTATGGCTGCTTCGTTGCTGTTTTAGGAATTTCTGGGTCATCTCGGCGCCAGCGAATCCGCCGGTCCGGCGTGGTGAATGCATGGACAACGACGTCATCCCGCTTCCTACGCTCGAGGAGCGTGGGGGTTGGCAGTACGGCGACCTGATAACCCAGATCAACCTTCTGCTCCCCCACACACACTGTGAGCGGCAGCTGAATCTGAAGATCCTCGCCTTCGGTAGGCGTGACTTCCGAGCCAAGCTCAACGAAAAGACACTGGCCGTCGGGGTACGACCCTGCCAGTTCCTTCCCCCGTAGCAGCTTTCCCGCACGATGCCATGAGCTGAACTGCTCACGGGACAGGGTCCCGAACTCGGGTGTGAGGATGAGTTCGCTGGCGTGCTGCTGCAGGAAAGCCAGCGTCTCCAGGGCGCCGGTGACCGCGCCGATGTACTGGAGGGCTTCGCCCTGCCGGTCGAAACCGATGCTTGCGTCGATGATGCCGCGCGCGGGTGGGGTATGGCGCACACTGATGCGCAGCCTGTTGGGTGAGTGGAGCTGGCTGACAAACTTCATCGCGCCGTATGCGACTGCCACCGGGTGCCCGACAAAGTCGCCGAAAGTCAGTGAGCGGTGGACCTGGCTGTTCTTGAGGTCGTAGCGGTCTTCGATGCTGAACAGGCCATTGGTCTCCTCAAGTACCGCTCGTGCCCCGCCCATAATGCCCTGGCTCCGGACGACACGCCGTACGTCAGCCTCTCCGACAACGGCCTCTTCGGGATCAAGCACTTCCAGATGCAGGTCAGGGTTCTTGCCCAGATCCTGATGTGCGGTCGGCCCAGTCCTGATGATTGCCCCCTTCAGTGGTCCGCCGAGGCCACCAGGCGCGTCGATCTCACCGTCGAACGCGCCCTCCGGGCTCGTGAACGGAGCGCCGTAGGTGAGGAAGTCTTCAAGCTGGCGGGCGAACTCGCTGTCAGGTTCGGCTTTGAAGGTGCCCTTGATAGTGATGGGTCGCTCGGCGGTGGAGGCAGCACATCGGGCGATGATGTCCACACTCGTCCACCGACCTCCCTCTACGGCGTCCATGCAGTGTAAGACCAGTCCAGGGCGCTCACCCTCGCGCGGTGGTGGAGGCGGCGTCCCTTCCCCGAAGTGGGGTTCGTAGCGGTAGTGCGGATCATGATCGAGCGTCTTGATGGCTTTCTCAAGCCGCTCCGCGACCTCGGGGACCGTGAGGCCTGGTCCGATCTGGTCTGTCCCGAGCAGCGCCATGACTTCGGCGTGCGTCCTCTCGACGAGCGCACGGCCATCGTGGAGGTAATAGTCGATGACGTCGTCGTACTTCGCGGCCTGCTGATCGACCCATGTAAGGCCATGCCAGATCTTCTTGATGCCGGCCTGCCCGAGGCCTTGGAGCCAGGTTTCCGTCTCCGGCGTCGGATCCCAAGGAGTGACCAGATACCACTCCTCAACCGTTAGGCTCTCCCACCGTTTCTCGGTTTGCAGCTCGGCCTGGAGGGTCTCCAGCGAGTCCTCGATATCCTTCTTCTGACGCGGCGTAAGCTTGCCTGTGTACCGCTTGACCTGGTAGACGACGTCACCGCCCTCGGGACCAGCACCGCGGTCCAGGATGTCCACCCCACCATCCCCGCGCGACGGCGTGATACGCACAGAATTCGGATGCTCCCGGTTGACAAACATGGCAACAACCGCCTCGACCTGACCGCCCTCGAGCCGGGTCCACTCCACCAATCCCATGCTCCAAGTATCGACGAAGAAGACTCTGCTGCCGACTCGATCCAGCGGCGATACACTCATCAGGCTTAGCGCCCCGCCTCGATCACGACACCGGAGAGCTGCTGAATCGATCAGCGCGCTCACACCGACGAGAGGTCGGCAACATCGAGAGCGAGCGCCGAACACAACTGGTCGCTACTCGATGGATTGGACCCACATCTGAACTTTTACGCACCGCTGCAGCTCTGCATGCGGTTTCAACCCGTACGAATCATGTGGTTCGGGTTGAGTCAGGAAACCTCGTGACCTACGCCCTAGGCGCCATGCGATCCGGAACCTAGATCCACGAAGACCCCCCCCGCCCACTCCGGCAACAAGCGACTCAAGATTGCGCTGCCCGACCCCACTGGAGCGCCATCCACCGCAACCCGGACCCGAAGGCCTACCACCAGCGCAAACACCCCCAGCAGATAACCAACTCGCACCACTGCGCTCCCAGGCCCGGCATCACTCACCCCCTCGCCCACCGGCAGCACCTGCCTTACAGCCTCGTGAAGGGGCTACAACCCGTCGGGATGATCTGGGGTGGAGGGTTATCGGCTTCTCCGATGCCCTGGTCTTGGGATAGTGGGTGGGTGACATCCTCCCCTGGCAACGAGCCACGATGCGACGCCGCCGCCCGGACCCGACACGCAGCCGGAATCGCCGTCCGGGCCGCAGACGCCGTCGTACGGGTCACCAGCGCACCGTCTGACACGTCATGGTGGACACGCCTGGACACCCTCGTGAGGCATCACATCGACCAGTCGCCCTCGATTGCCCAGCTCGCACTCTGGATCAATGATGCGGTGCGCTGTCTATCGGTCTCGATCGCAGACTCCTCCCGGGCCACAGCCGTCCTCATCGCCCAAGGCGTCAACGTCCAGCTCAGCGCGCTGGCCAGCGCGAGGGTCTGCCTCGAGTCCACCAGCCGCCTCAACTATCTCCTGGACCAGCAGGACCACCTGCTGGAACACGCACTACTGATGCTGTGGCAAGACCTCAACGACGAGGCGCCCATGAACCGGTGGGCCCAGGACAGACAACTCGGCGCCGGCCGCCCGCACCTGCCCGAGGAGCTCGAGGAACTCACCACAGCCCTTAGATGGACCGTCAACCGTGAAAAAGGCGGCCGTTTCCGAAGCCTCCAGAACCCCGACACCGGCGCCAAGAGCTCCCTTCCCAGCGCAACGACACTGATCAAAGAACTTCCCATCGCCAGCGCCGAGCAGGCCTGGCGCATCACCTCAGCTGCCAGCCATAGCCGGACTTGGCTGCTGTCACACGAGATCAGCCACCCCGATGAACCCATACCTGCTGCCACATCCCTGACCGCCGCAGCAACCACCATCGACGCCGTCACCGCGACCGCACGGCTTATCGGCACCACCTTCGACGTGCCCGCACTCCTGCATGACGCCGATCGACTCGCCACCACAACATGGGGAGCGCCTCCCACTTGGGCATAGCCCAAGATGATCAGTCGTGACTCTTGCGGATGATGCCGGTGAATCCTGTGACGAACAGTGTGACGAGTGTCCAACCGATGATGTGAGCCACCCATGATGTGATGATCATTCCGGGACTTGTGGCAGGGCAGGCAGTATGTCTCACTGAGAAGATGATGGGCACAGCCCATCCGAGTCCAGCCTCTACCCGCTCAAGCCTGCCGCATGCCGGCGAGCTGAACCACACGGATGCTCCGACCGAGGCGGCCGCGACGATGACGAGCATCACCAGGCTCCGCCATGACTGGTATCCGTAGCCGGTCGTGTGCTTCGACAGCCAGGCGATCGTCTTATTCCGCCATGGATGTCTGGTCTGGGAAAGGGCACGATGACGTCGGTCCTCCTGTTGGGCAATGAGGACCCGACGAGCTGTGTCGTCATGACCGGCTGCTCGCCAGGCCGCGGCGAGCTGCTGCCAGGGTTGAGCCGCGTACTCGATGGTCTGATTGGCCAGCAGATCGATCCACGCCCTCTCCTGGTCCTCCTCTTCCCCAATTCGGAGCGTAGGGAGTCCGGGGTAGGTGAGCCCGTCCAGGACCAGCCATCGGATAGGTGGCTCATCGCCGATGAAGGCTGGTGACAGGACCAATTGCCCTTCAATATGAGCGCCCAACAACCGGACTACGCCACGGTCCCCGCAGCCACCGTATGAGCCATTCAGGATCATGTCGCTGCCAGCGACCAGGTTGTCGCAAGCCAACGCCAGCCCGTCGGGGTTTAATATCGTACCGCCGCATCGGAGCTGTCCGCCAAGATGAGCCCCGAGCAACCGGACTACACCTTCCGGGCCGATTCCGGCGCACCGTCCATCAACTGCTGTGATGCCCTCCGTGACCAGGTTGTCGGCATACAGCGCCGGCCCGTCTGAATTGGTGATGTCGGCGCTGCACTGAAGTTGGCCACCGATATGAGCCCCAGGCAGTCGGACTGCACCACGGTTCCCAGCACCTGCGCAAGAACCGTGGAGGATCACGTCGCTGTTTGTGACCATATGGTCGCAGACCAACGCCGGTCCAGAGGAAGCAATGATGTCGGCGTTGCACCGGAACTGACCACCGACGTGGGACCCGTGCAACCTCACTGCGCCGAGATCATCATTTCCGGTACTCCTGCATCTTCCACTCACAGTGACGTTGCTGTCAGTCGTCAAATTGTCGCAGGCCAGAACTGGTCCGTCGGTGTTGGTGATGTCGGCGTCGCACTGCAAATGCCCACCGACGTGACACCCCTGCCATCTCACTGCACCGAGCCGGGTTGATGCAGTGAGGTGGCATCTCTCCAGGACGCAGTCGTTGAGAATGCGGGCTTGCTCCAGGTCCAGGACTGCGTTCGTATCCTCCCGAGTAGCGAGGATCGACACACGGAAGTGCAGGTGGTGCAGACTCGATCTGACTGCGGAGAACCCGAAAGGCAGCTCACAGTCGACGAACACCAAAGGCAGCCCGAAGGTGATGTCATCGAGATCCAGTCGCTCATCAAGAACCGCACCGATGATCCGTAGTCCTCGAGGATCCGCGTACTGACAGGAGGCGACTATCCCACAGATGAGTGCACGGACCACGGCAGCCCTGACAGGAACACGCCCCGCATAAGGTCCATCGGAAGAAACAGCACTACGCAAGTCATACAACCGACCTTCTGTAAGACTCCTTGCCAAGAGCTCCTCTGGTGCAGTCAGTGAACCGTCCCGGGGATGATGGAGGCAGTGAAGCCACGGAAAGGACTTCTCTGTCATGCCTGCACCACGTAAGTACCCCGGCGAGCTCCGGGAACGAGCGACCCGGATGACCCTGGACGCTCTCGAGGCCGATCCGGCGTCTCAGCGCGGCCTGTTCCGCCGCATCGGCGAGCAACTCGGAGTTAACCCCGAGACGCTACGAGGCTGGGTCCGTCAGGCCCAGGTCGATGCCGGTGATCGTCCCGGCACCACGACCGATGAGGCCGCCCGGATCCAGGAACTGGAGAAGGAGGTCCGCGAGCTACGGCGGGCCAACGCGATCCTGCGTTCGGCCTCGGCTTTTTTCGCGGCGGAGCTCGACCGCCCATCCTACTGATCTGTCAGTTCATCGACGAGTACCGCGACGAGTTCGGAGTCGAGCCGATCTGCCAGACCCTGCGCCAAGCAGACATCCAGATCGCTCCGAGCACGTACTACGCCCGCCGGCACCATCAGCCCTCCAGACGCGAGCAGCGTGACGAGGTTCTGAAGGAGGAGATCACCGAGGTGCACCACAAGAACTTCGATGCGTTCGGGGTCCGCAAGATGCACATCGTGCTGAACCGGGAACCCGACACCCGGTGCCGCGGGCACGTCGCCAGGTGCACGATCGAACGGCTCATGCGAGACCTGAACCTGCAGGGGATCCGTCGGGCGAAGGCTCCGAACACCACCTATTCGGCGCCGAGGGACCAGTGTCCCGAGGACCTGGTCAACAGGCACTTCGCAGCGTTCGCTGCGAACGAGTTGTGGGTCGCCGACATCACCTACGTCCGGACGTTCACCGGCTGGGTCTATGTCGCCTTCGTGATCGACGTGTTCAATCGGGAGATCGTCGGCTGGCAAGTCTCCAGGTCCCTGCACACCGACCTCGCGCTGGATGCTCTGACGATGGGTATCTATCAGCGGAACCGGGACGGCGCAGACCTGACCGGGCTGATCCATCACTCCGACCGGGGCGTCCAGTACCGGGCCATCCGCTACGGTCAGGCCCTCGCGGACGAGAACGCTGTGGCCTCGGTCGGTTCGAAGGGCGACTCCTACGACAATGCCCTGGCGGAGTCACTGAACTCCCTGTTCAAGGCCGAGTTGATCCGCAACCGCGGTCCTTGGCACGGCATCGATGACGTCGAGATCGCGACCGCCGAGTGGGTCCACTGGTTCAATACCTTCCGACCCCACAGCGCCCTCAATGGCCTCACCCCGCAGGCCTTCCTGGACGCACATCCCGACGGACTCCCCGTCCCGTCAGAACCCCTCCCAGAACCCGTCAACGCCAGATAACCGACCCTCCACCAAACCCGGGGCTTGACAGTTCGCTGGCATCGCACCCTTGCCCCACCCGCCCGCGGCCCGGGACGGCGACGCCCTGCCCACCCACGAGATGAAGGACCAACTCGGCCACCTCATGGAGCTTGACGCCTACCTCGACGACCAGGCCATCCCCACACCCCCACGACAAGAATCCTGAACCGAACCGCCCCAGGCACCCTTCACGTCCCGGAGTCGACCGGGAGCGCCGGGCCACTACCGGCAGCACTTGGATTCTGCCCGCCCCCTGTCACAGCGCTCAGGATGTCCGGCAGCCGGGAACGCCCCCAGCTCCACCAATAGCTCCAAATCTATAGTCCCTCCGCCTTCGAGGCCTGGGAGCGCCAGCCGCCCCGGCGACTGTGCCAGACCCCGCAGCGCCCCGGTTCCCTGAAGAACCAGACGTTCGGGAGCGTTGGGGGTTCACGATGCCCGTTCGAGGCGCCTGTTATGACGAGCCCAGCACATCAGGAAGGCCGCGACGATCAAGAGCGCGATCAGGGTGACCAGTGACGCATCAAGTCCCAGCTGGCCGCCGGTCAACCATGTGGTCCCCGACCACGTCGAGGCGAACACGCCCCGGCCGCCGGCATCACCAGGCACGTTGATCCCCAGGATCGAGTACTCGCCGATGTTCCAGGCCACGTGGATCCCGATCGGAAGCCACAGCCGCTGGGTGGCCAGCCAGGCCGCCCCCAGCACCATTCCAGGCCCCAGAGTGATTGCGATCGTCAGCCACGCGGCATCACCCCATGCCATGCCCCCGAGCAATCGGGGCACCCCGTGAAGCAGCCCAAAGGCCGCGGCACTGATTCCCAGCGCCACGACCCGGCGGCACCGACTGAGAGCCACCCGTAGCAGGGTCCGGCGGAAGAAGACTTCTTCGATCACTGCGGCACCCAACCCAGCACCGAGCCCGTAGAGGATCCCCCACGACCAGGCCCTGTCGCCGAACGTCCAGCCGCCTCCGAGGCTGATCGCCCCGACCGAGAGCGTCATCACCGCCAGTACGATGAGGAAGCCGCCGCACAGCTGTCTTATCGCCACCTTGGAGATGGCCTGCCGAAGCACGTCGAGGATCGCGCGAGGGCTGCCCCGGCGATGCGACGGCCACTCGAATCGAAGACCTTCAACGAAGTGCCGCGTACCCCCCACAGCCACCACGGCACCGACCAAAGCCCCGACGAGTCGGCCCCATGCCGGTGATGCCTCACTGTCTGCCCACCCCGGCACCAGACACCTGATACCGAACGCGATGCCCTGGGCCACCAGCTCGACGGCCAGGGCCACCAGAAAGACTCCTGTCCCAGCCAGGATCGCGCCCATGTACCACCGGGTGCTCTTCTTATCGGTCATTGCCATGGATCTTCCTGTCTTGGTCGGTTTGTACGGTGGCGGGGTCGAACGGCGCCACCAGGGTGTACTGGTTGAACCAGGTCACGAACTCGGTGGTCAGGGGATCGCGCCGAGATCGCCGTTCCACCCTCAACAGGCCGTGATCACGCAGCTCGGCGAACCCCCGTTCGGCGGTATCGGCCGAGAATCCATACCAGGCAGGCATGTGTGCGGTGGCCAGGGCGAACCCCGGCCGCTCGTGGAGCGCCACCAGCAGCATCGCGATCCCCGGCAATGACAGCTCCTGATCCCACCCCTCGGTCCAGAACCGGTGCGAGAGCCGAAGGAACCGCTGGCCCGGACTGGTGCCCCGCGGCCTCGTGTAGGCCCGGCCCGACCCGTCAGCAGCCAACAGCCTCACCTGGACCCGCCGTTCCTGGCCCACACGGCGCCGCTCGATCAGCCGACGGCGCTCCAACCGGGCCAGGATCCGGGTCGCCGCCGACCGCGCCGAGACCGGCTCAGCGTCCACCGTCGTGCCAAAGGCCCTGGCCCACACCATCAACGGCAACGCCTTACTGAATCCCCCGGGACCGGCCCCACTGCTGATCGCCCCATGCACCATCAGCAGTGCCAACAAGCCCCGCCGGTCCCCCGCCCTCACGAACTCGGCCAGGGGCCCGTGGCGGTCGGCCACCCCGGGACGCCGAGGATGCTGCACGAAGACCTTGGGGATCGGCACGAACACCCGACGCGAGGCCTCCAACAACACCGCCCGCGTCTCCCGCTCCTCCGACGACTCGGCCCTACCCGGACCCTGCTTCCATGACGTACTCACCCCACGAGTACACCCCCATCACCACCTCAACCAGAAACCTGATCCACCGGTCTCAACAGACGCTACAGCGGGTGCCCTTATGTGATTACTTGTGATCTGTAAGACCAAGATCGGCAAGCGATCTGGGATCTGGCCTCACCGTCCCTCCGCACCTCGCCTGTTAGAGCCTGTACTTCGCCACCACGGCGTCGATGCACCGCTGCGCCGAGGCGGCGTCGGGCATCTCGCAGAAGACCCTCAGCAGGGGTTCAGTGCCGGAGAAGCGGACGATGATCCATCCTCCGTTCCTGAAGTACACCTTCACCCCGTCCATGTCGGAGACGTGGTCGATCTCGACGCCGAAGTCGGGCAGGTCCTGGTCGACGTAGATGCGCTTCTTGAGGCCCTCCTTGGCCTCGGGCGCGAAGGAGAAGTCGTCCTCGATCATCTCGAGGTGGCCGTAGCGCTCCTCGATGTCGGCGTAGATCCGCGACAGGCTCTTGCCCTTCCTGGCGATCATCTCCACCAGCAGGGTGCCGGCGTAGACGCCGTCCTTGCCGGCGATATGGCCCTTGACGGTGAGTCCTCCCGAGGATTCGCCGCCGATCACCGCACCGGTCTCGGCCATCTTGGCCGACACCCACTTGAAGCCGACGGGCACCTCGTAGCAGGTCTGCCCGTGGGCCTCGGCGACCCGGTCGAGCAGGTGGGTGGTCGCGAGGTTGCGCACGCAGGGCCCGGTCCAGCCCTTCTCCTCCAGCAGGTAGGAGTACAGCAGGACCAGGATCTGGTTGGGATGCAGGAAATTGCCCTGGTCGTCGATGATGCCCAGACGGTCGGCGTCTCCGTCGGTGGCGATTCCCAGATCGGCGTCGCGCTCCACCACCACGCCGGCCAGGGCCTTGAGGGTCTTGGAGTTCGGGGAGGGCAGGCGCCCGCCGAAGAGGGTGTCGCGGCGCTCGTGGATGGTGTCGACGTCGCAGCGGGCGGTGAGCAGGATGGTCTGCAGGCAGGTCTTGGAGACGCCGAACATCGGATCGAGGACGATCTTGAGGTGGGCGTGACGGATGGTGTCCAGATCCACCTGGTCGAGGATCGAGTCGATGTACCAGTTCATCGAGGTCTGCACCGTCACCAGTCCGCTGTCCACCGCCTCGGCCCGGCCCACGGACCTGATGTCGGCGTCGGTCAACCGGTTGACGTGCTCCTGGAGGGGGGCGGTGACCTCCACCTCGGCGTCGCGGCCGCCCTCGGTGAAGATCTTGATGCCGTTGTAGGTGGCCGGGTTGTGGGAGGCGGTGATCGCCATCCCGTAGGCGCACCCCTTGTCGCGGACGGTCCACATGATCATGGGGGTGGGGGCGGGACGGTCGATGACGCGGACGCCGATGCCGTTTCCGGCGAGCACCTCGGCGGCCCACCAGGCGAACTCCGGGGAGAGGAAGCGCTGGTCGTAACCGATGACTACGGGGCGGTCGTCGACCTGCTCGTCGTGGATGCGATCGGCCAGTCCCTGGGCGACGCGGCGGACATTTGTCTTGGTGAAGGTGTCGGCGATGACGGCCCGCCACCCTCCGGTACCGAACTCGATCTCATCAGCCATGCCTCAACGCTAATCCGCGCATCGCCAGGACGCTCACATCCGGCGCCACCGAACCGTCCGTTCGCGCATCGGGGCTGAGCGGTCTGCGCACGAACTGTTCGGCCGGGCGGCGCAGGGCATGGCCCCGTCGACACGGCTCGTCGGCTCACGGGTCCATCCGCGGTATGACGCTCGAGGACCTGACATTTCGGGAGGACATCTCGCCGGGCGCCCGCCCGGTGGCCGCCGGACCGGCCCGGTACGGTGACGACGACCCTCGGGATGCGTTTGCCAACCGTTCCGAATTCGCTCGCCCGGTCGGTGTCAATACCACACGTCCCTGGAATCGGTCTTCGGCGAGAACGATCGCCAGCCTCATCCGGGTGAGGGCATGTCACCCCCGGCAGGACATGAGAAGCCGACATAATTTGTCAGATAACAATCCGCTTCAAGCTGCTGATGAGGGCGTTTACGCGCCCTACCGGCCCAACTCCCGACCCCCTCGAAAGCCGGGGGAATCGCGGTGATACCGTGCCAGTGATCGTGCACCCGACGCCGGGTGACAAATTATGACATGGAGGTCTTTGCCCGATGAGCGCTGAGCTGGATTGTCTGTTCGCCCCGCACCGAGTCGCAGTGGTGGGAGCCGGCACCAAACCCACGAATCTCGGACACATGGTTGTGCGCAACCTGCTGGAGAGCAATTTCCAGGGTGTCGTCTATCCCATCAATCCCAAGCACGAGTCGATCGGCGGCGTCCCGGCATTCCCGAGCGTCCTGGAGACTCCAGAGTCCGCCGACATGGCCATCCTCTGCGTGCCCGCCGCCGGCGTCCTCGGCGTCGTCCAGCAGTGCGCCGAGGCCGGCATCAAGGGCATCGTCTGCCTGGCCGCCGGATTCCGCGAGGTGGGCCCCGAGGGCCGCGCCATGGAGGACAAGGTCGTCGCGGTCTGCCGCAAGAACGGCATGCGCCTGCTCGGCCCGAACTGCCTCGGCCTCCAGGTGCCCGAGCGCAGGCTCAACGCCACCTTCGCGGCGCACACCCCCAAGCCGGGCAATATCGCCCTGGTCTCCCAGTCCGGCGCCCTGACCGCCGCCCTCATCGAATGGGCGATCGGCAAGGGCATCGGCTTCTCCAAGATCGCCACCCTGGGCAATGCCGCCGACGTCGAGCTGGCCGCCATGCTGGACTACCTCGCCGATGACGACGACACCCACGCGGCCGTCGTCTACGCCGAGTCGATCTCCAACGCCCAGGCCTTCACCGCCGCGGCCAAGAAGTTCACCGCCAGGAAGCCGCTCATCGTCTACAAGGCCGGACGCTTCGCCGCCTCCGCCAAGGCCGCCGTCTCCCACACCGGCGCGATGGCCGGCGCCGACTCGGTGTACAACGCCGCCTTCGAGCGGGTCGGCGTCACCCGGGTGCTGCGGATCTCCGACCTGTACCACACCATCGAGCTGCTGGCCGCCGACCGGCCCGCCCGCAAGCCCACCCTGGCCGTGGTCACCAACGCCGGCGGCCCCGGCGTCATGTCGGTCGACGCCCTGGCCGAGCGCGGCGGACGCCTGGCCGAGGTCTCCGAGACGACCCTGGACGCCCTCAACGAGGTGCTGCCGACTGCCTGGTCGCACGCCAACCCCATCGACGTGCTGGGCGACGCCCCGGCCAAGCGCTACGAGGCCGCCATCAGCGCGGCGGTCGGCGAGGCCGACGCCGACGGCATCCTGGTGATCCTCACCCCGCAGGCCATGACCGACATCATCGGCTCGGCCGACGCCGTCATCGCCGCCGCGGCCACCACCACCAAGCCCGTGCTGGCCGTGTGGATGGGCGGCGGCGCGGAGAACGAGAAGGCCACCGCGAAGCTCGCCGCCGCGGGCATCCCGACCTTCGAGTTCCCGGAGAACGCCGTCGACGCCTTCATGAACGAGGTCGCCTCCCAGGACGCCGTCGATGCCGCCGCGGCGTCGATCCCCGCCCCGGCCGACGACTTCACGCCCGACCGCGAGAAGGCCGCCCAGCTGATCGCCTCGGTGCCCGAGACCGGACTGCTGCCCGAGACCGAGTCCAAGGAGCTCTTCGACGCCTACGGCATCCCGGTCGCGCTGCCGAGGCTGGCCACCAGCGCCGATCAGGCCGCGAAGCTGGCCGACGAGATGGGCTACCCGGTGGTGGCGAAGATCGCCTCCCCCGACATCACCCACAAGACCGATGTCGGCGGCGTCGTCGTCGGCCCGAAGAACGCCGAGGAGGTCAGGGCGGCCTACGAGCAGATCGTGGCCAACGCCACGGCCGCCAAGCCGGACGCCCGCATCGAGGGCGTCGTCATCGAGCAGATGGTCTCGGCCGGCAACGCCGAGCTGATCCTCGGATCCACCCGCGACGCCTCCTTCGGCCAGACCATCATGGTGGCCGCCGGCGGCACCTCCGCCGAGATCCTCAAGGACTCCGCCCTCCAGCTGGCCCCGGTCGATGCCGGGCTGGCCCGCCGGATGGTCGAGTCGCTGCGCATCTGGCCGCTCATCAAGGGCTACCGCGGTGCCGAGGGCGCCGACGTCGACGCCCTGGTCAAGGTCATCACCCGGTTCTCGACCCTGGTGGCCGAGCACCCGGAGATCACCGAGACCGAGATGAACCCGCTGACCGTCTCGCCGTCGGGGGCCATCGCCCTGGACGCCCGGGCCGTCATCGATCGCGACGCCCTGGCCAACCCCCCGGCCAAGTACTCCCACCTGGGGATTCTGCCGGCTTGACCGGCGGAGGGGCCTCCCCTCCTGACACCGATCCTCCTCCACTTCGGCAGTGAGTTTTCACTTCGGCAGCGGTATTCCACTGCCAGAGTGCACACTCACTGCCGAAGTGGTCTCCGGGGGAAGGTCCGGGAGGACGAAAGGTCTCCGGGGAAGTTCCGGGAGGAGGTTTTCCGGGGCACCATGGGGTCATGAGCGACCAGACCATTCACGTCCACGCCGTCGTCAAGGGCATCGTCCAAGGCGTCGGCTTCCGGTACTTCACTCAGGCCAAGGCCCAGCAACTCGGCGTCAGCGGCACCGTCGCCAACCGCTACGACGGATCCGTGGAGTGCGAGCTCGAAGGGCCCGCACACGCCGTCAACGCCATGGTCGAATGGCTCCATGACGGCCCCAGCAGCGCCACCGTCACCGGGCTGCACACCAACGAGCGGGACGTCGTGGGCCTGAGCGGCTTCGAGATCACCGGCTGAGCGGACCCCCACCCGCCGGCCGGCTGCTGTGCCCAGCGGGCCCTGCCCAGCGGACCCCGACCAGCAGCCGCCAACTCCCTTTCAGCCCCAGCTCTCGGCGATGAAGCGCCGCGACGCCGCGACGTCCTCCCTGGTCAGATCACCCTTCTTCTTCCCGGTGATGGAGGCACTGATCGACGCCACCAGGTCCAGGACCCGGGTGCGCTCGGCCCGGTGCACCTCCAGCCGGCGACGCCTCTCCTCGTCCAGGCCCTGATCACCCTCCAGGGATTCGATGACCTTCTGCAGCTGGACCAGCCACAGCTGGAGCGCCCTCAGCAGCAGCGGCAGGTCCTCTGCCAGCAGGGCTCCGATCTCCGCCCGATCCGCTGTGAATTCCTCAGCCATCGCCCTCTCCTCGCATCCGCACCGCATCTCACCTGCACTCCCACATTAGAGGCTGCCGGGCGGTGATCCCCTCTCAGGACACGAACCTGAGCAGGGCGTCGGCGAACCTCCCCTGGGGCACCTCGAGATCAGCGCGACGCCCGCGCACCTCGATCACCATGTCCATCCGCAGGCCGCGCACCAGAATCGTCGCGACGACGCCGCTGGCCAGTTCCAGCCGCACCACCTCACCGCCGCCGGCCGAGACCCGAGACCCCCGGTAGCGCTCGCGGATGAAGGCGTCCGGCCGGATCCCGGGATCGGTGTCGACCGCTGCGATCTCCGCCAGCACGCGCCCGACCACGACGTCGAGCACGTCGACGATGCCATCCTGGTGCTGCGTCATCGGGGTCGCCTCCCGGAACCGTTGCCGCTGTTGCTGATTCCAGAGTGACGCATCGCGCAAACCCGCCGCACCCACTGCTCAGGACATTCACAGCAGTGGTTACCGGGCGTCGTCGTCGGCCCCGCCTAGACTTGGCCCCATGGCTGATCTTGACGAGAAGCAGCAGGCCGCGCTCGAAGCGGTCTGGGAGTCAGCGGCGTTGCTGCAGGGGCTTCGAAAGATCGAGAGCATGGCGTCCGACCGATTCCTGGGCGCCGTCCAGGATGCCCGAAAATCCGGGGTTCCGCTGGGCACCATCGCCCAGACCGTCGGGCTCTCGGCGAGTCGGCTCACCCAGATGATCACATCACGGAGACGCTCCCGCAGGGCCGGTCCGGGGCGGCGGATCGCAGAGATCACCGCGACGCCGTCAGTCGAGTCGCGGGAGGTCCTCGGCGCACGCAGGATCGCGTGAGCCAGGGGACGAGCGCACCGGGAAACGGTCCTCAGGCCGCGATGACGCGCGGATAGCGCGGCTGCCACATGGCGTCGTAGATCGCCTGGACGGGATTGGTCCCGAGTTCCACGGTCGCCAGCTCCTGGTTCTGCGCCGCCTCCACGACGGCCAGCGCCACCCGCGCCGAGATGGATCTCAACGCCGTCATGTCGGGCAGCAGGGAGGCGCCCGGGGTCCGGGCGTTGACGGTCCGGGCCAGTGCCGTCGCGGCGGCCGCGATCATGCCCTCGGAGACCCGGGAGGCCCGCGAGGTGATCGCGCCCAGCCCTATCCCGGGGAAGACCAGGGCGTTGTTGGCCTGCGCGATCCGGTAGGTGGTGCCTCGGTGGCGCACCGGTTCGAAGGGGGACCCGGTGGCGATGAGAGCCTTCCCGTCGGTCCATTCCAGCAGGTCGGAGGGCACCGCCTCGGCCTTGCGGGTCGGGTTCGACAGGGGCATGATGATCGGCCGGTCGCAGTAGCCGGCCATCTCGCCGACGATCTCCTCGCTGAAGGCGCCGGGCTGGGCCGAGCAGCCGATGAGGATGGTCGGGTGGACGTTGCGGACGACGTCGGCCAGCTCGTAACGGCCCTTCCGGTCCAGCGTCCAGCCCTTCAGCTCGGAGGCCGGGCGGGCCCAGGGCTGCTGGAAGTCGCGCAGCCTCAGCCCCTCGCGCAGCAGTCCCCGGGAACCCAGCCCCCAGACGTGGGATCTGGCCTCCTCGGCGTCCACCCCCTGCTGGATCATCACACGGCGCAGCAGGGAGGCGATGCCGATGCCCGCCGAGCCGGCACCGTGGACGACGATCCGCTGCTCGCTCAACGGCGTCCCCGAGGCCTTGACGGCGGCCATCACGGCGGCGGCGACCACGGCCGCGGTGCCCTGGATGTCGTCGTTGAAGGTGCAGTACTCCTCCCGGTACTTGGCCAGGATGCGGGTGGCGTTGCCGGCGCCGAAATCCTCCCAGTGGATCATCGCCTTCGGGAAGAGCTTGTGGGCGCCGACGACGAAGCGGTCGACGAAGTCGTCGTAGCGCTGGCCGCGGACCCGCGCATGGCGGGCCCCCAGGTAGGAGTCGTCGTTGAGCAGTTCGAGATTGTCGGTGCCGGTGTCCAGCACCACGGGCAGGACGCGGTGGGGGTGGATCCCGGCCGCCGCGGTGTAGACCGCGAGCTTGCCGACGGTGATCGCGATGCCGCCGACGCCCTGGTCGCCGATTCCCAGGATCCCCTCGGAATCGGTGACGACGATGAGATCGACGTCCTCGGACCGGTGGCCCATCGCGGCGAGGGCCTCCTCCACCTTCTCCGGGCTGTCGATCGACAGGAAGGCCCCGCGGGGACGCTGGTACCAGTGGGAGTACTCCTCGATCGCCTGCCCGATGGTGGGGGTGTAGACGATCGGCATCATCTCCTCGATGTGCTCGGTGAGCAGGGCGAAGAAGAGCACCTCGTTGCGGTCGTGCATGGAGTTGAGGTACAGGTACTTGCTCAGCGCGTCGGGCTGGGCCCGGTACTGGGCGTAGACCCGCTTGAGCTGGCCGGACAAGGTCGTCACCCCCGACGGCAGCAGGCCGTTGAGCCCCAGGGCGGTGCGGTCCTCGAGGCTGAATCCCGACCCCTGGTTGATGCCCGGCGAGGAGAGCACCTGATGACCCCGGGCCATCACCCGGACGAACTCGCCGTCGTCATCGCGCCCGAACTCGAATTCGTTCGGCTGGTATCCCGTCGTCATCGTCGCTCATCTCCGCGTGATCGGACCTGCCTCCGCCAAGGGGCGCCCGTGATCCGGGGCGACGACCATCGGCGGCGAAGGATGTCACGACAATCCAACCACGGCGTCATGCCGGGCACGGGCCGGGGTGCGGATTTCGGTGAGGCCCGAGTTCTGCGGGGAAGTGCGGCACCAGGATGTTAGTCTCGGCGACGGTGTGTCGGGAAGCCTGGTCGACCGCCCCGTGACCTCGGGGTGACGACGGCAGCACCATGCCCGGAGCATCAGGAGCCCGATGACCACCTCGAACATCACCCGCGTCAGAGCCTTCCTCAACCGGGAGACCACCGGCGGCGTCCTCGTCCTGATCGGCGCGGTCGTCGGCCTGGCGCTGGCCAATGCACCCACCGGATCGGCCTTCCGGGCCTTTTCGCAGACCGTTGCCGGCCCCGGATCGATCGGACTGGATCTGTCCGTCGGCGAATGGGCTCAGGACGGGCTGCTGGCGGTCTTCTTCTTCACCGTGGGTCTCGAGCTCATTTCTGAGATCCGGGTCGGCAGCCTGCACGACCCCCGGAAGGCGGCCGTCCCGATCCTGGCGGCCTGCGGCGGGGTCGCGGTGCCCGCCATCATCTACACCGCGGTCATCGTGGCCACGTCCAGCACCCAGTACCTGCACGGCTGGGCGATCCCGACCGCCACCGACATCGCCTTCTCCCTGGCGGTGCTGGTGATCGCCGGACGCGGCCTGCCCTCGGGACTGCGGGTCTTCCTGCTCACCCTGGCCGTCGTCGACGACCTCATCGGCATCCTCGTCATCGCGATCTTCTACTCCCACGGCCTCAATCTCCTCGCCCTGCTGGGAGCAGGGGCGGCGGTGGCGGTCTTCGCCTGGCTGGTGCGACGTCCTCGAATGCGCTGGTGGCTGCTCATCCCGGTGGCACTGATCGCCTGGTGGAGCATGCACGCCTCGGGGGTGCATGCCACCATCGCCGGCGTGGCGCTCGGGCTGGTGGTGCCGGCCGTGCGCCGGGCCCCGGAGATGGCGTCGCGGGCGACACGGCTGGGCCAGCTCGTCCAGCCCCTCTCCAATGTCATCGCCCTTCCGGTCTTCGCGATCTTCGCGGCCGGGGTGCCGATCTCGCTGACCGGATCCGACGGCGAGGCGGGCCTGTTCGCCCATCCGCTGGTGTGGGCGGTGACGGCAGCGCTGGTGATCGGCAAGCCGGTCGGGATCATGCTCACCAGCGCGGCACTGGCCCGGTGGACCGGGCTGCGGCTTCCCGACGCCGTGGGGCTGCGAGACCTGCTGCCGGTCGGCCTGCTGTGCGGCATCGGATTCACCGTCTCGATGCTCATCGCCGGGCTCTCCTTCCCCGACAGCACCGCGATCGACGAGGCTCGCGCCGCGATCCTGGTGGGCTCGCTCATCGCAGCGATCCTCGGCGCCGTCGTGCTCCGTCACGACTCCCGGTCCGCCCGTGGCCCGGACATGAACGAGGACGGCATTCCCGATCAGGACATCAGGCCGATCTGAGGCCGACTCTTGGGGCAGGTGCCCGGGAGGAGCGCGCCCGGGCTTCGGCCGCACCCGACAGACCCACGTCCCACTACGGTGAATGCCGCGGCTCCTCGCCCCCTCCTCCCCTCCTCTGTCCGCTGGAGGAGGAAATCCGCGACGACATCCCCCGAAATATTGCAGCTACTGCAATATTGAGCTACGTTCTAGGGCAGTTCGGCACGCACCCGCGCCGGACCCAATCCGCGGGGACGCGGGGAGCCCTCGCCGACCATTGCGGATCCAAGGCCCCCCGGTGTGCCTGTCCTCACGAATCGCAGGTACTCGGATGGCCTCAACCGACGTCCCGGAAGCCGTGCCCGCGGCGCCCGGGCAGCGAACTCCCCTCATGAGCCAGCGCCAGATCATGCTCGTGGTCGTGGCCCTCATGACGGCCATGTTCCTCAGCTCACTGGACCAGACGATCGTCTCCACTGCGATCCGCACCATCGGGGACGACCTCGACGGACTGGATCAGCAGGCCTGGGTGACGACCGCCTACCTCATCACCTCGACGATCATGACGCCGATCTACGGCAAGCTCTCCGACCTGTTCGGCCGGCGTCCACTCTTCCTCCTGGCGATCGGGATCTTCATCCTCGGCTCGCTGGCCTCGGCCTTCTCCACCTCGATGCTCATGCTGGCGGGCTTCCGCGCCTTCCAGGGGATCGGCGCCGGCGGCCTCATGTCTCTGCCGCTGGCCATCATGGGCGACATGCTCGCCCCCCGGGAGCGCGCCAAGTACCAGGGCTACTTCCTCGCCACCTTCGGCATCTCGACGGTCATCGGGCCGCTGATCGGCGGCGTCTTCTCCGACGCGAACCAGATTCTCTGGGTCTCCGGCTGGCGCTGGGTGTTCCTGGTCAACGTGCCGGTCGGCATCCTCGCCATCACGATGGTCTTCCTCTTCCTCCACCTGCCTCACTTCGAGGCCACCGACCGGCCGCGGGTGGACTGGTGGGGCGCCACGACCGTGGTCCTCGCCCTCGTGCCGCTCCTGCTGGTGGCCGAACAGGGCCGGTCCTGGGGCTGGACCTCGCTCGGCTCGATCGCCTGCTACGTCGTCTCGGCCGTCGGCCTGGTCTCCTTCATCCTCATCGAGCGCGCCGTCGGCGACGACGCCATCCTGCCGCTCAGGCTGTTCGGCTACCACGCCTTCTCCTGGGCGTCTGTGCTCGGCATGCTGGTCGGCTTCGGGATGTTCGGAGCCATGATGACGATCCCGCTCTACCTGCAGATCGTCGAGGGACTGACGCCGACCGAGTCGGGATTCGCCACCCTGCCGATGGTGCTGGGCATCATGACCTCCTCGATCAGCGCGGGCCAGATCATCATGCGCACCGGTCGCTACGGCTGGTTCCCGAAGGTCGGCACCGCGGTGACGGCATGCGGCTACCTGCTGCTGCTGTGGGCCGTCGGAGGCCCGCTGTGGCACATGATGATCGGCATGTTCGTGCTCGGTCTGGGACTGGGCTTCCTCATGCAGGCTCTCACCCAGGCCAGCCAGAACGCGGTGCCCGGCCGGGACATGGGCGTGGCGACCAGCTCGTCGACCTTCTTCCGCCAGATCGGCGGGACGATGGGCACCGCGGTGCTGCTGTCAGTGCTGTTCTCCGTGATGCCGACGAACATCACGAACGCCATGGGAGACGAGCCGACGATGACCGCGGCGCTCAATGCCGCCCTCGACCCGAAGGTCGCGACCGCCTCGAACAACAAGGCGATCATGAACAAGATGTGGAGCCCGATCACCACGAAGGTCGAGGCCGACTACGCCAAGGGCCTCGACCAGGCCACCACCAAGGTCGACGCCCAGGTGGACAAGGCGGTGCGCGCCCAGGTGACCACCGCCGTCAAGAAGCAGGCTGCCGCCCAGGCAGCCGCCGCTGGACAGGCCGGCGCCACGGCGTCAGCCGCCCAGAAGGCGCGCCTGCAGGCCGTGATCGACCAACAGGTGGCGAAGCTGACCCCCGCCGCCCGGCAGAAGGCCCTCCAGGCGGTGGCCACCACGCAGCATGTCAGCGTGATCGACGGCAGGCTGGCCGTCGACTACTCCAACGCCGACCAGCGCAGGCATGTCGTCGACGCCGTCGTGCCCGAGCTGACCAGGCAGATCAACAGCGGCTCCGCGAGCACCGGCCAGTCCTCGGCATCCACCTCCGACACCTCCTTCCTCAACGGGGCCGATGCGGCGCTCACCAAGCCCTTCATGACCGGTTTCGACGATTCGGCGAAGACGGTCTACTGGGTCGGGCTGTCGGTGATCGTGCTCGCCTTCATCCTCACCTGGTTCTTCAAGGTGCCGCCGCTGCGCGAGCGCTCGGCGCTGGAGGAGCGGGCCGAGCATCGGGCGCGCAACGAGTCGTCGGCGGGTGGGGCCGTGCCGGAGCCGGCCTGATGGCCCGGAACGGGGTCGGGACGCCGTCACGGGTCACCGACCGCTCTGAGGTGGGCGGCCTGCGGGAGCGGAAGAAGAGACGCACCCGCGCCACCATCCACGACGCCGCCCTGCACCTGGCGGCGGAGATGGGACTGGACCGGGTGACCGTCGAGGAGATCAGCGCCGAGGCGGACATCTCGCCGCGGACCTTCTTCAACTACTACTCCTCGAAGTCCGCGGCGGTGCTCGGGGTGACCGTCGATCCGCTGGGCGAGGAGGAGCGGGCCGGTTTCCTGGCCGGCACCGGGAACCCGGTCGGCGAGCTGTGCGACCTGCTGGCCACCCACGTCGCCGTCCCCCCGGACATCGGCCCTCTGCGCCTGCTGGTGGCCGACCATCCCGCGCTGCTCGACGACGTGGGCCCGCAGATGAGCGCGATCCGCAAGGACCTCATGGCCCTGGCGGCGCAGCGCTGCGGGGACGAACGGACCGCCGAGCTGGCGGTCTCGCTGGTGCTCACCGCCTTCGGCGTGGTGATCCACTCCGGCTCCTCCCCCGTCGACGACCTCGCGGAATCGCTTCGCCGTACGGTCAGGGAGATCGGGAGGCTCGGTACGGAGTGAGGGGTGCGCATTTTGCTAGCCCGAGGCCCGAATTCACACCATTCATGTCGTAGCCGGCCCTCCAGCTAGTGATATGCGCACCCGTCGATTCTCTTGGCCCCCCTTGACGCGCCAGACTGGGGGCATGATCCCCACCCGCACCGACGATCTGCGGTTCGCCTCCTGGCTCAGAGACGCCGTCCCGACGGGATTCGAGGTGTACCGCAGGATTCCGCACGGGGATGAGGGGATCACCCGCGACACACTCCTGGCGCTGGTCGAGCAGTTGCGTGCGGTGACCCCGGCGTATCTTCAGCGGGAGGTCTGTCTCGGTCTGTGGGAGGGGCACCCGGGCATCTTCGGCGGGGCGGCGGAGGTGCCCGGCACCGGATCGCCGGCCGGTGGTCGACTCGGCCGCGCGGTGGCCGGGGCGGTCCACATCGGGGCCCGGATCTCGAGCTCCGGGGACCGCCGGCGAGCCGAGCGGGCGGCCTGGATGGACGATCTCACCCACCAGCGTCTGGAGCTGTCGGGGCACCGCTATCTGCTGTTCCGGGGCCCGCTGGCCCCGGTGATCCAGTGGGCACGAGACCGCGGGCCGGTGCCCTTCCGCCACGCTCCCGATCTCATCTGGCCCGACGACCACTCCTGGATCGTCTCGGCCCCGCCCGACCTGGGATTCATCGTCGTGGCGGGTACCCGGGAACTGGCCGACGCTCTGGACGCCGATCCGCGGCTGTCAGTGATGTGAGGGTGCGAATATCACTCACCCGGGCAGCGGATCCGGGACATTCTTGGTGGATCGACCCCTCCAGCCAGTGATATCCGGACTCTCTCAGTCGGAGGCCGGCCGTGCCACCACGTAGTGGGCCGAATTGGCCAGCACGGCGCAGATCAGCATCACCACGGCCATCGTGAGGGCCGGGTTGGAACCGAGCCCGACCAGCGGTGAGACGATCCCGGCGATCAGGAACTGCAGGGCGCCCATCAACGCCGATCCGGCCCCGGCGGCGTCGCGCACCTCGGCGGCGCCCAGAGCCGTGGCATTGCCCATCACCAGGCCCAGCCCGAAGACGGTGACCGACAGCAACGGCAGGGTGACCCACAGCCACGGCCCGAACAGGCCGTTGAGGAGCAGCCCCGCCGATCCCACCAGCCCGAGCGTCAGACCGGTACGCACGATCGCGCGCAGACTGAAGTGCTTGATGAACCGGGTGTTGAGGATCGACGCCAGGGTCACCATCACCGCATTGGCGGCGAAGGCCAGCGAGTACATCGTCGACTTCAGGCCCAGCTGGCGCTGGAGGACGAAGGGCGAGGCCGAGATGTAGGAGAACATCACTCCGAACATCACGGCCATGGTGAGGGCGTGGCCGACGTAGACCCGGCGCCGGCAGATCATCGCGATGCTGGGGAGAAGGCGGCGCAGCCCTCCGGGGACGCGCCGTGCGGCGGCCAGCGATTCAGGGACCATGAACACGGCGGCCGCCACCATGAGCAGGTTGAACCCGGCGAGGACGGCGAAGATGCCCCGCCAGCCGATGGGCTCGGCGAGCAGACCGCCGAGGATCGGGGCCATCACCGGGGCGAACCCCTGGATGGCCATCATCACCGAGAACCCGCGGGCCGCCGCCCGGCCGTGGGCCAGGTCGGGGATGATGGCCCGCGACAGCACCGATCCGGTACCACCGGCCGCTCCCATCAGGAAGCGCAGGCCGATGAGCAGCCCGATCGAGTTCGCGAAGACCGCGGCGGCCGAGGTGAGGAAGAAGACCACCGATCCGCCGATGAGCAGCCGGCGTCTCCCGTAGGAGTCCGACAGCGGCCCGATGATCAGCTGGCCGGCGGCCATGCCGATCATGAAGGCGCTCAGCGTGAACTGCGTCATCGAGGAGGTCGTGTGAAGCTCCTCGGCCATCCTCACCAGGGTGGGCAGATACATGTCGGTGCCCAGCGGCCCGGCCGCCGAGAGCAGTGCCAGGGCGGCCAGCAGGCTGGTGCTCAGGGTCGGGATGGCGGAGTGCTGCTCCTGGGACTGCTGGGGATCGGTCACCGAAGGACTCTAGCCCGACTCACTTGATGGTGGCGAAGCCGCCGGTCCAGCCGATCTGCCCGGCCACCGCAAGACCCATCTGGAGGACGCCGACCGCCTCGAGCTCACGGGCACGGCCCAGGTCGCCGGCATCGACGACGTTCAGACCGCCTCCGGTCACCAGCTCACCGAGCCGGGCCTTGGCGTCGGTGTCGTCACCGGCCACCAGGACGGTCGTGATGTCCTCACCGACCCGGCCGGTGGCCAGTGTCGCGGCGAAGTTCGTGTTGAAGGCCTTGAGGACCGTCGAGTCCGGCAGCTTGGCGGCAAGCTCGGCGGCTGCCGAGGAGTCGGCGGCCGGCAGCAGCTTGAAGGTGGTGAAGTCCAGCGGGTTGGTGATGTCCACGACGACCCTGCCGGCGAGCTGCTGGCCGTACTTCGCGACGATGTCGTCGAAGGCGGTGTAGGGCACCGCGAGGATCACGACGTCGCCGTCGATGGTCGCGCCGGTGGCGCTGCTGGTGATGTGGGAGACCTCGGCCCCGCCGGCGGTGAGGACGGAGGCGATCGCGGAGCCCATATTGCCCGCGCCGAAGATGGTGACCTTTGTCATGATGCTGCTTCCTCTCCCGGGCGATGCCCGGCGACGAGATCGGTGATACGTCAACCAGTACAGACCCTAACCAGAGACAGGGCCGGATCAATCCTGAACCGCGATTCTTCACCGACGTCAGGACCGATCTCGGGAGCGGTCCGGCGACATCGGTGCGCGGCCCGGGTCAGGCGAACCGCCCCGGGGGTTCCCGGAACCAGCGACGGGGACCGGGGGGCAACCGGACGATAGTCCTTCCGGCCCGACATCGCCGGGACACGATCAGAGCTCCGGATCGAGCCCGGCGTCGTGGATGAGCAGCGCCGCCTGAACCCTGTTCGTGGTCGCCGTCTTGGTGAGAATGCTGGAGACGTGCGCCTTGACGGTCGGCACCCCCATGTACAGCCGAGCGGCGATCATGGCGTTGGAATCGCCCTGAGCCAGGCGCACCGCGACCTCCCGCTCCCGCGATGTGAGGGCGTCCAGCCGGCTGCGTGCGCTCAGCCGATCGGGATCCCCCACGCCGCCCGAGCCGCTCAGCCCCAGGGCGCCGACAACCGCACGGGTGACCCCCGGCGACAGCACCGAGTCTCCGGCGGCGACGCTGTGGACGGCGCGCACGATCTCATCCGGCGGGCTGTCCTTGACGATGTACCCGGCCGCTCCGGCCGCCAGAGCACGGAGCACCAGTTCATCCTCGGCATAGGTCGTCAGGATGAGGACGTCCGTCGTGACGCCGCTGCCTGTGATCTCGCGAGTGGCCTCGATCCCGTCGAGCACCGGCATCCGCACATCCATCAGCACGACGTCGATGCCTCCCGCGGCGACAGCCGCGACGGCCTCCCGCCCGTCGCCGGCCTGGCCGACGATACGCAGATCCTGCCTGCCGCCCAGCATCAGTGACAGGCCGGACCGCACCAGGGCGTCGTCATCGACCAGGAGCACCCGCACCGACGTGTCAGTCATGACCGTTCCTCATCTGTCGCCTCCCAGGTGAGAGGCAGCTCTGCGGAGATCCGGAATCCGCCCCGCTGCGTCGACCCGTACTCCAGTGTCCCGTGCAGAGCGGCCACCCTCTCCGACAGGCCAAGAAGCCCCACCCCGGCGCCGGACGGTCGCCCTTCCTGAGGGGGGGTCCATTCATTCTCCACGACGATGCTCAGGTGCGAGTCGCCGGCCATGGCGAGCACCACCCGGACGGGGGCTCCAGGCGCGTGCTTCCCCGCATTGGTGAGGCCCTCCTGGACGATCCGGTATGCCGCGATCCCGCATTGGGAACCGGCCCGGCCGAGATCCACCCCATCGGCGCTGAACCCGATATCGCCCCCGGTGTGGCGGACCCGATCGACGAGTTCCGGCACGTCGCTCAGACGGGCAGCCGGTGCTCTGGCAGGATCCTCCGGCTCCTCCCGCAGGGCCCGGATCGCGGTGCGAAGCTCGTCGAGTCCGTCGTGGACCGTCTCGCGTATCACTCGTGCCGAGGAGGCTATCTCTTCCGGTCGTGCGTCCGGCCGCATCTCCAGTGCGCCGGCGTGGATACCGAGCACCGCGAATCTGTGCGACAGGACATCATGCATGTCGCGGGCGATCCTGCGCCTCTCCGCGGCCCGAGCCCGGTCGACCGCCGCGATCCGCTCCTCATCGGCCCGGTCCAATCGGTCGACAAGGGTCGCCAGGAGCTGGCGACGGGTCCTCAGGTACATCCCCCATCCGGTGAATGACAGGGTCAGCACAAGGGTGACGAGGATCCAGGGGCCTGTCGAGGATGCAGGGTTGCCGTACAGCATGAGGTTGGGCCAGGCCGCCATGGAGAACAGCACCGACAGGGCGATGGCCCACGGCGCCCGTCGATATTCCGCGACGGTGAAGACAGCCACCATGACCAACCCACTTATGAATGTAGTGAATGTCGACACCACCAAGACATAGAACGCGAAACATAGAGGATATCGACGTCGCCACCACATGAGCACGAATCCGATGACGGCCAACCCTGCATCAATGATATTCAGAAACCTTGGATATCGAGCCAGACCGGACGAAAGGGATCCCGCGACGACGACGCCGAATATCAGGGCCAGCACCGTCATCACCACGTTAGAGGCCGCATCGCGCGCACGCGATCGCGCCACCGGAGACTGCCTCATACTCCTCCAGCATACCAATGCCGTGCAGTCGATCCACCCGGATCGGCGGACCCTGTCAAACCCCATACCAAGGTATGAGTGAACACGTCCGAAAGTATGGGTGAACACACACCGATGACGAATATGAACCCATTCCGGATCGGGCCACACTGTGAGGTATTCGCATTCAATGACAGGAGAGAACCATGACTCGCAGTGCTGAATATGTGGGAGCCTACGCAACCGAGCTCGAAGCCGCGACCGCCGGTGACAGGGCGGCCGGCGGGATCAGCCAGAAGGTGCTGTTCCGTCACCGGGGGACCGTTGAGCTGACTACCGACCGCCTGGTGCTGAACGACTGGTCCGACGGGCCCTTGAGACTCCCCCGATCCGCGGTCATCGGGCTCGCACGCACCTACACGGATTTGTACGGTCGATTCGTCGGCGGCCTGCTGGACGCGGGAAAACCCCTGATCGTGGACACGACCGAGGGCCGGATCTACCTGCTGATCGACCACAAGGGGTTCATGGAGACCAACCGGAACAAGGCCTGGGAGGAGGCCATCCGGGAATGGTTGGCCTGAGCTGTCGGGTTAACCCCACCACGGTTCACCTGACAGCTTCAATGGCAGGGCCACGCATCGGCGGTTGGCTTCAGGTATGAGCCCGATCACCCCGCAGATCACCGTCGCGCTGGCCGTCCTGATGGCCGTGCTGGGCTCCTTCGGCCTGGCGGCGGGCTCGGTCGTGCAGCACAGCGCGGTTGTCCGACACAGCTCGGTCACATCAGGGCGGCCCGGCACGGGCTCGATGACCCTGCGCCAGATCACCTCCTTGCTCACCGATCGCCGCTGGCTGGCGGGGATGGCGATCATCGTCACCGGTACCCTGCTCAACGTCGCGGCCATCTTCTTGGCGCCGGTCTCAGTGGTTCAGCCGGTCGGGGTGCTGGCCGTCGTGTGGTCGGTGCTGCTGGCCGCACGCATCGACGGCTCCCGCCACCGTCCCCGTCCCCCTCGCACTCGAAAAGCCGTCTGGGCGGCGATCCTGGTCACCATCGCCGGACTGGCCGGATTCACGGCGCTGTCGGCCGGCCACGCGGGCCCGCCGCAGGCCCCCGATCTGGGCCGCGCCGGCGTCATCGCCATGGTGGCCGCCATCGTCGGGCTGGTCCTGGCGGCGTCGCACCGGCTGGCCCGGCCCCGCGACCGGGCCCTGCTGCTGGCCACCTCCGGGGCCGTCCTCTACGGCGTCACCGCCGCCCTGGTGAAGCTCGTCTCCACCCTGCTGGCCGGCGGGCAGGCGATCATCTCGGCCCCGGTGCTGCTCACCACGGCGGGCATCGTCGCGGCCGCCCTGATCGGCGGGTTCATCGTCCAGCAGGCCTACGCGGCCGGCCGGGCCGAGGTGACCGTCGGGGCGCTGACCACCATCGATCCGATCGTCGCGGTCGTCTTCGGGATGGTCGCCCTGGGCGAGGGGGCCGACGCCGGGGCCCCGGTCATCGCGGCCATGGCCGCCTGCGGTGCCGTCGCGGCCCTCGGCATCGCCTCCCTCTCCCGGTTTCAGACACCACGGCCTCAGACATCCCGATCTCGCATCGCAACCACGACACCCACGATCACCCCGGAGGCATCCATGACCCCCCATGTTCGGCGCGACGACCTCAGCGTCGCCGTCGTCTCCGACTACTCCCTGGCCCACCTGGGCGGCGCCGAGAACGCCTACGCCGACCAGGTCCGCTCCCTGGCCACCGTGGCCCGCGTGCTGGCGGTCAACCCACCCAGCAGGCGACTCGACCGGCTCGGGGAGCGCGACGGCGTCACCGCCATGCCGGTCAGAGCCGCGCTCACCCTCCCCGGCCTGGGCCTGCCGGTGATCCGCAACACCGCAGGCCTGCGCGCCCGGCTGCGCCAGGCCTTCACCGCCCACGGCGTCGACGTCGTCCACGTCCACTCCGAGTTCGGTCTGGCCGCTGCCGCCGTCCAGACGGCCCAGGAGCTGGGCATCCCGACCGTCGCGACCGTCCACACCTTCTTCTGGCAGACCCGGGCGCCGGTGCAGCGGATCCTGGTCGGCGTCGTCCCGCGGTTCCACCGCATGGTCACCGGCCTGGAACCCTCCGCGGAGATTCTTGCGGAGCGCCCCGGGGACTCCGCCCTGCGCAATATGACCCTGACCCTGGCCCGCCGGGTCGACCGGGTGGCCTCACCCTCTGCGCACCAGGCGGCCAGACTGCGCAAGTCCGACCTGCCACGTATCGACGTCGTGCCCAACTCGGCTCCCGCAAACCCGGATGCTGCGCCTCTGACAAGGGTCGACGGCCCGCTGCGCGTGCTGTGGATCGGACGCTTCGCCCCGGAGAAGCGGGTCGTGCCCTTCGTCGAGGCGGCGCTGACCGCCTTGGACGCCGTCGGGCCCGACAACCTGCGGGTCGACCTCATCGGCACCGGCCCGCAGTTCTGCCGGGTGGCGCGGATGATCGACGCCAGGCCCGGGATCCACCTGACCGGCGCCCTGCCGAACGAACTCATCGGCACCCATCTGAGACGCAGCCATGTCACCGTGCTCAGTTCGATCGGCTGGGACAACCAGCCGATGACGATCGCCGAGTCCGTGACCGCGCTGCGCGGCGTCATCTGGTGCGATCCGGCCCTCACCGAGGGGCTGGTCGCCGCCGAAGGCCTGCCCGGCGCCGGGATTCCAGCCTTCGGCGGGCAGGTCCTCGGCAGGCAGATCGCCGACAAGCAGGACGCCGACCTGGCGAGCACTCTCGCCGCGCTGGCGCTGTCCCCGGGCCCGGTCATCGAGGCCTCCCGCCGGGCCCTGGCCGCCCGTCAACTGTTCACCGCAGACCACTTCACCGCATCCGTCCTGGACGTCTACCGCCGGGCAGGCGTCCACGACCGGGCGGGATCACGACACATCACGAGCCCGGCTGAGTTGGAGAACGCATCGTGAGGATCCTCATCGGAACCGACACCTACCCACCCACCGTCAACGGCGCCGCCCAGTTCACCCGGCGGCTGGCCCACGGGCTGGCGGCGCGCGGGCACCAGATCCATCTGGCCTGCCCCTCCCCGACCGGCGCCCCCGGCAGGATGATCGACGAGGCAGGCGTCGTCGTCCACCGGTTCCGCTCCTTCCGCTACGCCGGCTACCAGGACTTCCCGGTGGCCCTGCCGGCCGGTCTGCGCGCCACGGCGGGCCAGCTCCTGGACGACGCCGGGCCGGACGCCGTGCACGTCCAGAGCGGCTTCTTCCTGGGCCGCGCGCTGCTCGTCGAGGCCCGGCGGCGCGGCATCGGGATCGTGGCCACCAACCACCTCATGCCCGCCAACGTGCTGGACCACCTGCCCTGCCCCCAGGCGCTGCGCCCGGCGATGGCCACGGCGCTGTGGCGCGATCTGAGGCGGGTCTATCTCCAGGCCGACGCCGTCACCTCGCCCACGCGGCGGGCGGTCGATCTCATGTACGCCAACACCGGGATCGACGGGCTGGCGGTCTCCAACGGGATCGATCTCGACCGCTACCGCCGCATCCCCCGGGTCATGTCGGGCGGCCCGGTGGTGCTCTTCGTGGGGCGGCTGGATCCGGAGAAGCATCTGGAGGACGCCATCACCGCGATGGCGCTGCTGCCCGACGACGTGCCCGGACGCCTGGAGATCGTCGGCGCCGGATCGGCGCGCGCCGGCTGGGAGCGGCTGGCCGGCGACCTGGATCTGGACCCCGACCGGGTGAGGTTCCTCGGCAAGCTGCCGGACGACGAGCTGCTCGAGGCCTACGGCCGGGCGAGCGTGTTCGCCATGCCCGGCACCGCGGAGTTGCAGTCCCTGGTGACTCTGGAGGCGATGGCCACCGGGATGCCGGTGGTGGCCGCCGACGCGATGGCGCTGCCCCATCTGGTCCATGACGGCGAGAACGGCTTCCTGTACCGGCCCGGTGACGCGACAGCCCTGGCCGGACGGCTCGCCACCCTGCTGGGCGATGCGGGGCTGCGCCACAGGATGGCCGAGGAGGGACGCCGGATCGTCGCGCCGCACGGGATCGAGCACACCCTGGACACCTTCGAGGGGCTGTACCGGCAGGTCCGTCGTCTCACCCCGCTGTCCTCCCGGACGACGGGCCGGCAGCCTGCGGGACGGGTTGCGGACCGTCAAGCTTCTGACCGTCCGAGCCGCCCGGCCGCCATGGCGGAGCTCATCGCCATGCCGCCAGCGGTCTCCGCGAGGTGAACACCCGCTCGGTGCCGTCGACCGGATCGATGAAGGACATCCGGTGGGCCTGGAGCTGGAGCGGATGCGAGAAATCGTCCAGGGCGACGTCGAGCAGGTCGGGGTAGAAGGGGTCGTTGAGGATCGGGGCGCCGAGCCGGGCGAAGTGCAGCCGGATCTGGTGGGTCTTGCCGGTGAGCGGCTCGGCCTCGTAGAGTCCCAGCTCCCGCCCGCCGGCCCTCCGGCGGCCCAGGAGCCGGATCCGGGTCCGGGCATTCGGTTCGGCGCCGTCGACCTCCCGGGCCTGGAGCACCCCGCGCTCCTTGACGATGTGACTGGAGACCTCGACACCTCCGGCCGGCAGATCCAGAACCGGCGCGACCACGCGATAGGTCTTGTGGACGCCGCGATGCTCGAAGAGCTCCTGGTAGGGGCGGCGCCAGCGGCGCTGGCAGGTGAGCAGCAGCACCCCGGAGGTGACCCGGTCGAGACGGTGGGCGACGGTGAGCTCCGGCATACCCAGCTGCATGCGCAGCTTCACCACCACCGATTCCAGGACATGGGCGCCGCGCGGGATCGAGGACAGGAAGTGCGGCTTGTCGGCCACCAGAATCCGGTCGTCGCGGTACAGGATGCCGATCGGGAAGGGCACCGGGGTCTCGGTCGGCAGGTCGCGATGGAAGTACACGAAGGTCTGGGCCGTGAAGGGGGTCGACGCCGTGACCGCACGCCCGTCCACATCGACGAAGAGGCCCTCGGCCAGCATCTCGTCGATCCGCGCCGCACCGATCCGCGGCAGCTTCCACACCAGGAAGTCGCGCATCACGGCCCAGGGCGCACCGGCACGGGGATCCGGCCCCAGATCTGCCGCCAGGCGCCGGCACTCCCCCTGGTCGGGGGTGCGCACCCAGGCCGATTCCAGCCCGTGGCGCTGAGGCAGGGGGGAGCGTGGTGGCACGCAGCAGAATCTATCCGAGTCCTCGCCTCACTCCGCTGACCGCCCGGATCTGCAGGATCCGGACCGGCGACTCGCGCACGATCGCCTCCCGGTCCTTGGGGCCCCGCGCTCGGTCCTCTAGGATCAGGTGGTCCCCCACCGGAGAGGTTTGGTGCATGAGCCAGGTCATCGAGGTCACAGACGCCACATTCGAATCGCTGGTCGTCAACTCCCCGACGCCCGTGCTGGTCGACTACTGGGCCGACTGGTGCGCGCCGTGCAAGCAGCTCTCCCCCGTCATCGACGAGCTGTCCGCCGCCTACGGGGACCGCGTCACCTTCGCGAAGGTCGACACCAACGTCAACCAGGCGATCGCCGCGGACCAGGCGATACTGTCCCTGCCGACCATCCAGGTGTGGCGGGACGGCCGGGTCGTGAGATCCCTTCAGGGCGGGACGTCCCGCAGGGCTCTGGCCCGCGTCCTCGATGAGTGTGCGGGATGAACGACAGACAGCGCCCCGACCGCGGAAGGCGGTTCGCCGAGGAGCCCGAGGACATCACCGCAGGTGCGGGCGGTCCGCCCGAGAATTCCGATTCGCGGCGACGACGTCCGAGCCGCGCGGCCGAGCCCGATTCCAGTTCGGGGCCGTCACGGCGAGCCCTGCTGATCGGCACCTTCGTGGTGGTCCTGGTGGTCGTCGTGGCCGGCATCGCCGCCTATTTCATCAACTCCAGCCAGCCGACCACCCCGACGACGCGGCCCTCGTCGACCTGGGAGCTGGCCCTCCCCGTCCAGGTCGGCAATTACACCCGTGATCCGAACTCGGCCAGCAGCCCCTCGGCCGGCAGCGGGCGCACGACCGTCTCGGCCACCTATGCCAAGGACGGCAAGGACGCCGTCGTCATCCTGATGACCCGCCCCGAGAGCGATCTCAAGCAGTTCATGAAGGACGCCGCCATGAATGCGGTGACCGAACAGGAACTCTCCAAGGGATCGGGCACCGCCCAGTGCGGCACCAGTTCCGACAACAACTACACCGGCTGCGTGGTGCTCAGGGACGACACGGCGGTCCTCGTGATGGGCCTCCTCGACCAGTCCCGCCAGGACCTCGCCGATCTGGCCTGGACCACCGGCGAGGAAGCGGCGTCATAGCGAGGGGACGTCGCGCCGCCCCCTGTATGGCGTTCCGTCTGCCCGGGGCGCACAATGGGGGAGTTGCCCGAGCTGCGGGCGGCCGGAGATCATCTTCCTGACCGGGAGAAGTGTCAGCGTCATTCCGGGCACAGGTCCGGGGAAACAGAGGCCATGATGCCGTCAGCCACCAAGAAGGTGACCGTCACCCGCAGGTCCACCGGGCGTTATCTCGCCACGAACGCCCGCGGTGGGCAGATCCGCTTCGGAACGGGTGCCGACGAGGAGTTCTCCCCCGTGGAGCTGCTTCTGGCCGCGATCGGCGGATGCTCCTCGGTGGACGTCGACCAGGTCACCAGCCGCCGCACCGATCCCGAGCAGTTCGACGTCACGGTCACCGGCCAGAGGATCATCGATGCGGATGGCGCCTCCCGCCTCGATCCGGTGGGCCTGGACTTCGCCGTCCACTTCCCCGACACCGAGGAGGGCCGCGAGGCCGCCGGCCTGGTCGAGCGTCTGGTGAAGCTCTCCCGCGACAAGACCTGCACGGTCTCGCGCACCATCGAGTCCGCCACCCCGGTCGTCTTCAAGGCCGACGGCGAGCCCCTCGACTGACGTCCAGGCCTTCCCGGCCGGCGTTCATGGGGCCACCGGGTGGCGCACGTCCGCTGTCTGCAGTGTCATGAGCACATCGTCGTCGGCATCGATGATCTCCGTCGCGACCTCGTCCGGCATGTCCAGAGCATCCAGCCGCGCCGCAGGTCTCGCCGCATGCCGCCCCGCCGCCGAAGCCACCGTGCCGGAGGGCACCGACAGCGCCACGGTCGCCTCCCCCAGCGGCGATCCGGGATGCCAGCGGCAGGTCAGCCGGGCGCCCCGGCCGGCGGACGAGGCGAGGACCCCGCAGGCCTCCTGGAAGGTCTTCGCCACCACCTGATGCTCGGCGTCGACGGCGTCCGATCCGGTGATGACGACGGTCGCCCCACGTTCCCGGGCGGCTCGGAACAGGCCTCGCATCGCCTCGTCGACGATGTACGGGGCCACCAGCAGGTCGCGGGTGGAGGCCTCCAGGAGCACGCATTCACGGCGGACCGCGGCATCGATCCGCTCACCGGCGGCCAGCCTCCCGAGCATCCTGAGCGGGCCTCCCTCGATGGTGGCCAGACGCCGCTCGGTCTCCGCCCGGACGGCCTCGGCCCGGGCACCGCGCCGCAACGCGTCGAGGGTCCTGGTGCGCGAATCGCGCACGCTGGCCAGGGCGGCGTCCATGCTGCCGGCCGCCCAGGCCGCGGCCATCGACATGGCGATCGGGAAGGTGAAGGAGCTGAACCTGCTGAACATCAGCCAGCCGACGTCGTAGCCGCCGAGCAGCGCGCCGCCGATCGTCACCGCCGGGTAGCTCAGGGCGGCATAGAGGCACCAGCGGCGGCGCCGGGTGCGCCAGGCCAGCGGGGTGAAGACGCCGAGGCTGAATCCGATGAACCACTCCTGCCAGCCGATCTCGGGGGTGAGGTTCAGATTGCCCAGCATCATGGCCTGCGCGCTCACCGTCGCGCCGGCCAGCAGGGCGCACTTCCAGCAGTTCAGGTGCGGCCAGACCATCGCCCCGGCCGCACACAGCACCAGCACGGTGAGGCCGAGATCCTCGAGCCGCCAGTCGATGACGTAGGGGCTGCACGGCACGCCCAGCGAAAGGCTGATGGCCAGGGCGAGGATGAAGAACGCCACCATCGCCCGGAAGTAGCCCAGCTCGTTGATGCGCACCGTCCAGGGTTCGGGGGCGTGCCAGCTCATCGTCACCGTGGTGCCCCGTCCGGGGCCGCTGTCGATCTCGGCGCGACCGCCGCGGGCCTCCATGGTCTCGAGCACCGATCCGCGCAGCCCCCGGCGGTTCTCGGGCACCAGGCCGGGGTCGAATCCACATCCCTCGTCGCGGACCACCAGCTCGGCCCGCTCGGCGCTGAAGGCGCCGGTGACCGTCACCTCGGTGACGCCGGAGTGCCGTGCCACGTTGGTGAGGGCCTCCCCGACCGCCCGCTGGAAGCTCTCGGCCACCATGCCCGACGGCGTCCCCTCGATCCGGATGTCCGCGTGCAGGCCGAGCGCGTGGGCCGCCCGCCGGATCTGTTGGTCGAGCCGCTCGGGATGCTCCCGGTCGCCGGTCTGCCGCAGCGCGTCGAGGGCGTCCTGGGCCAGGATTCGGGCCGGCCTCTCGATGGCGGGCCGGATCGCCTTGGCGGCGGTGCCCAGGGCGTTGAGCACCTTGTCGTGGATGAGGGCGTCCCAGCGGTTGGATTCCGCCAGAGCCTCCTCGGAGCGGATCAGCTCCTCGGCGGAGCGGCGCGACTCGCGGCTGGCCCGCTGGGCCATCCGCACCGTGGTGACCACGGCCGTCCAGCTCATGGTGGCCACCATGCCGATGGCGCCGTAGTAGGCCGAGTTCGCCCAGCTGAGCGAGCCCAGGGCGTCGGTGCCGACCAGCACGAAGCCACCGAGCACGACGGTCGCAGCGATGTCGGCGACGGCGACCGGCCAGGCCAGGCAGGCCCAGGACGCAGCGGCCGCGAGGATGGCGGAATGGGCCAGCGAAGGAGCGAGTTGGCCCGGCGTCACCTGCCAGATCAGGGCGGCGACGAGCACGCCGAGCAGGCACAGGATCGTGTGGGCGACGAGCGCGGGGCGTGCCGGGCGGCGTCGGATCACCAGCACGTTGGCCCATGCCGTGGTAGCGGTGATCATCGGCAGCATGATGCCGATGAGCCAGGAGTCCCTCGGCGTCATCTGGTGATGGGACCACTGGTACACCGAGGCATTGGTGCTCAGCACCAGGCCGAGCAGTGCGGCGAAGGCACCGAGGAAATCGGCGGTCCGATCCATCCCCCGGCCCGCACTCGGTGCCACGATCCGGGTGGCCAGGCGCGCGCGTCCGCGTCGCCCCACACCGATCACGACTCTCCCCCTGGCCGTGGATCAGTGAAGCTCTGGGCCGTCGCAGTAGCCGTCCTCCACCGCACGCTTGTACAACTCGGTGCGGTCGGGGGCGGCTCGGCCCACCTCGCTGTACTTCTGCCTGATGCGCTTGAGCCAGGTCTTGACGGTGTCCTCCTTGACGCTCATCCGGCGGGCGATGGTGGGGATCTTGAGGCCGGCCGCGAAGATGCGCAGCGCCTCCCCCTCGCGCTCCGCCAGATGGGGCCTCATCCAGACGGTGTCGCTGACGATCCGCGCCCACTCCTCGGTCAGCCAGGGTTCCCCGTCGGCAACCGTGGAGATCGCGGCGACGAGGGTGTCGGCGTCCGCGTTCTTCTCCAGCAGCCCGACGGCGCCCGCGGCCAGGCACGCCTGGACGACGGTGGGCCGCGCCTCCTGGGAGAACATCAGGACCGGCGCCTTGAGACGCTCGATGACCCTGGTGACGTTGTCGAACGGGGAGGATCCGTCATTGAGCCGGATGTCGAGCAGCACGACGTCCGGGCGGACCCCCGTGGCGATGAGGTCGTCGACGGTCACGGCGCAGACGTAGTCGGCGATGTCCAGGCGTCCCGCCAGGACCGCGCGCACGCCCTCGAGCAGCACAGGGACGTCATCGACGGCCGCGATGACGAGAGGATGAAGGACGCTCACCGGGCCGTCGGTATCAGGAATCCTGGTGGCAGGCATCAGTGCATTCACAGATTCATGGTGACATCCGTCCTCGGCAGTCGTGTCCGATCCCAGGGATGTCGGCTCCACATATCCGCATAATGAGCACTTTCAAGGCCGCGACGTCACCCGGATGGGTGACAACCGGGGGTGATGGGGGATCGCAGCGGGCCGCGAAGTGACCGAGGTAGCCCCCACGACCACGGTCGCCCGACAATTTCTCGCTCCAGAACTCCTGGTTCAGCATCGTCGCCACCGGATCCGAGGTTCTGGAGCGAGTTCTTGTCATCCGGCTGAGGGGCCACCGCATGTCCGGCCGTTGCTGGATCGGGTGGCGAGTTCACCACCCGATCCAGCAATGCCTCGGCATCGTCACGGCCCGGCTGTCACGCCCGCTCTCTCAGGTACTCCACGACGGCGGGCCAGTCCGGGAAGCGCTCGGAACCGAAGTGCAGCCACTCGGCGCCCGGATTGTGATCGGCGAACTGCGCCGCGCCGTTGCGGTCGCGGTCGTCGATGAGGAAGTCGCCCCGGTTGAGATTCTTGTGGTGGGACAGGATGATCCGCTTCCACAGCGGTGTGCCCTTCTCGGCGCCGAAGTGACGCTGAATCCACTCGACCTTCTGGCTGGCCCCACTGAGATTGCCCCAGGGCACGGTCGACAGGACGTAGGTGTCGAACAGCCCGGCCAGTTCCGTGACCGCCTCGATCGCGCCGGGCATCGGATCCATCAGGGCGAAGAGTCCGGGGATCTTGTCCTCCTCGCTCCGGTACCGCTCGCGCACCGCGGGGTCGAGCCGGGGGAAGGCCGACTCGAAGTCGACGATGACGCCGTCCATGTCGACGTAGAGGATCTTCTGGCCCATGCGTTTCCTCTCCTCGGCCACTCGTTCCATGCTGAGCACACCCTACGGAGCACTGGTAGAGCACCGTCTGGCCAGGGTCATCTCGTCAAGGTTGGAGTGGGTTCCCGGTAGGCAGCTTCGCATACACGGGCGAGACCGGTGGACTGGTCTGACCGCCTCCTCTTCAAGCCTGGGGAACCTCGACGTAGTGGGGTGACCCTGAAACTCGCGGGGGATCACCTGTCAGTCTTCCAGCTCGAACGTGCAGGGAACGCTCTTGCGGGCTCGTATCAGCCTCGTCACGGCCGTGGCGAGGCGAGTCTGTTCGCGCAATCGGCTGGGACGCTGCATGTCGACCGAGCACACTGCCTGGCGGCGCAGGTCCCGGGCTCGCGCCAGATCTTCGGGCTTTCCGGAGAGCTCGTGGCGCTCGGTCACAGTGGAGGCGAGCCGGCTGAGCCTCCGGGGCCATACAGGCAGCTGCTCGGCGGCGTCCGCGGCCTGCTGGTAGCAGTCGACGGCTCGGTCCAGAAGCGCGGGATCGGCCTGCTGGTCGTACTGGTCCCGCAGTAACTCCCCCGCGCGGGTGAACAGGGCGGACCTGTTGACGGCATCCTCGGCATCCGACGCCTCTGTGACAAGTACCTGTACGGCGTCCTCGACATATTGGGCGGCCTCGGCGGCGTGATCGGGCCAGTGCCTGTACAGGTCGGCAATACCGACGAGAAGACAGCTCTGGGGCCATGGGGCTCCGTGATCGGGGCATTCGGAGATTCCCTCGTGAAGCATCGAGGTGGCCTGCTCCATGAAGGAGGAGTCGCCGGTGACCTCGTAGCGATGGCGCAGCAGTCTGCTGGCATGCACGAGAATCATGCAGTAGTCCGCCCAGTTGTCGAAAAGGTTGTCCTGCGCAGCGGCCTGCAGGAGCATGCCGATGGCCCGCCTGAGGTGGGCGAGATCTCCGGTGCGGTCGCACTCCTGAGCGAGGTACTCGCTGGCCTGGATCGTCGCTCGGTGGTCCCTGTGGTCCGGGGCGTTGACGATGAGATCCGGGGCGTTGACGAGGAGATCTGTGGAGCGGGGCTGGAGCAGGACGATGGCCATCTCGAGGTCGTCGGGGTCGAGGTAGGTCTCGTAGCGCTCATGGACGGCATCGGCGGCGTCGGAGAAGTGACCTCGTCGCGTCCAGGATTCGGAGGCACCCGCGGACTGAAGATAGAGATCGACGGCCCGGTCGATGTCGTCGCGACTGCCGAATGCGGCGAAGCAGTCCATCAGGACATCCGCCAGGTCGGACAGGCGCTCAGCGCGATCCTCGCCGTCCGATCCGGCAGTCTCCAGGTCCTCCTGGTACAGGGTGAGGCAGCGCTCCAGATCAGCCAGGCTGTGTCCATGCCGGTAGCGGTTGCGGAGAGCCGACGCCAGGGGCTGGACGACGACGCGTCGCTCCGGGTGGTCGGGGCCGATCAGGGTGAGTATCTGCTCGTACAGGCCGACCAGGCGATCCCAGTCCCGGTGCCTCTCCAGGTTGTCGAGAAGCCGCGGGATCAGGTGCAGCAACGAGAGCACCTCTCCGTGTCTGGGGGTCGTGCAGGTCGCGAGGGCCTGGAAGATCGCGTCGCAGGTCAGATCCAGATCCGCCGGCTCTGCACTGGCGAGGTAGCCGGCGCCGTGGGCCTTCACCAGGAGACGGGACCATTCGAACCGGTCGGGGTCGCTGGAAGGGGTGACGGCAAGGACGCGGTTGATAAGGCCGGCGGTCTCATCGGTATCGGGGAACTGCGACGGATGATCTGCCAGCAGGGCCGCCAGGCGCTTCGTCACTCCGATGCGATCTGCCGCGCTGTCCGCGGCGGCCAAGGCCTGCCGATACAGGTCGGCGGACTGGATCAGGAGTTTCGCGTCCCGGGTCTGCCCGTAATGCTCGAGCAGCCGGTAGGCCTGATGGAGATAATCCATACTGTCCTTGCTAGGTGTGGACGATGTGGGCGGACTGATGCCCAGATGTGGGCGGCGGTGGCGATACAAGCACCGTATCCCGATGTTGACGGCTTCACCGAAACTCGATGATTGTCCTTCTGTCAGCAGGTGTGGCGTGTCCTGTCCATGTTGTCCCCCGCACGGGGGACACCTGACTGGGAACGACAACTGACGACGGCAGGCTGTGTCCTCGGGATCGCCTCGTCCCACCGCCGATCACTCCCGCTTCATCACGGCCCGGCCCGCGCCCAAGATCCCTGACCTCCGCCAGCCCTGCGCGCCTCCCGGTGACACACGATTGACGAGTTCGATCCGCAGAGCGGCCGACGTCTCCGGGCGGAGATCGACGAGCTGCGAGATCACGGAATCGACGTTCGGGTCGCGCCGCCTGACGACCCGGCCTACAAGGACCGCGACAAGATCGCGGAGGTGCACAGATGGCTCGACGGCATCGACTGTGTGATCGAGGACGCACGCCAGGCGAAGTTCAACACGATCAACGGGTATGCCCCGTTCGGCCACAGCCCTGTCGTCCGGAGACTTGCGGCCCGCAGGGTGAACGCGCAACTGGACGGCATCCGCTCGGTCTGGAGGCAATCCTGCTGCCCAAGCCGTCACAGACGGTGCGCGAGCGTATGGCCGGGGAGAAGATGCTGAACCTGGATGCCTTCGTCCACGCCGGGAACACGGACTCATTCCTGGATATCGTGCGGTATGCCAGGACGGGATCGGTATCCGCGAGCGCGCACGTGTGGTGAATGATCAGATCATCGGGTATGTCACCGAGCGCGATCTTCATGAGCCGGTGCTAATGAGCCTCGAATCCGGGACGGCATTCCCCATCCTCGACTGCGTGGAGGTGCTGGTGGCTCAGACCAGTGAACCGCGTCTCATCGCGGTCGACCAGGATCCCCTGTCGCTCGCCGCGGCGCAGCAGGAGATCGCCCGACGGGGTCTACGATTCGCTGCTCAGGGTGACCCACGACAATTTTCCCGACGGCGGGCTGTCGATCAACTCCTGCACCAACGAGAACCGACCACAGAAGAAATTCCTCTACGGCGCCATGGGCTGGCCGGTAGACATCCTGCGGTGTCTGCTCTCGGAAATGGTCAAATCCATCGAGGACGGTGGACTGCCCCGCCCGACCACGAAGGCAGTCATCACACACAGCGGTGCGTACACAGCACTCTCGACCGTGAAGCAGTGATCTGGATCGTCCTGCTCCGCCCTCTGAACCTGCCCTTACACCTCCAAGGACGCCAAACCAGGTAAGCACCCAGTAGCACCCCGTTGCTGCGCGTAGCCGGTGTCACGGAGTAACTTCAGTGGGCGAAATGCCTCTTCGCGAGTATCTTTCACGGGTTTTCTGGGATGCTCCGATGAGGGTTACGCGTGCGGCGAGGCGAGCCGTCGGCAAGTCGGTCATCGAGTCGGTGACGAACTCGGCATCGTGGATAGCGATGCCTTGCTCCCTGAGCGCGTCGGCCTTGCGCTGCCCGACGCGGTGGTCATCCACCTCCACGCCACACGCCGTTTCCGTGAGAAGCGAGGCGGAGAGTGAATCATAAGGAACTGAGGCTTGTTCAAGCAGTGATTCCGCGAGACGCCGCTCTGTTGCGGTTGCAATGATGATCCATGCTCCATCTGCCTTCTGACGACGGATGCGTTCAGCAGTAGAAGCGCGTATCCATGATGGATCGTCACCGATTCGGATACCGAAGGCTGTCGCAAGTGCAGCATATTCGTAGTCGCGCATTCCTGCGAATGCGATCGCCGTCACTCGCGCGGCGGCTTGTCGCTTCCACTCTTCGTTCACACCCAAGAACATGGCCATCGCTGCGGGGAGCGCCCGCAGGAACCGCAACGGTGCTTTCCGCAACTGCTCAACGATCAATGCTGCAAACGAGTCCCGCGTGGTAATCACACCATCCAGGTCGTAGATGATCACATCAGCGTGACCCGTGGGAGTCGGGCTCGTCATGGAGTCAACGCTAGCAATCCGCTCATTCGCCGGGAAGAGCATGGCGTGGAGCGAGAGAATGTTCAAGACCCCTCGGCTCATGGATGATAGGCAGCGTGGAATCGCCCATCCGGTACCCACATGGGGCACCGCTATCGTGCCACTTCCCCTCGACCGCCTGTTGCTTCGACACCCGCGCCACACGACACTTGCGACTCCACTGCACCCCGCGGCGTCCACGGGTCTGTTCGTCGGTCACCTCCCGATCGTCACCAGCAGATCCCCCTCCGCGTCCATCACATCGATCCTGGCCGAGCTCTCGTCGGCCGCCTCGCGGACGCGCCGGGTGGCGGACGCGCAGCGCTCACCGGTTCCAGGCTCGTTCTCACTCACCAGCGCCACCGTGGCGCTGTCGGCGTCCGTCCCGTCGCCACCCCCATGCCAGCGGCAGGTGAGCCGGCCCCCCTCACCGGCCAGGTCGGCCATGATCACGCAGATCCTCCGGAAGGCCTCGGCGGTCTCGGCACACTGCTCGGGGACCGCCGCCTCACCGGTGATCGTGACCCTCACCCCACGCCGTCGGGCCTCGAAGAACCGGTACCGCATCGCGTCGTCGACGATGAAGGGCGCCACCAGCAGATCCCTGGTCGACGCCTCCAGCAGCTCGCACCGACGTCCGACATCCGCGGTGATCTCCCCGCCGCCGGCCAGATAGTCCAGCATCTCCATCGGCTCGCCCCGGATCATCGCCAGGCGGCGCTCGGCCTCCCGGAGGGCGGCATCCGCGCGAGCTCGCGCCCGGACCGTGTCCAGGGTCTCGGCCCGGCTGCGCGCAATCGCATCGAGAGCCATACGCATGCTGGTGGCCGCCCACGAGGCCGCGAAGGACAGGATCAGCGGCCAGGTGTACGAGCTCGCCCGTCCCAGCATCATCCCGACCGGAGGAGCACCGCTGATCAGCGCGCCGCCGATAGTCACCAACGGCCAGCTGCCCGCCACGACCACCACCCATAGGCGGGACCGGGTCCGCCACGCCATGGGTGCGAAGACGCCGATCCCGAATCCGATGAACCACTCCTGCCAGGACAGCACGGCGCCCGGGCGCAGGTTGCCGAGCATCAGGATCTGGCAGCACACCGTCGTCATCGTGATCGTCGACCGGACTGCCGGCGTCAGTGGATGCCACAGGAAGGCGGCGACGGCCGCACCGACGAGGGTCGCCGAGAGCCCGGCCTGCAGCCCGACTCTCACGACCGCGGTATGTTCCACCCAGCCCAGCGACAGGCTGAGAGTCACCGTCAGGGCGAGGAAGACCACCATCGCGCGGAAGGATCCGGGCCCGGACAGACGGATGGGTCGGGTGCCGGGAGCGTTCCACGTCAGCGTCACCGCGGTGCCCCGGCCGGGCGCTGAATCGATCTGGGCGCTGCCGCCTCGGGTCTCCATCGCCCCGATGATCGAGCCCTGCAGCCCGTGGCGACCCTCGGGAACCCGGGCAGGATCGAAACCAGACCCCTCATCCCGCACGACCAGCTCCGCGTATTCCGGGCTGAACCGGCCGGTGACGGATGCGGCCGAGACCCCGGAATGCCGCGAGACGTTGGCCAGCGCCTCCTCGGCGGCTCGCACGACCCGCTTGGCGATCGGGGCCGGCGGCTCGCCCTCCATGTCCAGATCGAGCGCCAGCCCCATAGCTTGAGCGGCCGCCCGGAGCCGGTCCGTCAGTACGACGGGGCCGGGTACGACGGCCGTCTCACGCAGGGCCACGAGCGCCTCGCGGGCCAGGATGCGCACCGACTGATCCCAGTCTGCGGTCGTCGCTCCTCTCGCGGCTGCTCGCAGCGCGTTGAGGACGTGATCGTGGATGACGCTGTCCCACCTGTTCGACGCCGCCGCGGCCTCCTGGGCGGCCAGCAGTTCGGCGCCCGATTCGGCCGACTCCTCGCTCGCCCGCCGCGACAATTCCACAGCCTTGACGATCGACGTCCAGGCCATGGCCGCGACCATCCCGATCGCGGCGTAGAAGACGGAATTGCCCACGGTGAGTACCAGGGCATCGGTGTGGCCCATGGCTCCGGTGCGTGCCGCCACGATCCCGCCGAGAGTCAGTGTCACGAGAAGATCGGCGGCGCAGACCGGCCAGGCCATGCATGCCCAGGAAGCCGCTGCGGCCAGCTCGATGGGGAAGGACAACGGGCAGAGGAGCTGCCCCCGAGCCGGCTCCCACAGTGCTCCGAATACCAGCACCTGGCAGACGCTCTGCGCCGTGTGGACAACCAGGGGAAGCCGCGCTGAACGCCTGCTCACAACGGCGACCACGATCCAGGCCGTGGTCACGGCGGTGACGGGTATCAGAGTGCCGACGATGGCAGTGTCCCGGGGCGTCAGCTGGTGGTGAATCCACTGGTCGGCCGATGCCGTCACTCCCCAGATCAGGCCGAGGCAGTTGATGAAACAGCCGATGACGTCGGCGGTCCGTTCCAGATGCGGGGTTGACGTCGGCGCCAGCAGACGCCGAGGGTTCCAGGACGTGGCGTCTCCCTCCTGACGGTTGGGTTCGACCGTCCCGGAGCCCTCCTCATCGTCGGCCCAGGAGAGGCCCTGGATCGACCTTAATGACAATACGCAGACCTGGCTGTCCCCCTTTTGAGGGACACGTCCGGGGCAAGCACCGGGGCAAGCACCAGGCAATGCCTGAGCGGAGATCAACCCCGAGGGACGCCGGAGGGCCCGGGCTCTCGTCGAGCCCGGGCCCTCCTCGTCGCCCACGTCGGGGCGACGGCCGACCCCCTCCTCCGACCCGAAGGGGATCCCTCACCCGCGCGACCGGCAGCAGATCGGTCGCACGGGGGCTTCACACGGTCGCGGCCGGTCTCGTTGCCCGGGTCACTGTGACGCCGACGGTGTGATTCTGTGGGGCGAGTTCACCCCACGGACTCACAACGTCCACGGGAATCCGAGACGGCCGCGAAGGGTCACAGCGACATGTCGACGACGCCACGCCCCTGGATCTTGCCGGCCTTCAGCAGCTCGTAGCCCTCGCCGGCCTGGTCGAGGGAGAACTTGCGGGTCACGATGTCCTGGTAGTGGATCGAGCCCTCGGCCGCCATCCGCACCACCTCGGGCAGGTCCTGACGGGTCCTGGCGCCGTAGTTGCCGATGATCGACTGCGACCGGCGCACCGTCCGGTTGATCTCCACCTCCGCGGTCTGGACGCCGGCGCCCAGGCCGATCGGCACCATCCGGCCGCCGTCGCGCAGCGCGTCCAGCGCCGAGTTCCAGGTCTGAGGGCGGCCCAGCGCCTCGAAGGCCACGTCCACACCGCGCCCACCGGTCAGCGCGAACACGGCGTCATGGACGTTCTCGTTCATCGAGTTGACGACGTCGGTGGCGCCCAGCGCCCGGGCCGCCTCCAGCTTGTCGTCGGCGACGTCGATGGCGATGGTCTGCTTGGCTCCGAAGGCCTTGGAGATCTGAATGATGTTGGAGCCCACCCCGCCGGTGGCCACCACCGCCACGGTCTCGCCGTAGCGCAGATCGGCCCCGCGGCGCACCGCGCCGTAGGCCGTCATCGCCGCACAGCCGAGAATGGCGCCCTTGACGGGATCGATGGCGTCTGGCACCACGGCCACCGACGTCGAGGGGATCACGCAGTACTCGGCCAGTCCACCCATGGAGTACATGGCGATCGGGGTGCCGTCCAGATCCGCCAGCCGGGTCGTGCCGTCGTAGAGCTTGCCCTGGATGCGGTTGAGATCGAAGAACGGGGCGCACAGGTCGTCGCGGCCCTCGGCGCAGGCCTCGCACTGGCCGCAGGGCATGAGGAAGGCTCCTGCCACATGCTGGCCCACAGCAAGGTCGTTGTGCTCATTGCCCGGCCCGACCTCGACGATCTCGCCGGCCACCTCGTGGCCCAGTACGGCGGGCTTCGGGAAGGCGATCGCGCCGCCGATCACGTGAAGATCGGAATGGCACAGCCCACAGGCGCTGACCTTGACCAGCACCTCACCGGCCTTGGGATGAGGGGTACGGATCTCCCCCACCTCCAGGCCCTTGTCGACATCGCGCAGGACAGCCGCCCGCATGGTTTCCGGAATTTGTACAGACATTCGTGAGTCCTTCGTTGGAGTCAGAGCCTCGGCAGGCCTGCGGCCCTCCGCCGGCCGCTGGTACAAGCATAGCGAGCGAATCGCGCTTTGTAACGACAAATTTTGAAGATGTGAAGAAGATGACACTCCGTGGAGAGCTCCGTCCCGGCCATGAGGTTCTCCGATCAGGCTCCCGTGAAGAGACGGATCTCCCGCTCAACGGGGGTTCAGGCCGGCAGGTTCAGGGGTTCAGTGCAACACCCGGGAGTGAGAGGTGTTGTGATGAGTCGTTGGCCACAGTTGGGTGAGTGGGTGCGGTTGCAGGTCCTGGACCTGGTGGGCCAGGGCATGTCGGCAATCGCCGCCTGTCGGCGTGCCGGGGTGTCCCAGGATCTGGGCGGTCGATGGATCCGTGAGGCCGGTATCAGTCTGGCTCGGGGCCACAATGGCGGGATGACAGGTGCCTATGTCGCCCAGGCTGTCGAGTTCCCCCAGGTCCGTCCCTCTCATGGGGCCCGGCTGGACCTGGCCGACCGGACCCTGATCCATGTCTACTGGTCCCAGGGACGGTCAATGCGCCAGATCGCCGCCGAGCTCGGGGTCGCGCCCTCCACGATCTGTCGGGAGATCGCCCGGGGATCGACGGCGGTGGGTTACCGGGCCCCGACCGCCCAGGAGCGGGCCGACCGGATGCGGGCCCGGCCCAAGCCCCGGAAACTGGATGCCGATCCGCTGCTGCGCGCCCGGGTCATCGAGGGCCTGAACGCCGGCTGGTCACCCGAGCAGGTCTCCGGACGCCTGGAACGCTGGTGGGGTAAAGAGGCTGCGGTGAGCCACGAGACGATCTATCAGGCCCTCTACGTCCAGGGCGCCGGGTCACTGCGTCACGAACTGGAGGTGGCCTCCGCCCTGCGCAGTGGGCGGAAGGGCCGTAAACCCCGTTCCAAGCTGCCCGCCCGCGGCAACCGGCCCTGGGTCACCGGCCACGAGATCACCACCCGTCCCCCACAAGCCGATGACCGGGCGGTGCCCGGCCACTGGGAGGGGGACCTGATCATCGGGGCCGGCGGGGCCAACGCGGTCATCACCCTGGTCGAACGCCGGTCCAGGACCCTGTTGATGTCCCGGCTGCCGACAGACCACGACTCGGCGACCGTCGCCGAGGCGCTGGCCGGCCTGATCGCCGGGCTGCCCGACCAGGTCCAGATCACGACACTGACCTGGGACCAGGGCACCGAGATGGCCCAGAGTCCCGGGTTCGCCATGGCCAGCCATATCGACGTGTTCTTCTGCGATCCGCACTCGCCCTGGCAGCGACCCACCAATGAGAACACCAACGGTCTGATCCGTCAGTACTTCCCCAAGGGCACCGACTTCTCCCAGATCACCGACGAGCAGATCGCCCAGGTCCAGGACCTCCTCAACGACCGACCCCGCAAAGTCCTGGGATACGCCACTCCCCGCGAGATACTCTTCGAACAGTTCACTGTTGCACTCACCGATTGAATCCGCCGCCCCGATCGGGCCGAAAGGCCCCGTTGAGCGGGAGATCCGTCTGCGCAAGCCCTCCGGTCACCCCCTCCACCCGAGGAACAGGAGGGGACCGGAGGCTGAGGCCCTCAGGCGGCCTTCTCGGCCTCCAAGAGGTTCTTCGCCGCGAAGGCGATGCCGTCGAGCTGGCTCATCGACTGGTCCTCGTGCTCGATGTTGACGTTCATCTCGGGGTTGATCGCCTTGACGGCGCGCATGAACTCGGTCCACCACGGCACGTCATGGCCCACGCCGATGCCGACGAAGCGCCAGGCGGGATCCTCGGGCCAGGAGGAGCAGTAGTGGTCCATGCCGGTGGGGGTGCGATCGGCGGGATCCTCGGGGACCGGGCCGAAGCTGGAGTCGATGACGCCGCGGGTGGCCACGCCCGGGTACAGCTTGGTGTCCTTGGCGTGGACGTGGAAGATGTGGTCTCCGAGCAGCTTGATCGACTCGACGATGTCCATCTGCTGCCACATCAGGTGCGACGGATCCATGTTGACGCCGACGTTCTTGGCGTCGATCCGCTCGGCGAACTCGAGGAAGTTCACCGGTGTGAAGGCGATGTTGTGGGGGTGGAGCTCCCATGCCAGCTTGACCCCGGCGTCCTGGGCGCGCTTGTCCATCTCGCGCCAGTACGGGTCGGCGACGCTCTTCTGGTACTCCAGCACCTCGAGCTGCTCACCGTTCCAGGGGTTGACCACCCAGGCCGGGTAGTGGGCGTCGGGGTCGGTGCCCGGGCATCCGGACATGCAGACGATCTCGGCGACGCCGAGCTGGCCGGCCAGCTCGATGGCGCGCTTGAGGTCGTAGTCGTGGCGGGGGCCGACGTCGGGCTGGGGGTCCAGCACGTTGCCGGAGCAGTTGAAGCCGGCCAGCCGCATGCCGTGCTCGGCGAAGATGCCCAGATAGTCGTCGCGGGCGGTCTTCGAGCCGATCAGCAGATCGACCGGGCAGTGCGGCGAGGGGATGAACCCGCCGACGTTGACCTCGGCCCCCGTGAGGCCGTTGCCCTTGAGGATGTCGAGGGACTCCTCGAGCGTGTAGTTGTGAAGACAGGCGGTGTACGCACCGATGTTCATGGTGAATCCTGTTCTATGCGGTGTTACGGGTTGATTTAAAGGGACAGCCTTTGTCGGAACAAATCATGCTATGAGGCGCGTTGGAGCGCTCCAGCGGGGTGACCCGGCGGGACCGCGCCGCCCTCCCTGGACCGGGGCGGGCAGCGGGCCTTGCGGATCTCTCAGTCGATCTCGACGGTGGCGCCGCCGTCGGCCGCCGAGCGGGCCACGGCGTCGGCGATCCTCATGGCGCGGTAGCCGTGGGCCCAGCTGGGCACCGGAGGCAGGCCCTCGTCCAGGCCGATGACGGAATCGAGGAAGGCGCGGCACTGGTAGGTGAACTGCTCGATCTGGGTGTTGCCCACACCGGAGAAGTCCATTGAGGAGCCGCCCTTGTAGTAGGGGAAGTCCGGCCCCGACAGCACCTGCTTGGGCCCGCGCAGGCCGACCGGGGAGTTGGTGTCGTCCAGTGTGATCTCGCCCGAGCGGGCCAGGTCGAAGGAGGCGCGGCCCTTGGTTCCGAAGACGTCGAACTGCAGGGAGTTCGGCAGCCCGAAGGCGACCCGGGAGACGCCGATGGAGCCGATGGCCCCGGACTCGAAGATGATGTTGAACTTGGCGATGTCGTCGTTCTCGACGGTCTCGGTGGCCTCGGCGCCGGTGGTGGCGCCGCGTCCTCCGGAGACGCCCTCGACGGCCGGGGGCCGCTTGTCGATGACGGTGGCGAAGGTGCCGCCGTTGACGGCCTTGATCGGGCCGCAGATGAACTCGGCCACATCGGTGATGTGGGAGCCGACGTCACCCAGGGCGCCGGAACCCATCGGGCCCTTGTAGCGCCAGGCGATCGGGACGTCCGGATCGGCGCCGTAGTCGCACCAGTAGCGGCCCTCGAACTGCATCACCTGGCCGAGCGAGCCCTCGTCGGCCAGCTTGGCGATCTCGGCGATCGAGGGGTGACGGCGGTAGCCGAAGCCGATGCCGGTGACGACGTCGGCCCCGGCCTCGATCTCGGCCATGGCCTTGGCGTCGTCCAGGTTGTCGGTGAGCGGCTTCTCGCACAGGACGTGCTTGCCGGCCTTGACCAGGGCCTCGGCAATCTCGCGGTGCAGCCTGTTGGCCACCACGATGGAGACGATGTCGATGTCGTCGGCGGCGACGATGTCGTGCCAGTCGGCGGTGGCCCGCTCGTAGCCGTAGGACTTGGCGGCGGACTCGGCGAAGGGGAGGTAGGCGTCGCAGATCGCGGCGAGGCGGACGTTCGGAACGCCCTCGGTGCCGAACACGGTGCCGACCTGGCGCCATGCGTTGGCGTGGGTGCGTCCCGCCATGCCTGCGCCGATGACGGCGACGGAAACAGTCTTGGGTGCCATGGGAGAGATCTCCTTCGAGCTCTGTCGGGTGGTCGCTTCGTTGCCCGGTGACCGGAGATTTAACGCGCGTTAAATCTGACCTGAATCCAGGATGACACCCTCCTCGCACCATGTCAAGACATTGTCCTGACAAGTTTTCGCCGGGCGTGTCGGCGTGCGCCGGGCCTTCGGACCCCCTCATTTCGCTATGCGCCTCGAACTCGGCGTTCATCCCCTTGCAAGAGGGCCAACGCCGAGTTCGAGGCGCATAGCGAAGACACAGGAGAGGCCGGACGCGATGCGGGCCGCCGCCGATCAGGAGGAGCTGCGCACCGTCAGGCTCGGCTGCACGACCGACTCGTGGCGTCCGGTCCTCCCGTCGCGCTCCAGCAGGGCCTCCATCGCCTGCCGGGCGAGTTCCCCGGTGTCCTGGGAGACCGAGGTGACGTCGAACTCGGGACGCTGGGCCATGTAGGTGTCGTCGAATCCGATCACCGCGACGTCGCGTCCCGGCCTCAGCCCGGCGTCGCGCGCCACGGCCAGGGCGTCGATCGCGACCAGGTCGTTGTGGGCCACCACCGCGGCGCGCTCCCCCAGCCGCGGCAGGTACTCGCGCAGGGCCGCCGAGGCACCGTGCCCGGGCCGGCCCTCGACCCCGGCGAACGGCAGTCCGGCGGCCCCTGCGGCGGTCGCGAGCGCCTCCTGGCGCCGTTCGATCCAGACCTCGCCGTCGCCGACGTGCTCCGACAGCGAGACCACCGAGCGCCAGCCGCGCTCGACCAGATGGTCGGCGACCAGGCGGGCGGCGGCGTCCTCGTCGACGTGAACGGTGTCCAGGCTCTCCGAGGCGACGTCGGCGCCGATGAGCACGGTCAGCTGCGCCGTCGCCGCGACCTCCAGATCGGTCAGGGGCTGCACCGGGGAGACCATGATCACCCCGGCCACCCGCAACTCCCGGAACCGGGTGAGAATGAGCGCCTCCCGCTCGCGGTCGTCGGAGGAGGTGGCCACCAGGGGCAGCAGTCTGAGGGTGGCGGCGTGGGCCTGGACGGCGTCGACCACCCCCTCGAAGAAGGGGTTGCGCAGGTCGGGAAGAACGACGCCGAGCACCTGGGAGCGACCGGCGGCCAGCGTCGCGGCCCCCATGTCGCGGGTGTAGCCGAGCTCCTGAGCGGCGGCGATGATGCGGCGGCGGGATTCCTCGGCGACCATCGGCGAGCCGGAGAGCGCCAGGGAGACCAGGCCGCGTGAGACCCCGGCGACGCGCGCGACATCGCTCTGAGTAGGGTTCTTTCCCATTTGCGGCCTCCTCGGGCTGTTCTGACCGGGCCCAAGGATACGGCCGAGGGGGCCCGTCGGGCACCCAACGCGGTGACACCGGGACGAGTCCTCATGACGCCGCCAGCCGGTGGGCGTCGTCGGCGATGGAGGCGAAGGCCACGTCGAAGGTCTGCCCGATGGTCCGGATCCTGCCGGCCTTCTGGGCGATCACGGCCCGGTGCCACTTGCCGTCGGTTCCCGAGTAAGTCCGGCAGAACAGTCGGCCGGCGACCACCACCGACCAGAACCGAGTGAGGGTCCCGGTGGTGGTCATATCGGGATGGCTCAATGTGTCTGCCGCTCGGTCGTTACGAACGGGGGGGATGACGATGATGCGCCGGTCCCCGGCACGGTGCCAGTCCCTGACCGGGTCCCCCACAACACGTGCCTGTTGGAAGGAAGCCGCTTACCGTAGGGGCATGAACACCGAGGACTTCCTCGCCGCCATGGACGCCGGCCGGCCCGCCACCGGCGGCAGCGATCTGGCCCAGACGATGGACGACCTGGCCGACGAGGCCATCCGGGAGTGCATGACACTGAACACCCGGTACACCACGCCCGCCGAACGGGTCGAGATCATGTCGCGGATCACCGGCCGGCCGGTGCCGGCATCATTCCGCATCTTCCCGCCGTTCACCACCGACTGCGGCAAGAACATCCGCCTTGGCGAGCGGGTGTTCATCAACAGCGGCTGCCGATTCCAGGATCAGGGCGGCATCACGATCGGCGACGACGCTCTGGTCGGCCACAACACCGTCATCGCCACCCTCAACCACGACCTCGATCCTGAGTCCCGGGCCACAACGGTGCCCGGGCCGGTCGTGATCGGCAACAGCGTGTGGATCGGTGCGAATGCGACCATCCTGCCCGGGGTCACGATCGGCGACGGAGCCGTCGTCGCCGCGGGCGCGGTCGTCACCGGCGACGTGGCACCGCGCACCGTCGTCGGCGGCATCCCGGCACGCCTCATCCGGGAACTCGACGCCGCGCAGACACGCCTCGAAGCGGGGCCTCAGGCGGTCTCGTAGACGCGGATGTCCGGGTCGCCCTGCCACAGGGGCGACAGCCCGGCGGCCCTGAACACGGGCACACCCGTCGTGAACGGGCCTCACCCGGCCAGTCGCCCGGCCAGCTCCGCCAGTTCGCAGGCGGCCAGGGAATTCGGGTCCCAGACGGCCTCGTAGAAGATCTCCACATCCGTGTCGCCGTCGCGGATCGGCCGTCCCCCGTCAGGATCGCCTAGCCTGGACAGCGGCAGCAGCGCCGAGCCGATACCCAGCCTCGACCACTCCTCGAGCACCTGGTAGCTCGTCGCCTCGCCCGGGTAGTGGCGCACCGGTACCCGCTCGGCCAGCAGGTCGCGGGTGAAGGTCGTCAGCCCGCACGTGTCGGGCATCATGATGAGATCCTTGCCGGCGAGGTCCTCCAGGGACGCCGGGCGTCCCCCGGATCCCCGCTCCTCGACCAGGACGACGGGTTCGGAGTCGATGACGCGGTGCTCGTAGCAGGGCATCGGCTCCACCGAGGGGATGACGATGATGTCCAGATCGCCGGCCACCAGAGCGTCCCGCAGATCGGCGAGATTGGCCTGGCGCAGCACCAGCCGCACCTCCTCGCCGTCGGCCCCCTCCAGTCCCCGCACCGCATCCCTGGCCCTGGCGACCAGGGCGGGGTTGATGAGCGGGGAGACCCCCATCCGGACGACGCCGGTGGCCGGGGTGTCCCAGCGTCGGGCCTCGGCCGTCACGGTGTCGAGGGCCCGGACGGCGCGATCGATCAGCGGCAGCATCCTGTCGCCGAACGGAGTGGGGGCGACGCCGTGGCTGGTGCGGCTGAACAGCCGGTGCCCCAGCTGGGTCTCCAACCGGGCGATACCGTTGGACAGGGCCGGCTGGGTGACGCCGAGGGCCCTGGCCGCGGCGCTGAAGGAACCGGTCTCTGCGACCACCGAGGCGTATCGGAGCGCGTCCGGATTGAGTCGAGGAGCCATAGCCAGACGTTATCCCCTCATTCCCGATGATGAGCGAGCGTTCACGCGGTGCCCCGATTATGCTGCCGGCCCGTGCGCAATGCTCCAGCAATCCGGGACGCCGCCGTTCCCGGCGACGTCACCGGCCCGACCGCCCGGCGCGTCCAGCGACACACCCTGATCGTCCTGTCGCTGACCCAGATCATCGGGGCCGTCGGGTCGGGCGTCGTGCCCTCGGTGGGGGTGCTGCTCGCCGAGCAGGTCACCGAGTCGCCGGTGTGGGCCGGCCTGGCCCGCACCGGAAGCACCCTGGGCGCCGCCGCCGCTGGTCTCCCCCTGGCGGCCCTGGCGGTCAGGCACGGCCGACGGTGGTCCCTGGGCACGGGCTGGACGGTTGCGGCGGCGGGCACCGCCCTGCTGGTGCTCGCCGCCCAGATGTCCAACCTGATACTCCTCATCGTCGGACTGTTCATCACGGGAGTGGGCTCGGCGGCCCAGCTGCAGGCCCGGTTCGCCGCCACCGACCTGGCGGCCCCGGCCGGGAAGGGACGTGCGCTGAGCACGGTGGTCTGGGTGGGAGCGATCGGCTCGGTCCTCGGCCCCAACCTGGGCGGCCCGGGGCAGTGGCTCGCACGACTCCTCGGCCTGACCGACATGGCCGGGGCGTTCCTCCTCGCGGTCGGCTTCCTGCTGGCCTCCGGTATCGTCACCGCGCTGTGGCTGCGTCCCGACCCGCTGCTGTACGCCACGCGGCTGGCCACAGCCTCCCCTTCCCCCTCCCCGTCACCGGTGCCGGGGACGGGGCACCGCCGCCGGGCCGGACTCGGGGAGATCGCAGCGATCTGCCGCACGGACCGGGCCGCACTGCTGGCCCTGGTCGCGATCATCACCGCGCAGGCGGTGATGGTGACGGTGATGACGATGGCCCCGGTCCAGATGTCTCATCATGGTGGATCCCTGACAGTCGTCGGACTGTCCATCAGCCTCCACATCCTGGGCATGTACGGCCTGGCACCGGTCTCGGGTCTGGTCTGCGACAGGTTCGGTACGCCCGCCGGCATCCTGATCGGCATCGTGCTGTTCCTGGCCAGCTCCACCCTGACGCTGGTCGACGACGCTGATCTCACCGCGGTGGCCGTCGCTCTGGTACTGCTCGGCCTGGGCTGGTCGTTCATGAGTGTCGCCGGTTCGGCCGGCCTGTCCAGGGCCGTCACCGATCACAGCCGGGCCAGGGTGCAGGGACTGGCCGACACCGCGTCGAACGCCGCGGCCGCCATCGGCGCCTTCATCGGCGGCCCCCTGATGGCCGTGGCCGGCTACGACGGGCTGGGCGTGCTGGCCGCCGCCGCCCTGATCCCGGTCGGCGTCATCCTCGGCCGGAGTCGCCGGGAACGCTGAGAGATCCGGGCGGCCCGAGCACCTCTTGCAGGAACAGCGACGCGGGTTCGGGAAGCCTCCCGCGCGCCCACACGACCTTCAGCGGCCTGGCCAGGCGCACCCGCGGATCCAGCGGCAGCTCGATCAGGGCGCCGGTGCGCAGCTGCTCGGCCACCGCCAGCCGTGAGATCGCCGCGGGCGCCCGCCCGGTCGCGGCGGCGGTCCTGATCGCCGAGGCGCTCGGCAGTTCGGCGGCCACCCGGGCGCCTCCCGGGATCGCCCGATCGATGACCGTCCTGGTCCCCGACCCGCGCTCCCGGACCAGCAGCGGCAGCCCGGCCAGCTCCTCGGCGGTCAGCGGCGGGCCGTCTGCGCGCTGATGCCCGGGCAGCGCCACGATCACCAGCTCGTCGTGGTCGAATGTGCGGTAGTGCACGTCGCGCGGGCGCCCGAAGGACTCGATGAAGCCGAGATCGGCCCCCCTCTCGCGGATCCGCTCCAGGACGTGCTCGGAGTTCTCCATCCTCAACGAGACCTCGACGTCGGGGCGGTGACGCCGGAACCTCAGCAGGATCGGTGGCAGGACGTACTCGGCCACCGTGAGCGAGGCGCTGACCCGCACACTCGCCGAGCGGTGCCGACGCAGTGCCGTGAGGATCTCCTCGAGGTTCCGGTACGCCTCCAGCACCGGCTCCACCGCAGACGCCACGGCCCTCCCGTCGTCGGTCAAGCGCGATCCGGCGGGCGACCGCTCGACGACCTGGACCCCGCGCTCCTTCTCGAAGACCCTCAGGGCGCGGGAGACATTGGGCTGGGCCAGTCCGAGGCTGCGAGCCACCGAACCGATCGAGGACCGTCCGGACTCGGCCTCCTGGCGGGCCAGCTCGGCCAGGATGCGCAGCACTGAGGGATCGGGGTCTCGCATCCCCCCATCGTGCCATATCAGGTTGATATGGGACGGTGGAGAACTGCCCTCTACCGCCACGCCGTCCCGCCCACCAGAGTGGAGCGGGTGAGTCCTGACACCGCCGAGTCCCCCGCCGCCGCACCCGTCCCCACCCACCCGGGCAGGCCCGGACCGCGCCGCCCCGGCGATCTTCTCCGGCGCTGGTCAGCGCTCCTTCCCGGCATCGGCGTCTGCGCCGTCGCCACCGCGCTGGCCATGCTGGCCGCCCACCTCATCCCCTATCTCGGGGCGGTACTGATCGCCATCATCCTGGGCATCATCGTGCGCAATGCGGTGCCGGTGATCCCGGAGGCGCTGCAACCGGGCATCAACTTCACCGCCAAGACACTGCTGCGCGCGGGCATCGTGCTGCTGGGATTCCGGCTGGCCCTGGGCGACGTCCTGGCCCTGGGATGGGGAGCCGTCGTCGTCATCGTGGCGGTGGTGACGATCGGCTTCTCGGGAACGGTGCTCATGGGCCGGATCCTCGGTGTGCCGCGGGGCCTGAGTCTGCTCATCGGCGCCGGCTTCTCCATCTGCGGGGCCGCCGCGGTGGCCGGGGCCGCCGGCACCCTGAGGTCGAAGAAGGAGGACGTCACGGCCGCCGTCGCACTGGTCGTCCTCTTCGGAACCGCGATGATCGGGATCGTGCCCGCGACCGTCCATCTGCTCGGCCTGGATCCGCACATCGGCGGCATGTGGGCGGGAGCCTCCACCCATGAGGTGGGTCAGGTCGCGGCCATCGGCCAGATCCTCGGGCCCGATGCCCTCAAGACCGCCACTCTGGTGAAGCTCGGGCGGGTCGTCCTGCTGGCCCCGATGATGCTGGTGCTGAGTGCGATCGTGTCGCGCTCCCGCGCGCTCCAGTCCGATCCGCGTTCCCGCGCCGGTCTGGTGTCATCGACCCCCGGCGTCATCCCCGCCGGCCGCCCGCCGATCATCCCGCTGTGGGTCGCCGGATTCATCGTCGCGACCGCGATCGCCACCACCGGTGTCCTGCCCGCCTGGTTCACGGGCGCCGCCACGACCGGCCAGACCCTGCTGCTGACCGCCGCAATGTTCGGCCTGGGATGCGGGGTGCACATGAGATCTCTGCTGCGCCTGGGACTGCGCCCGGTCCTGCTGGCCCTGCTGGCGACCTGCCTGGTCGCCGGAACCGCCGGTCTGGGGGTCTGGCTGCTGGTGTAGCCCATGGCGACGAAGCCCGGGTCCTTCCTCACCCGCTCACCCCCTGAATTGTGCGGACTTTTCACCTGGTACGTGCTAGATTTCTACTGGCCGTCAAGGCAGACGAGCGAATCCGTGTGGGCACCGCAGGCCCACGAATGTGAGGACAAGTATGAGCGACATCAAGCTGGGCATCGCACCCATCGGCTGGACCAACGACGACATGCCCACGCTGGGCGGGGAGACCACCTATCAGCAGATCCTCTCCGAGGTGGCGCTGTCGGGCTTCCAGGGCACCGAGATCGGCAACAAGTACCCCAAGGATCCGGCGATCCTCAAGCCCCAGCTCGAGATCCGCGGCATCAGGATCGCCGCCGCCTGGCACGGCCTGCACCTGACCACCGAGCCCTACGAGAAGGTCGAGGCCGAGTTCATCGCCTTCCGCGACTACATGGCGGCCCTGGGCGCCGACTGCATCAACGTCGCCGAGCAGGGCCACACCATCCAGGGTCGCCGTGACGTCGGAATCTTCGACGGCAAGCCCACCTACACCGACGAGGAGTGGGAGCGCCTGACCGCCGGGCTGGACAGGATCGGCGAGAGGGCCGCCGAGAAGGGCCTCATCATCGCCTACCACCACCACATGGGCACCGGCGTGCAGACCACCGCCGAGATCGACCGGCTGATGGCCGCCACCGACCCCTCCAAGGTGAAGCTGCTGCTGGACGTCGGCCATCTGCTGTTCTCCGGCGAGGACCCGGCCGCCATCGTCAACAAGTACGCCGACCGGATCGGCCACGTCCACCTCAAGGACGTCCGCCCCGCCATCGTGGAGAAGGCGAAGCAGGAGAAGCTGAGCTTCCTCGACTCGATCCTGGCCGGCGTCTTCACCATCCCCGGCGACGGCGAGACCGACTACGGCCCGCTGCTGCGTCCCGTCCTGGACGCCGGTTACCACGGCTGGTTCATGATCGAGGCCGAGCAGGATCCGGCGATCGCCGACCCCTTCGTCCAGGCGGTCAACGCCCGCAGGTACCTCAAGGACACCTTCGGGTTCTGAGGCGGCAGCATGGAACCCATGGGAGTCGGGGTCATCGGCACCGGGGACATCTCCGACGTCTACCTGGCCAACCTCAACAAGTACCCGCAGGTCGTCAGGCTCGTCGCCGCCCAGAACCGCACCCGGGCCAAGGCCGAACGGCAGGCCGCCCGGTACGGCATCGGCAGGGTCCACGACACCGTCGAGGAGCTGGTGGCCGATCCCGAGGTGGAGTTGGTGCTGAACCTCACCACCCCCGACGCCCACGCGGCGATCAACGACGCGGCCCTGGCCGCCGGCCGGCACGTCTACTCCGAGAAGCCCTTGGCCACCACCACGCAGGATGCCCGCAGGACTCTGGATCATGCTCACGACTTGGGGTTGAGGTTGGGCTGCGCCCCCGACACCTGGCTGGGCGGGCGGGCCCAGACGATGCGCGAGATCATCGACTCCGGGCAGGTCGGCGAGATCACCGCCGGGGTGGCGACCATCGTCTACCCCGGGCTGGAGTGGTTCCATCCCAGTCCCTTCCAGTCCTACCGGGCCGACGTGGGCCCGCTCGCCGACATCGGCATCTACTACGTCTCCGTGCTGGTCTCCCTGCTCGGCCCGGTGCGCCAGGTCGCGGCGATGGGCAAGAGGACCTTCGACGAGCGCACCGCCCACTACGGGCCGATCGCCGGCCGGCCGATCCCCGTGGAGGTGGAGACCCACGTCTCGGCGAGCCTGCTGTTCGAGTCCGGGGCCATCGTCACACTGCTGGTGAGCACCGACGTCCCCGACTCCCAGCTGCCGCGCCTGGAGCTCTACGGCACCAGCGGCACTCTGTGCATGCCCGAGGCCGAGCCGATGGCCGGGCCGAACATCTTCGGCGGTCCGCTGTGGATCAGGACCCTCGACGAGGCCCGGTTCAAGGACATCCCCCGCCCCGACCCGATGCCCTGGACGGCGGCCGAGAACCATCACCGGTTCAACGAGACCGACTTCGGCGCAGACCCGTCGGTCCCCCGGATCAACAGTCGTGGCATCGGTCTGGTGGACGAGGTGCTCGCCATCGCCGAGGGACGCCCGATGCGCTGCTCCGGGGAACTCGCCCACCACGTCCTGGACGTCATCGAGTCGATCTACACGTCCTCGCGCCGACGCCTTTTCGTCGACGTGGCCAGCAGCTGCCGGCGCCCGGCCCCGCTGCCGGCCGACTTCCCCGACTCCGAACCGGTCTGAGGCTCCGGCCCCCGCCTCCCACCCAGCGGCCGGTTCCAGTGAGGCCGAACCACCCCGACACATGATCAGTGCCCCGCCCAGAGGTCCGGACGAGGCACTGACAGGGGTGGGGATGAGCAGAGCTCAGGCGCAGAGGATGTGCATGAGGTTGCGCAGGGTCTGGGCGACCTCCAGGAAGTCGAACTCGTTGGCCTTGTCGCAGAAGATCTCCGAGGCGTACCAGCCGTCGTAGCCGGTGGCCTTGACGGCGTCGACCCACTCCTGCAGCGGGATCGAGCCGCCGCCGGTCATCACGTTGCGGGAGACGCCCTGATCGGGGATCTCCCCGGCCGGCACCGGCACGCCGTCGCACACGTGGACGGCGTGGATGATCGAGGGATCGAGCTTCGCGACGTCCTCGGGGGTGTCCCCGGCGACGAAGAAGTGCCAGAAGTCGACGGTGAGGCCGAGGTTGTCTCGGTCGCAGATCTCCAGGATCCGCAGGGCCTGCGGCAGGGTGTGTACCGGCGCCCAACCGAGGGGCTCCAGGTAGAGCCCCAGGCCGTGGTCGGCGGCGATGTCGGCGGCCAGGCCGACGCGCTTGGCGGTCTCGGTGATCACCTCGTCCTCGGGCCGGCCGAGCAGCCCGCGGAACCGGGGATCACCGGGCTCCAGCTTTCCTGCCTCGAAGTCCTTGACCACCTGGACGTCGACCGGGCCGGTGCACATCTGGAGGCTCGGGGCCCCGTACATCTGGCCGAGGGCGGCCAGGCGCTCGGCCTCGGCCCTGAAGTCGTCGAGGGGGGCCTCCTGGACGGCACCGATGCCGGACACCTCGATGCCCTCGAGCATCGGGACGACGGATTCGGCGGCGAATCCCTGGTCGAGGTAGCGGTACAGCTTCGGACTCTGCAGTTCGACGCCGTCGTATCCGGCTTCCTTGGCGACCTTGATGTCGTTGACGACGTTTCCGTAGAACGTCGTGGTGACATTCATCGAGAGTTTCATGAGGTTTCTCCTTCGTGTTCTGATTCTCGTGTGGTTGTTTCGCGTGCCGTGACGGTGGAGATTCCACTCCCAACACGCCGTCCCGCGTCCCTGTGGGGCTTCAGGACGGCGTGTTGGGAGCAGATTCTCCGGGGAGGACGCCGCGTGGAGCGTCAGTCGATGGCGACCGTGCGCCCTTCCCTCAGGGAGGTGGTTGCGGCGTTGGCGATCCGCTGGGCGCGCAGCCCGTCGGCCAGGTTCGGGGAGGGCGCCCGGCCGGCCTCGATGGCGTCGATGAAGGCGCCGATGGAGGCCTTGAAGGTGTGCTCGCTGCGTTCGAACCAGCCCGGGTGCATGCCGTCGGTGCGCACCGATCCGGCCTCGTAGTGGTTCACCCAGCCGGTGCGCTGGCGCCCGGCCTCGACCATCGACGTCGAGCCGTTCACCTCGATGCGCTCGTCGTAGCCGTAGCCGATGCGGCGCTGGGCGTCGATCTGGCAGATGGCGCCGTTGCCGAGTTTCAGCACGGCCACCGAGGTGTCGACGTCGCCCACCTCGGCGACCTGCGGGTCGACCAGGGCCGATCCGGTCACGGTGACCGAGACGGGCTCCAGGCCGGTGATCCAGCACATCAGGTCGAAGAAGTGGATGAGCTGGTCGAACATCTGGCCGCCGGAGACCTCGAGGTAGGAGATGGGCGGCAGGGAAGGCCCGCGCGAACTCATCTGCATCAGTTCGACCTCGCCGATCTCGCCGTCGGCGACGGCCTTGCGCAGGGCGGCGTAGGGCGGGTCGAAGCGGCGGCAGAAATCCACCATCACCGGAGCGTCGGTCCGCTCGACCGCGGCGACGGCCCGCTCGGCCACCTCCAGGGAGAGGTCGATCGGCTTCTCGCAGAAGATCGCCTTGCCGGCCCTGGCCGAGGCGGTCAGCAGGTCGGCGTGGGTGTTGGTCGACGACGCGATGACCACGGCGTCGACGGCTGGGTCCCCGAGCACCTGCTCGACGGAATCGGCCGTCTCAGCACCCAGCTCAGCGGCCAGGGAAGCGGCACGCGAGGCGTCGGCGTCGTAGATGTAGGACAGTGACACCCGGGGATCGGCGGCCAGATTGCGGCCGTGGACAGTGCCGATGAACCCGGCTCCGAACAGTGCGACAGATTTCATGAGAACTCCTTCTTGAACCGGATCTCCAGTTCCTCCAGCGACTCGTACTTCGTCTCGGGGACGAACTTGGCGAAGAAGATGATTCCGGTAATGTTGATGATGGCGAAGACCAGATAGGTGGTGCCGCCTCCCCAGGCCGTGATCATGGTCGGGAAGACGAAGGTGATGATCGCGTTCATGATCCACAACGCCGCCACCGCGACTCCCTGGCAGGCGCCGCGGGCACGGGCCGGGAAGAGTTCGCCCATGTACACCCAGCAGATCGTGCCGGACTGGTTGAACAGCAGGAACAGCGCGACGATGACCAGCACCATCCAGGAGGCGATCGCCGGGATGGGGGTGGTGACGACGTCGCCGTGCATGTGCGGCTGGATGAACGCGTAGAAGATGACCGACTGGGCCAGCAGGCAGATTGACACGGCCGTCGTCTGATAGATGCCCATGGTCCGCCGCGGCAGTCTCGGGATGAGGATGAAGGCGCCGACGAGGATACCGATCAGGGAGGCCAGCCCGGTGACGACGTTGAGCTCGATGGCGTTGGCCGAGGAGAAGCCGGCCTGAGTGAGGATGGTCGGCAGGTAGTACATCGCGGTGTTGACGCCGGTGAGCTGGTTGTACAGGCAGATCATCGTGCCGATGATGAGCAGCCGGCGCACCCACTTCATGTTCCAGCACTCGCGCAGCGACCAGTGGTGGGTGGCCCGCTCCTCGTCCTCCAGGACCGCCATCTCGGTGATCTCGGCGGCGATGTCGTCCTTGGACTCGTCGCGCACCTGCTTCAGCGCCCCGATCGCCTCGACCCAGTAGCCGTTGGCGGCGTACCACCGGGACGACTCGGGCATCTTGCGCATTCCGATCCACAGCGCGATGGCCGGCAGGCTGGCCAGCACGAGCATGTAGCGCCAGGTGTTGCCGTTGCCGGCGGAGACGGTCAGGCCGGCGATGTGCTGGAGCACGTCCCAGCTCTGAAGGCTGCCCGCCGCGAACCTGCCGGTCGGGTCATTGCCGACGGTGGCCTCGGGGCCGCTGCTCATTCGGGCGATCACGGCATTCATCGCGTAGGCCAGGAACTGGCCGAAGACGATCATCACCTGATCGATCGAGATGAGCGAGCCGCGGATCCGCTTGGGCGCGTTCTCCGAGAGGTAGACGGGGACGGTGGCCGAGGCGCCGCCGACCCCGAAGCCGACGACGATGCGGAAGAAGTAGAGCACCCAGACGTTGGGGGAGAAGGTGCAACCCAGCGCTCCGATGAAGAAGACGACGGCCAGCAGCAGGATGTTGTGACGGCGTCCGTACCTGTCGGACAGACGCCCGCCGAAGAAGGCGCCCAGCGCCGCGCCGATGGCCACCAGGCCGCCGACCAGACCGGTCTCGGTGGGGTTGAGGAAGAGGCCGTCGGCCTGCTTCGGCAGCTCCATGTACGGCAGCGCGCCGGCGATGACGCCGGTGTCGTAACCGAACAGCAGCGAACCGAAGGTGCATACCAGAGCCAGGGCGATCAAGGACCGCCGCCTGCCCGAGGCCGGCGTGGTGGCGACCAGTTCCGCGATGTCCTCGGCGACCGGGCACGGTTGCCGGGTAGGCGAGCCGGGCCGGTCGGCCCCCGGGGCCTGTAGTTGTTCCTGCATGGACGCTCCCTTGCGACGATGCTCATGGACTGTTGTCCCTGACCGCTGCCGACGCGTCCGGGTCCGGTGGGTCATTCTGCGGCCCCACCCCGCGAGGATGGATGGCCGACCGGGACCTGTTTCCCTCTTGGGGCCCGTGGCCGTCGAGTACCCAGGTCCTGCCGAACCCGGACCCCTCGAAACCCACGTGCTGACGCGCGTCAGCAGCTGGGGTTCATCATGCCCGGATACCCGGGAAGATGTCAAGACATTTGGTCGTGCCGAGACTCGTCGTAGGTCATCAGTCACAATGCCGACCACTGCGCGGGCCGCGGAGAACCGGCCAGGAACCAGAGCAGCGGCCCGGCCCCGGCGTCCTCATCGAGGACGCCGGGGCCGGGTTCGGAACCGCCGGGACAGGGGTGCGATGACTCCCGGCGATCCATGCGGATCATGCTGATCAGGGCGCGTGGTCCCGGTCAGCACGCCCGCCGACTCACGAGTACTCCTTCTTGAACCGGATCTCCAGTTCCTCGAGAGACTCGTACTTGGTCTCGGGGACGAACTTCACGAAGAAGAACACCGCGATGACGTTGACGGCGGCGAAGATCGCATAGGTTCTGCCCGCGCCCAGGGACTCCACCATGGTGGGGAAGACGAAGGTGATGATGGCGTTCATGATCCACAGCGCGCCGACCGCTACGCCCTGGCAGGCGCCCCGGGCGCGGCTCGGGAAGAGCTCGCCCATGTAGACCCACACGATCGTGCCGGACTGGCGGAAGAGCATGAACAGTGCGACGACTGCCAGGACGAGCCAGGGGGCGAAGGTCGGGATCGAGGCGGCCACGTCGGCCGCACCCATATGGGGCTCGATGAGAGTGAAGAACAGGACCGACAGGAGGATGAGGCAGATCGACACGGCCGTCGTCTGATAGATGCCCATGGTCCGCCGCGGCAGTCTCGGGATGAGCACGAAAGCGCCGACGAGGATACCGATCAGGGAGGTGAAGCCGGTGACGACGTTGAGCTCGATGGCGCTGGCCGAGGAGAAGCCGGCGGCGTGGAGAATCGTCGGCAGGTAGTACATCACGGTATTGACGCCGGTGAGCTGGTCGAACAGGCAGATGAAGACGCCGACCATCAGGAGCCTGCGCACCCACTTCATGTTCCAGCACTCGCGCAGGGTCCACCTGCGGGTCGCGCGCTCCTCGTCCTCCAGGACCGCCATCTCGGTGATCTCGGCGGCGATGTCGTCCTTGGACTCGTCGCGCACCTGCTTCAGCGCCCCGATCGCCTCGACCCAGTAGCCGTTGGCGGCGTACCAGCGCGAGGACTCCGGCATCTTGCGCATCCCGATCCACAGCGCGATGGCCGGCAGGCTGGCCAGCACCAGCATGTAGCGCCAGGTGTCGCCGTTGCCTCCGTTGACCGTCAGGCCCGCGATGCCGGAGAGGAGGTCCCAGCTCTGGGTGCTGCCGGCCGCGTACCTGCCGCTGGGGTCGTTCGCGACGACGACCTCGGGGCCGCCGCCGGCACGGGCGATCATGGCGTTCATCGAGTAGGCCAGGAACTGGCCGAAGACGATCATCACCTGATCGATCGAGATGAGCGAACCGCGGATCCGCTTGGGCGCGTTCTCGGACAGGTACGCCGGGACGGTGGCCGAGGCCCCGCCGACGCCGAATCCGACGACGATGCGTGCCAGATAGAGCAGCCAGACGTTCGGCGCGAAGGTGCACCCCAGCGCCCCGACGAAGAAGACGACGGCCAGCAGCAGAATGTTGTGGCGGCGCCCGTACTTGTCGGAGAGCTTTCCACCGTAGAAGGCGCCCAGCGCCGCACCGATGGCCACCAGGCCGCCCACCAGTCCGGTCTCGGTGGCATTCAGATGCAGGCCGCCGGCGGCGTCGGGCAGGGACATGTAGGGCAGAGCCCCAGCGATGACGCCGGTGTCGTAACCGAAGAGCAGCGACCCGAAGGTGCATACCAGGGCCAGGACGACCAGAGATCGTCTCTTGCCGGCTCGCGGCGTGGTGGCGACCAGTTCCGCGATGTCCTCGGCCACCGGGCAGGGCTGCCGGATGAGTGTGTCGGGTCTCTTGTCGTCCGACGTCGGGTCTTGTATTCGTTCCTGCATGGACGCTCCCTTGCGACGATGCTGCTGGTTCCTCTTCCTTGCGGCCTGGCGCGGCGCTGCTTCGACAGTCTTCTTTAACGCGCGTTAAGGCCTGTATCCAGGATGCACACGCGAGGATCGATATGTCAAGACAATCGGGAGAATGGGTATTCCTGGAACGTGACAGCGGCGGATCCCGGGCTGCCCGGCCGCAGCCGGTGACTGATTAGGATTCCTGACGTGAACGCCAGACCGACCCAGACGGACGTCGCCAGGGAGGCCGGCGTCTCCCGGGCCCTGGTGTCCATGGCGCTGACCGGCACCGGCCGGGTGGCTCCGGAGACCCGCGACCGGATCCGGGACGCCGCCGCCCGGCTCGGCTATGCCCGCAACCTCTCGGCGGCCAATCTCGCCACCAACACCTCCCCGGTCATCGGCGTCATCCTTCCCGACCTGCGCAACCCCTTCTTCGAAGACCTGGTCGCCGCCGTCGGCCATCACGCCGACGGCGCCGGGCTGCTGCCGCTGCTGGCCACCGCCTCCAACGAGGTGGACCGGGAGCGCCTCACCATGCGCCGGTTCCGCGAGCTCCAGGTGCGCGGCGTGATCACCGTCTCCCCCGCAGTCCCCCGTGAGGAGCTCCAGGAGTACGGCGAGTTCCTGCCGTTGGTGGTGGTGGGGGAGTCCGGGCTCGGCGGCCTGGTCGATTCCGTCCATCTCGACGAGGATGCCGCCGCCACTGAGCTCATCGGCCACCTGGCCTCACGGGGCTGGAGCCACATCGCCTACCTCTATGACGACATCTTCCAGCGCGATCGCGGCCTGGCCGGACGGCGTCAGGCCCTCATGGCTGCCGCCGGGCGGGCCGGCGTCGAGCTGACCGTCCACCGGGCCGACGGCGGGGTGGCTGACGTCGTCGGCGCCCTGTGCGAGGACGCCGGGGACCGACGGACGGCGGTCATCGGCCACAACGACCTGCTGGCCACCGAGATCGCCTCGGCCATCCGCTCGCACGGCCTCGCGGTGGGCGTCGATGTCGGCGTCGCCGGCTACGACGACACCTCCCTGGCCAGGCGCTCGCAGGCCGACCTCACCTCCATCGGCCAGTCCATCGACGAGCAGGGGAGAGCCGCCGTCGGGTGGATCGCCGACCGGGCACTGAGCCCGGACCGGCCCGCCCGCCACCTCGCCACCCCGCCCCACCTGGTGATCCGTTCCTCGACGTGACCGCCGAGGCACGCAGCCAGCGGGCGGCACGTGGATGATCCACGTGCCGCCCGACAGGTCGGAGATCTCAGCAGGTCAGGAGAACCGCGCCTCCAGGTTCTCCTCGATCTCCTCCAGGGAGTAGATCTTCGTCTCGGGGACGACCCTGATGTAGAAGATCAGAGCGCACACGTTGATGCAACCGAAGACCAGGTAGGTCCAGGCGGCTCCGAGGTTCGCGATCATCACCGGGAAGGCGAAGGTCACGACGGCGTTCATGATCCACAGGGCGCCGACAGCAAGGCCCTGGGCCACGCCGCGGATCCGGGCCGGGAAGATCTCGGAGACCAGAATCCAGTTCACGGTGCCGGACTGCTTGATGAACACGAAGATCGACACGATGATCAGCACGAGCCAGGGCAGGAAGGTCGGAATGGTGTCCGCGTTGATCTCGCCGTTGACCATGTGCTTGTTGATGCCGAAGCCGAAGACCGCGGCCAGGGAGAACAGCGCCAGAGAGACGCCGGTCTCCTGGTAGATGCCGACGTGGCGGCGCATGAACTTGCCGACCAGCAGGAAGCCGATGGCCGAGCCGATGCACGACGCGATGCCGGTGACCACGTTCAGCATGATGGCGTTCGCCGAGGAGAAGCCCGCGGCGTGCAGGATCTTCGGCAGGTAGTACATGGCCGTGTTGATACCGGTCAGCTGGTCGAAGAAGCCGAGGAAGCAGCCGATGATGATGATCTTGCGGGTCCACTTGGTGTTCCACGCCTGCGTGAGGGTCCACTTCTCCTGGGTGGCCTCGAGCCGGCGGACCTCGACCATCTCCTCGATCTCCTGGGCGACGTCGTCCTTGCCGCCGTCATCGCGGACCCGTTTCAGGGCCCCGATGGCCTCGAGGTAGTGACCGTTGGCCGCGTACCACCTGGAGGACTCGGGCATCATCCTCATCCCGATCCACAGCGCGACGGCCGGGATGGTGGCCAGCACCAGCATGTAGCGCCAGGTGTCGCCGTTGCCCGACGCCACCAGGTTGCCGATATTGGCGAGGTTGGAGACGTCGTCCCAGGCGATGGCCTTACCGGCCGGGTGTCCGCCGGCGGCCTGCTTGAGGATGACGTGGGGCCCGCCGTTGGCCGACGACAGCCACGCGTTCATGCAGTAGGCCAGCAGCTGGCCGGTGACGATCATGAACTGGTCCATGGCGATCAACGGCCCGCGGATCCGCTTGGGGGCGGTCTCCGAGAGGTAGATCGGCACGGTGGACGACGCCCCGCCGACGGCCCATCCGAGGATGAAGCGGAACGGGTAGAGCACCCACACATTGGGGGAGATGACGCAGCCGACGGTGCCGACGATGAAGATGAGCGCCAGCATGAGGATGTTGTGACGGCGTCCGTACTTGTCGGACAGACGCCCGCCGATGATGGCCCCGAAGGCGGCGCCGATGGCCAGCAGGCCTCCGACCATGCCCTCCTCGACGGAGTTCAGGTGAAGCCCCCCGCCATCGTGGGGCAGGTACATGTAGGGCAGGGCTCCCGCGATCACGCCGGTGTCGTAACCGAAGAGCAGGGAACCGAAGCACGCCGTGAGGGCGAGCAGCGCGAGGGGACGCTTCTTACCTGAGGGCTTCGTCCTTGCGACGAGCTCCTTCACCTCTTCCGGGGACGGGTCCGCCCCGACCGTGTTCTGTGTGACCGACATCTGGTCAACTCCTTCGTCACGGCCCCGCACCCCTGTGAGCGGGACCTCTCGTCGTTGAGGTGGATCGCAGATCGGAGACCTGGCCCGGTCGGACCGCTCTGCTTCCTGCTCCGCACCCGCGCCGACTCCGATCGACACGCGCTTGGAGCGCTCCAACACAGCTGAATGTAAGCGATACGCTTCTATTTTGTCAACACATATCCACCGATCGTGGGCGATCCGTCACCGGCCGGTCGGCGTCCTCCCGCTGGTCGCCCTGGACACCAGTCGTGACGGGAGGACGACGTCGACCGGGTCGGTGCGTCCCGCCATCCGCTCGGCGAGCAGCTCGACGGCCCTGCGGGCCATCGTCGAGGTGCTCTGGTCGACGGTGGTGAGCGAGATCCCGGGGAAGCCGGAGATGGTGGTGTTGTCGAAGCCGGTGACGCCGACGTCGACGCCGGGCCGCAGCCCGAAGGCCTCAAGGTGCCCGATCGCCTCCAGAGCGATGAGGTCGTTGTGACAGCACAGCGCGAAACCGCCGCCGAACTCCTGGACGATCCGGGCCAGCTCCCGGCCCACCTCGCCCTGCCTCACCATCTTGACCCGCGACTCCATGCCCTCCTCGGCCAGGGCGGCCCGGTAGCCCTCGATCCTGGCCCGCGAGGAGTCGCCGGACACCGGTCTGTCGACGCCGAGGTAGATGATCGGCCGATAACCCGAGCCGATCAGCTCGCCGACCACAGTCCACGCTCCCTCGCGGTCGTCGGTATGCACGAGATCCACCGAGTCCGGCCCGGCGTTGCGGGTCACCACCACCGTGGGCACCTGCCGACCGATCTGCTCCAGGCCCTCGTCGTCGGCCATCGGGGAGATGAGAATGAGGCCGTCGACGTTCATCTCCAGCAGCCGGCCGACGGCCACCCGCTCGTCGGCGGCGTTCTGGCTCACCGGTGCGATGAAGGGGATCAGCCCCCGGGACTCGCAGTGACCCCGGATGAGTTCGATGAGTTCGCCATGGAAAGGATTGACCAGGTCTGACAGGGAGATTCCGACGAATCCGGTGCGGTTGGCGGCCAGGGCCCGGGCAGCCACATTGGGCCGGTATCCCAGCTTGCTCATCGCGGCCAGGACGAGCTCACGGCTGTGGTCGGAGACCCGCGGGTCGTCGCGGGCCACCAGGGAGACCGTCTGACGGGAGACGCCGGCCTCATTCGCCACGTCGACCTGGGTCGGTCGCCTTGCGATCATCAGTCACCCCCTTTCCCGCCCTCACACCGCTAAGCCTCGATCCGGGAATCCTGACACATTCTAGGGCATTCGGTGCCCAAGCGGTGCCACCCATGTTGACGATATCGCCCGTCCGGGCGGACCAGACGCAGTGTTTCCCGAATATGAGCTGTTCAAGAAATGTTCTCGATGTGAACCCCGTGGAGCCTCGGCAACTTGCGTCGTTGATCACGACGCGACGTCTCATCCGAAGAAATAGATCCCCGTTGCCATCCACGGACAGCATGCAGGCACGAGATGCCCTCGGCGTATCGATGTCATATTTCCATCCACATGTACCGGAAGACTCCGTATTCGTGGTTCAAGATCAGTCGCCCATTGTCGGCATGAAGGCAAGCTACGACTCCACCTTGGATGAGGAGTCCAACCAGTGGATCGTCGCCGCCATATGCTCCAACAATAGAACGATCGACGATGCGACCAACGTCGAAGTGGCCGTCATTCCACGCAAGAAGGTGACCCCGGAGATCACCAAGAAGATTCGAGCTAGCACCTTCACAAAACTGGACTGCAAAGACGTGTGGATCTGAGCAATACCGGGCGCTCATTGGCAAGCCAGAAAAGGGGGCCGGGGACGCATATCGCGTCCCCGGCCTCGCCCCGTCGGCAGCACCCATGCCGACGGGAACAGAACCCGTCGAGGACTACTCGGCGAATTCGGACCGGAGACGGGCCAGCGCCTTCTTGTTCATCTCGTCGGCCCATTCGTGCCAGCCGAAGATGCACACCGACAGCACGCCGTCGAAGTTTATCTCGCGGAGCGAGGAGAAGACGCGGTCCCACGGCACCTCGCCGTTGCCGATCTCATTGTGCTGATGCACCCTGGCATCGACGCCTGGGGGATTGATGATGTACCGGTTCCCGTCATTGGCGAGATGATTGAAGGTGTCGGAGACGTGCACCTCGCGCAGCTTGGGGGCAGAGGAGGTGATCATGCGCTCGACGTCGCCGACGCCCGACGACAGGTGGAAGGTGTGCGGGCAGCAGAACTCGTAGCCGATCCAGTCCTTGTCGGTGGCGCAGACGGTGCGGTAGGCCTCGTCGTGGGTCTCGATGTAGTCGTAGGGATGGGCCTCCATGTTGAGCCTGATCCCGTACTTCTCGAAGTCGGGGGCCAGCTCCTCGATGGACTTGAACCACGCCTGCTCGCACTCGCGAGGGGTGTTCGGATTGCCGGAGAACTCCGAGACGATCTCGCGGACGTCCAGCATGTCGGCCAGTTCCAGGATGCGTCGCCAGTTGCGCACCTGGTAGCCGCGCTCCCGCTCGTCGGGGCTCGACCAGTTCTGCACCGGGTTGAGGGTGCGCACCTGGACCCCGGAATCCTTCTGGGCCTTCTTGAGGCCCTCGATGAACTCGCGGTTGCCCTTGGGGTAGCGCTGCCAGAAGTGGAACTCCTCGTTGGGGGAGAGCTCCACGTACTTGTATCCCAGTTCGCCGGCCTTGCGGATGCTGTCGGCCGTCGACATGGAGAAGTAGTACATATTCGGATCAAGAGCGATGTCGACCATGACGATCTCCTTTCTGTGGCATGAACCGCCGGGAATCCTCACGACGACGTCGTCCCCGGGGTGCGGTGGGGTCGGGAGGCGTCTCCATCGCCCGACCCCACCAGTATGTCAGGACATGACTCAGGCGTAGAAGGCGGGCTTGTCGATCATGTCCACCTGGACCTCCTTACCGCCGTTCTCCAGCGACTCGATCCCGGCGTCGACGACGACGGTGGCGGCGTAGCCGTCCCATGCGGTGGAGCCGGCGTGCTCGTCGCGCTCCACGGCGCGGATCCATCCCTGGAACTCCGCATTGAAGGCGTCGTGGAAGCGGTCGACGTGGCTGTGGCAGATCACGTGGCGCTCGCCCCACTGGTCGCGCACCCGGGCGTGCTCCTGGTCGGACAGGCTGGTGGTGCCGCCCTCCATCACCAGCTCGCACTCGATGGAGTAGCCGAACTGGATGTTGACGTTGACCTCGTCGTCGATGCGCACCCCGGACTCGGTCGTGGCCACCAGGACCAGCGGGTCGGTGAGGTGGGCGAATTTCTTGGAGGTCGACCGCGGGGTGTCGACGCGCACCGAGGTGATCTCCTCGCCCAGCAGGAAGCGCGAGATGTCGATCTCGTGGATCGCGGTGTCGTCGATCATGTTGCGGGTGGTGTAGTTCTCGGGCACCGAGGGGTTGCGGTGGCGGCAGTGCAGCAAGGTGGCGTAGCCGAGATCGCCGTCGGTGAGCACCTTGCGCATCTCGTTGTAGCCCTTGTCGAAGCGGCGCATGAAGCCGACGGTGACCAGCTGCTTGCCGGCCTTCTGCTCGGCCTCCATGATCTTGCGGCAGTCCTCGCCGGTGGTGGCCAGGGGCTTCTCGCACAGGACGTACTTGCCGGCCTCGATGGCGGCGATGACGTCGGGGCAGTGGACCTTGCCGAAGGTCGCGATGAGCACGGCGTCGACGTCGGGGTCGGCGATGAGCTCGGGGCCCGAGCCGTAGGCCTTGGCGCCCAGGGGCTCGGCGACGGCCTTGGCGCCGTCGAGATTGATGTCGGCGACGGCGACGATCCTGCCGCCGGACAGCTCGTTGGTGATGCGGTCGACATGGGCGCGGCCCATGCCGCCGGCGCCGATGAGTCCGATACGAACGGTCATTGTGTGTCCTCTCAGCTTCTCTGCTCAGATGTTCGGTTCAGATGTGGAGTGCACGCTCACTTGAGACCCAGGCCGCACTCGGCCAGGTACTCGCGGGTGGCGATGGCGTTGGGCTTGGGCAGGCCCGGGTCGCAGGGGTACAGGTCCTGCTCGCAGACGACGTAGATGTCCTTGTCCAGACCGGCCAGGGCGTCGACCAGCTGCTTCATGTCGGGCTCGCCGGCCGGCGGGCACACCGAGGCGCCCTTGGCGACGGCCTCACCGAAGGGCCAGTCCTTCTCGTGGGCCTCGCGGGTGATGTCGGGATCGAAGGCCTTGATATGCACGTAGGTGATGCGATCGGGGTACTGCTTGATGATCTCGATGGGATCCCCGCCGCCGTAGACGATGTGGCCGGTGTCCAGGCACAGGTTGACGTAGCGCGGGTCGGTGGCCTCGAAGATCCGGGCGATCTCCTCGGGGGTCTCGATGTGGGAGTCGCCGTGCGGGTGGAGCACCATCTTGAGGTTGAACTCGTCGAGCAGCATCTCGCCGAGCTTGTTGGCGTTCTCTACGTAGGTCTTCCAGGCCTCGGGGGACAGGACGCGGTCGTCGGTCCACTCCCAGGTCTTGTCATCGCGGTACAGCGGGGGCAGATGAACGATGTACTCGGCGCCCACGGCGGCGTGGGTCTCGGCGATCCTGCGGAACCAGTCCTGGGTGGTCTTCCACTCCTCGGGCTTGTGCAGGATGCCCCAGCCGGTGCCGGCGACGACCTTGAGGCCGAACTCGTCGGTCCACCTCGTCAGTTCTTTGGGATCGGTGGGGAAGTATCCGAAGGGGCCCGTCTCCAGGATCTCGAAGCCGGCCTCGGCCATCTCCTGCATGGCCTGGCGCGGCGGGATCTGCTTGGGGTCGTCGGGGAACCAGACACCCCACTGGTCGGGGCAGACGCCGATGGCGAGCTTCGAGTACTTCGGATCGTTGGTGTTACGTGCCTTGGAGGCCATTCTCGCTTCTCCTCGTCGTTGAGGCTCCATCCTTGGAGCGCTCCAATAAGCGTAGAGCACAACCTGATCTTTGTACAGTCATTTGGGGTGGATTCTCCTCTTTGACGTCACGGGCCCGCCTTCGGCTCCTCGACATCCCCTCCCGATCATCCCCTGCCTTCCCCTCCGGATACGGATCGGCCCCGACGCTCCTGGCCGGGCCAGGTGTGCGTCGGGGCCGATCCGAGCGATCAGCGGGGGGCCGTCACTCCTCGCGCTCGAAGGACATGGTGGCGTTGAAGGTGCGCTCGGTGGGCCAGCGCTCGGTGATCGCCTTGGCCTTGGTGTAGAACCGCACGCCCTCCGGGCCGTGGATGTGGGTGTCGCCGAGCAGCGACTCCTTCCAGCCGCCGAAGGAGTAGTAGGCCACCGGGGTCGGGATCGGCACGTTGACGCCGACCATGCCGGCCTCCACGTCCAGGGTGAAGCGGCGGGCCACGCCGCCGTCGTTGGTGAAGATCGCCGACCCGTTGCCGAAGGGCGAGGAGTTCACGATCTCGATGGCGTCGGCGTAGGAATCGGCGTTGACGATGGCCAGCACCGGCCCGAAGACCTCCTCGGTGTAGACCGGGGCCTCCAGCGGGACGTCTCCGAGGATGGTCGGCCCGAGGAAGTAGCCGGACTCGTGACCGGGGATGGTCTTGCCGCGGCCGTCCATCACGACGGTGGCGCCGCGCTTCTCGGCGTCGTCGATGAGGCCGGTGATGCGCTCCTTGGCCTTCTTGTCGATGACCGGGCCCATCTCGACGCCCTCGCCCATGCCCTCGCCGACCTTGATGGCCTCGGCGTGGGCCTGGACCTTCTTCGCCAGCTCGGGGCCGCAGCCGCCGACGGCCACCACGACCGGCAGCGCCATGCAGCGCTCGCCGGCGGCGCCGAAGGCCGAGGCAGAAATATGCTGCGCGGCGAAGTCCAGATCGGCGTCGGGCATCACGATGGCGTGGTTGTTGGCCCCGCCGAGGGCCTGCACACGCTTTCCGTGGGTGACGCCGGTGTTCTGGACGATGTGGGCCACCGGGGTGGAGCCCACGAAGGAGATGGCGTCGATCCCGGGGTGCTCGAGCACCTTGGAGACCATCGTGCGGTTGCCGGCCAGGACGTTGAAGACGCCGTCGGGCAGCCCGGCCTCCTTGTAGAGCTCGGCGGTCAGCAGCGAGGCCGAGGGGGTGGCGGAGGCGGGCTTGAGGATGAAGGCGTTCCCGGTGGCCACGGCCAGCGGGTGCATCCACATCGGCACCATGGCCGGGAAGTTGAAGGGCACGATGCCCGCGACGACGCCCACCGGCTGGCGGATGGTGTGGATGTCGACACCGGTGGAGATGTCGGAGGAGTACTCGCCCTTCAGCGCCACGTTGATCTCGGTGGCGAAGTCCAGGGTCTCACGGCCGCGCTGGATCTCACCGATGGCGTCGGAGTAGTTCTTGCCGTGCTCGGCGACGATCATCCGCGCCATCTCGTCCTGGTGGTCCAGGACCAGCTGGCGCATCCGGAACATGATCGCGGTGCGCTTGGCCAGGGAGTAGCGGGCCCACTTCTTCTGGGCCTCGCGGGCCACCTCGACGACGTGGTCGAGGTCGTCCTCGCTGGCCTGCAGGAGCTCGGCCTCGACCTGTCCGGTGGCGGGGTTCTCAACCGGGAAGCGGCCGGTGGGGGTGCCCTCGTAGTAGGCCCCGTCGACCCACTGCTTGATTGTCTTCATCGTCGATCTCCTAGCTGCAGCTTCGTCATTGAACGGCTGGTGCGGTCGGCTCGTCCCGTCCGTCTGGCCGGGACACTACCGGAATCCGCTTCCCTTGTCATTACAAATATGCCCATGTGACGTCAACGCCTGCACCCGACGACCGAGAAACCGCACCCTGGGGCCTGCCGACCCACAGATCTGTACCTGTCATTTCGCTGCTGACGAACACCTTCCCACTCTGGCGAGCCTGATCTGCCAGGCCACCGCGAGGACTCAGGACATCAAGGAGTCCCGAAGACGCGTCTTCACCACGCACCTGACGCGCGTCATGTCCATGTTTCGGTCCATGTCAACTCACAAGAGGCGTCCAGTGTCATCGGACATGACTAGACTTGACGACAATTGACACGCGAAGCACGCCATGTCCTGACAGGAGTTGGCGTGCTACGGCCCCGACGACCTGGATGAAGACCCTATGAGCACCGCCGCATCCGCCCCCGACCCTCGGGCAGACGAACCATTCATCGCGGACATCGAGCTGGACCGCGACTCCTCCGAGCCGCTGTACCAGCAGATCGCCAAGCCCCTGGAGGATCTCATCCTCTCGGGAACCCTGGCATCCGGTCGCCTCATCGAGGACGAGGTCTCGATGGCCCAACGTCTCCACGTCTCGCGCCCGACCGCCCGTCGCGCCCTCCAGGACCTGGTCGCACGAGGCCTGCTCACCCGGCGCCGCGGGGCGGGCACCCGCGTCACCCCCTCCCACGTGCGACGCACCCTCTCGCTGACCTCTCTGAATGACGATCTGCTCAAGGCCGGCTTCAAGCCGAGAACCGAGGTCGTCAGCTATGAGGTGCGGCTGGCCGACGAGGAGGAGGCCGATCTGCTGCACTGCGAGACCGGTGACGAGATCGTGCGGATCGAAAGGGTGCGCATGATCGAGGACCGCCCCCTGGCCTTCATGACGAACCTGCTGCCCGCCCAGGGAGCCCCCACCCTCACTCAGCTCAGCCGCTCCGGGCTCTACGCCTGCCTCGAGGAGCGCGGTATCCACCCGGTGTCGGCAACCCAGTCGGTGGGTGCCCGAACGGCCGACGCCCAGGACGCCGAGCATCTCCGCATCCCCGCCGCGTCGGCCCTGCTCACCATGCAGCGCACCGCCTACGACGCCAACGAGCACGTCATCGAGTACGGCTCGCACATCTACAACGCGGCCCTCTACTCGTTCCAGTTCAATCTCACGGGTGATTGAGGAGGGGAAGGCGACTCCCCCCACGCTCGCTGCCCTGTCGTGATGATGCCGGGCGCTCACTCGTCCCGGGTGTTGCGGGAGGAGAAGCCCCGTCGCGGCTCGGCAGCGGGATCCCCACCCAGCCCCTGCAACCAGGCCATCACCCGGTGCGGCAGATCATGATCGGTGACGGTGCGGCGCAGGTCCAGCTTCATCCGTCTCACCGGGGCGGCGTCGAGCGGATCGACGAGCTCGAACCCCAGACCCTCCAGCCATCCGGCGTCGGCCACCCGCGGATCCAGCCTGCCCGGCACCTTCGAGGACGGCACCCCGCCCGCCTCGATGGCCGGCACGGATCCGATGAGCCTCCCCGCCAGGAACTGGCACAACGACCGTCCCGCGGCCTGCGAGGGCCCCTGACGCCGGCCCGAGGGAGCGTAGGCGCCCACCAGAACGGCTGCTCCCCTGGTCCTCGGCACCCTCCTCATCGGATGACCGTCGGGCAGGCAGTCGCCCGGGCACACGAGCAGGAAGCGGAGGCGATCAGGATCGTGGGCGGCCACACCGACCATTCCCCAGGCGTTCAGAGACGCCGTCGCCCAGCCGGGCAACGAGGAGCCGGAATCACCCGGGTCGTTGTACGGGCCGTCGCCCAGACCCCACAGCCGTGCCGTCGTCTCGTCGGGCAGCCCCCGGATCTCGTCGACGAGGTCCCTGGTGATCGGGTGCAACCTCCTGACCGGCACGTCCACCCCTCCCTCTCGGCATCTCCCCTCCAAGCCTAGGAGAGGTCCGGGAACCGCACAGCCTCCGCGGCGCGATGTCGCGGCGTGAACTGCTGGACATCCCGACCCCGAACGGCCACTATGTGAGATATCCCACATCACCGCCGGTTCGCCCCTATGAATCGCGCGACCCGTGGGGCACAGTAGGCCGGGTGAGTATCACGAACCGACTCAGCCAGACCGCACCCGACCCCCAAGTCCTCCCGGCACCCTCAGCGGGTGCCCGTGAGGCCGCCGGGGCCGCCGCGGCTACTGAGCCGGTCCGCGCCGGTTCGCAGCATCTCATCCACACCACCCCCGGCATCAGCACGAAGAGCGAGCGGACCGACATGACTCCCCACGAATCCCAGACCAGCCACCACCAGACCAGGGTCGACACCACCTTCGACCACTTCCACGATCTCTACGCAGTCCGGACCCTCGGCCTCAAGACCTCGCCGGTCCGGGCCCTCTTCGCGGTCGCCAACCGACCCGAGGTGGTCTCCCTGGCCGGAGGCATGCCGAATATCGCCGATCTGCCCCTCGACGTCGTCGGCGACGCCCTCCGCGAACTCATCGGCACCCGCGGCACCCAGGCGATGCAGTACGGCTCGGGCCAGGGCGAGCCCGAGATCCGCGAGGGGATCTGCCAGGTGATGTCGGTCGAGGGGATCGACGCCGACCCCGACGACGTCACCGTCACCTGCGGCTCCCAGCAGGCCCTCGATCTGGTGACCAGGATCTTCTGCGACCCGGGCGACGTCGTGATGGCCGAGTCGCCCTCCTATGTCGGGGCGCTGAACACCTTCGCCTCCTACCAGGCCGAGGTGATCCACGTCGGCATGGACGAGCAGGGCATCGATCCCCAGAGCCTGCGCGAGCAGGTCAGCAGGGCGCGGCGGGCCGGCAAGAGGGTGAAGTTCCTCTACACCATCCCGAACCACTCGAACCCCTCGGGCATCTCGCAGTCGGAGCAACGACGTCGCGAACTCGTCGAGGAGGCCCGCCACCTCGACCTGCTCATCGTCGAGGACAACCCCTACGGGCTGCTCAATCTGGACGGCGATCCCCTGCCGACGCTGCGGTCGATGTCACCCGACAACGTCGTCTACCTCGGATCCTTCTCCAAGACCTTCGCCCCCGGATTCCGGGTCGGCTGGGCCCTGGCCCCGCGGTTCGTCCGCGAGCGTCTGGTGCTGGCCCAGGAATCGGCGACCCTCTGCCCTCCGGTGTTCAGCCAGTTCGCGGTGTCGACGTACCTGACCCACTGGGACTGGCGCAAGCAGGTGCGAGTGTTCATCGACATGTACCGCGAGCGTCGTGACGCGATGCTGAGCGCCCTGGCCGAGCACATGCCCGAGGGCACGACGTGGACCCGCCCCTCCGGGGGGTTCTTCGTGTGGCTGACGGTGCCCGGCGGGCTCGATTCGGCGGCCATGCTCCCCCGAGCCGTCAGCGACCTGGTCGCCTACACTCCCGGCACCGCCTTCTACGCCGACGGACGGGGCCAGGAGAACATCCGGCTGTCCTACTGCTACCCGACGCCTGAGCGGATCAGGGTGGGGGTCGACCGGCTGGCCGGGGTGATGCGTCGCGAGCTCGACATCCGGACCACCTTCGGCGTGGCGGCCTCCTCGGGTCCCCATCCCCGCGACATGGGACCGGGCCCGGACTCGGTGTGATGCCCCGGTCCTGCGCCGTCGGCACCCGGAATCACCCGTCATGCGAACGGATCGACCCATGATGCTCCCCCTGAGGACGATGCGAGCCGACCTCCCGCGGCTGCTGCGGCCCTGACAGAATGGGCGTCATGAAGCACCCTGTTGTCGTGCTCGCCGGCGGCCTGAGCCACCAGCGTGACGTCTCCCTGCGTTCGGGCCACAACGTCGCCACCGCTCTGCGCCGCGCCGGTCACCAGGTGACCGAGACCGACGTCGACTCCCACCTGGTCAGCACTCTGCGCGGGATCGACGACGTGGTGGCCTTCCCGATGCTGCACGGCGGGGTCGGGGAGGACGGGTCCCTGCGGGAGGTGCTCCACCTCCTGGACGTCCCTTACGTGGGCTCCGGGCCGGCCACCTGCAGGATGGCCTACGACAAGTCGATCGGCAGCCGGATGGCGGCGGCGGCCGGGGTGCGGACTCCGCGCCAGGTGGCGCTCCCCCATGGCGTCTTCCGCGAGCTGGGAGCGGCCGTTCTGGTCGCATCTCTGGCCGACCACGTCGGCCTTCCGCTCATCGTCAAGCCGGCCCATGGCGGTTCCAGCCTCGGAGTCACCAGGGTGGACGACGTCGGGAATCTCCCCCAGGCGATGGCGACCGCCTATGCTTACGACGACATGGTCGTCATCGAGGAGTTCATCGACGGCATCGAGCTGGCGATCGGCCTCATCACGACCGCCGAGGGCACCGAGGTGCTGCCCGCTGTGGAGATCCGCCCGGTGGGCGGCGTCTACGACTACGCGGCGATGTACACCGCCGGGGAGACCCGCCTCACCGCGCCGGCCGATATCGCGCCGGCCTCCGCATCGGAGGCCGAGGAGATCGCCCGGACCGTCGCCCAGGTGCTCGATCTCAGTGGCATCTCCCGGGTCGACGCGATCGTCGGCAAGGACGGGCACCCGGTCTTCCTGGAGGCCGGGGTCGCTCCCGGGATGACCGACACCTCCCTGGTGCCGGTCGGGATGCAGGCTGCCGGACTGGACCTCGCCGAGGTGTGTTCCCGACTGGTCGCCGACGTGGCGGGAGACGATGACTGAGTCACCCCGGGCGGGACGCGCCTCAGAACGCACTTCGGGACGCGCCTCAGGAGGGGCCGAGAGCCCTGGCGGGGTGAGCGTCAGGATCAAGCAGGCCGTCATCGTGCTGGTGGGCCTGGTGCTGGCCGTCGTGATGACCTTCCTGGGCCTGTGGCAGATGAGCGTCTTCGAGTCGCAGCGCGCTGGAACAGCCCAGGCGCGGGTCGCCCAGCAGGTGGTGAGCTGGTCCGGGGATCAGGCGAGGCGCGGCCAGGCCGATGAGGTCTACGGCAGGCGGGTCTCAGTCACCGGAACCTATCTGCCCTCCACACAGCTCCTGATCGGCCAGGCCTGGCCGCTGCGCGTGGTGACCGGGCTGCGGATGACGTCGGGAGAGACGATCCCGGTGGTGCGCGGGGCCGTGAATCAGGGCGAACACATCGCGGCGATCCCCAAGGGAAGGGTCACCGTCACCGGTGTGCTGCTGGCCTCCGACGCTCAGCCGTCCGATCCGACGACGTCGAAGGTCTACATCCCGGCGAAGGTGGAGCCGGCGCTGCGACTGGAGGTGCTGGCCCAGGACTGGCCACAGCCCCTGATCCCGGGTTACGTCACGGTCTCCTCGGATGCCGCGAAGGCCTCCGGCATGCGGGCGCCGGATCTGCCGCTTCCCGAGACCGGCGGTGGCGAGCGCAACCGGGGCTATGCCCTCCAGTGGTGGGCATTCGCGGCCTTCGCGCTGGGCATGTCGATCGTCTTCGCCCGTTCGGCCGGGCGGAAGGGCCGGGGACACAGCGAGGGCGGTCGAGGGACCGGGGACGACGGGTAGCCTGAGGACGTGCCCGATCAGCATCCGATGGACGACGTCACCAGCGACGATTTCTACGACGACCCGGGGGCCGCATCCCGGCAGCCGCTGGGCCCGCCACCGGCCGGGGATGCGGATCCGGAGGAGCCCTGGATCGCACCTGAGGAGATCGCCTCGGTGCGCGGGGCGCTGTTGCGCTACCGGGTGATGGCCTACGTCGTCGGCACCCTTCTCATCGTCCTGGTGTGCGTCGCGATGCCGCTGAAGTACGCGGCCGACATGCCTCAGATGGTGAACGTGGTCGGCGTCGCCCACGGATGGCTGTACGCGCTGCTGCTCGTCACGGCGTACATGCTCGGACGCAAGGCGGGGTGGCCGTTGACCCGGCTGCTGCTCATCGCACTGGCCGGCACGGTTCCCTTCCTGTCCTTCGTCGCCGAGCACTATGCGCGCAAGGACGTCCATCGCAGGATCGCCGAGACCCAGGAGTACTACGGCACGGGGGCCTGAGTGCATCGGGGCTGAGTGGTCCGGGGTTCCGAGTAGCCGTCATAGAGGCACATCGACAGGAGGATTTATCGATTTGTCGACATTTTACGGGCCGACCCGGCGATCAATAGCTCCATCAAGAGCTCCGTGGCCGGGCAACTCCTCTCATGAGCCAGTCCTGAGGGTCCGGACGGCCGGTGTGGAGCAGGGCAATCGTCAGCGACCGGCCACCCAGGCCACCCGAGTCGTCAGCGGGGTACAGCGTGACGATGATCTTCGCGTCCTGCCATTCGTGGATCTGGTAGACGCCCTGGTCCCAGATCTCGACATGACTCATGAGATGTCCGGATACCTCCACGTCGCCCTCGAAAGTGGCGTAGGCGAGGGGATGGTCCGCGGTCTGGACAGCGAGTCGATTCTGCGCACCGGTGGGGACGCCCTTCGGCAGAGCCCAGCTTCTCAGCACGCCGTTGGCCTCCAGGCGGAAGTCCTGATGGAGTGTGTGCGCAGCATGGGTCTGGATGACGAAGGACGGCCTGTCAAGAGTCCCGGAGAACTCCGGGGAGGGCGCCATCCCGGCGCTCCGCCGCTCCGGTGTCCTGCCGCTGCCACGTGCCACCTTGCCGCGACCGCGACGCGCCGATCGGGAGGAGTGCGCCCCATGGGCCGTCGGACCGTCGGAGTCGTGGCCCCCGGGCAGGGGAATGAGGGGCTCCTGATTGACGTCCACACCTGGACGCTACACGGCGACGATCACTCAGACGCCATCGTGGCGTCCCTCTCCAGAATGCCCATGATGCGGTTGAGGTCATCCTCATCCTCGAAGGCGAGGACGATACGGCCACTGCCTCGGGTCTTGGTGCGCTTCACCGTCACATCGGTGTCATAGACGTCGGCCAGTCGGGAGGCGATGCGAATGGCCTCCTCGTCCGATCCGGGCTTACGCCTGGTGTGCGGCTTCACCTTGGTCTTGTCGGAGTCGACCTTCTGCACAAGAGCTTCGGTCGCCCGCACGGACAGGCCTTCGTCAACGATCTTGTTGGCGATGCGCTCCTGTTCCGCGCGTTCCTCGAGCCCCAGGAGCGCGCGGGCATGTCCCGCAGTGAGTGTGCCGTCGAGCAGGCAGCGCTGGACGACACGGGGCAGCTTCATCAGACGCAGGGTATTGGCGATCCTGGAACGAGACCTCTTGATCCGCTGGGAGAGCTCCTCCTGGGTGCACCCGAAGTCCTCGAGCATCTGCTGGTAGGCAGCAGCCTCTTCCAACGGATTGAGCTGGGATCGATGCAGGTTCTCCAGAAGCGCATCCCGGAGCATGTCCTGCGCCTCCGTGGCGCGCACGATGGCTGGAATAGTGGTGAGCCCGGCCAGTCGCGACGCCCTCCACCGCCTCTCGCCCATCACGATCTCGAAGGTTTCGTCCGCGTCCGGTGTCACCACGATGGGTTGGAGGAGTCCGACTTCTGCGATCGACTCGGAGAGTTCGAGCAGCGCCTCCTCGTCGAAGACGCGGCGGGGCTGGCGGGGATTCGGATGGACCCGACTCACCGGCAGTATCTGGAGACGCGAGCCGTCCACCAGGGAGGTGGTCGTCTGATTCTCGGGGCTGTTCGGGTTCTCCGGACTGTTCGAATTCTCGATGCTGTTCGAGGCGCCCTCATCGGTCTGGCCCTGGCTAAGCCCCGCAGTAGAAGGGAGCGTCGAATCGCCTTGGTCGGAGTCAGTCGGCGAGTCGTCATAGCCCTGTGGAGCATCTTGCGGATCGCGGGCCGTCTTCACCGGTGTTCGGGAACGATCGTCGACAACGGTTGGTGACGATGTTTCACGTGAAACATCCGCATCATGCTCGAGATACCGGTCCTGACGCTGAGAGGTCGATGTTTCACGTGAAACATCCCCCTTGGCCTCAGCCGGAGCATCCTGAGCAGTGCCGCTCTCATCAGTCTCCAGATCGGTCCGTTGGAAGAACTCGCCAAATCCACGACCCAAACCCTGGTGCCTGGCAGCCATGTCATACCTCCTTGACGCTCTGCAGTGCGGGCTTTGCCGCCCTTCGGACCTTCTTACTCGAGCCTGCCCTGTTCGAAGCCTCCTTGCTCGCCGTGGCGTGCAGCTTCGCGAACTCTGCCGCGGCCTCTCGATATGAGACGGCACCCGCAGAGCTGGGTTCATACGTGAGCACCGAGCGTCCGTAACTCGGAGCCTCGGAGACTCTGACTGATCGTGGGATCTTGGTCTCGAGCATCTCCTGGGAGAACTGGCCACGAACCTCGTCGACTACCTCCTTCGAGAGACGCGTCCTCGCGTCGTACATCGTCATGAGGATGGTGGCGAGCTGCAACTTCGAGTTGAAGGAACTCTTCACTGCGTTCACGGTTCGCATCAGCTGAGTCACTCCCTCCAGTGCGTAGTACTCGCACTGGATCGGCAGCAGAACCTCGTCGGCCGCCACCAGGGCGTTGATGGTGAGTAGACCCAGAGAGGGAGGACAGTCGAGCAAGACGTAGTCGATGTCGTGACTCTTGAGATAGTCGTCAAGAGCGGTCTTGAGTCGACGCTCACGCTGCCTCACGTTGGCCAGCTGAAGGTCCGCCCCGGACAGGTCAATCGTCGCCGGGAGCACCTCCAGGCCGGGCGTCTCTGGGCTCATGCGAGCGAGCGGGGAGATCGGCTCCTCGTCGATCAGGACCTCGTAGGTCCCGGGAGTTCCCAGATCGTGGTCGATCCCGAGCGCCGTGGTCGCGTTGCCTTGGGGATCGACGTCAACAATGAGGACTCTCAGGCCACTCATCGCCAGTCCCACCCCAAGGTTCACCGCGGTCGTCGTCTTCCCGACACCGCCCTTCTGGTTCGCTACCGCCACCACTCGGACCGAGCTCGGTCGGGGAAGGGTCAGGGGGAGCTTGGGCATGTCCGCGTCGGAGACGACATCGTTCTCGGGACGCTCGAGCTGCGGGGTGTCTGGGCCGTCGAACTCTGCTCGCCTCGGAGCGTCGGTGTACGTAGGCACCTCGTCCGTCATTGACCGCCTCCATGGCTGCTGTAATTGGGGTATTTCACGCTGATCGCGCTCCAGTCGATGTTTCACGTGAAACATCGCACCGTTCTCGCACACTCTAGCTGTGCCATGCGGGCAGATCACGTCCCTAGACACGCTGTGGACAACTTCCAGAGTTATCCACAGGCGATGCGGTGAACAGTGCGGGAAGGACCGGTGCGCCAAGACCGGCATAGCGCTTTGTCGATATTGTGAGTCTAGACCGACAAGCATCACGGCATAACGCTCTTGCGTGGTGCCAGGCCCGACTCGGGCGCCCTTCGTCCAGGAGCAGGTAGACAGCCCCAACTTGTCCACAGGGCTGTGGACAACCCCTGAAGGATGCCCAACCGATTCCGCCACCATCGCCACCCCACGACAGGGCTGTCCACCTCGGCACTCAGCGTTGAAGGTCTGTGTGCTGCGGTCCGAGTCTTTCGTATTCGCACCTCAAGGTGCCTCCGCGCGTCGACACTCTCCCTCGTCTCCGAACCTCTCAGCCCGCAATCCCTGCTCTCTGCTGACGGCAACGCTCCAATTCTGGCCGGTATCAACCGTCGAAAAGTGAACAGACCTGGGCCCGGCGGCCCTGGTTGTGGTAAGTCTCTCCCGGTTCGCTGTGAGTGGTGGTGCGGACGTCGGGCAGACTGTCGACGCCACGGTCGCAGAGACTGTTGCCTCCTCCCCCTGAGCGTCAGGCGTTGGGCGTCGAGTGTGACAGCTGACCCGGCCGGTGGCAGCGGCGAACAGGATCCCGCGGCCGTCGTAGGTGGCGTTAATGTTCAGCCTGGTCGCGAGGCGGGTCTTGCCGGTGCCGGGTGACCCGAGCTGGACCGCGTTTCTGGCCTCAGGGAGCAACCCTCACGAGACCAGGCCGGCGACCTGGTTGCGGATGGGCGGGTTGAGGATTGGGTGTCAAAATCGAAGCCCTCCAGGGCCTTGCAGGACCCGAACCCAGCTGAGCGGATCCGCATATCAACGCCCGAGTCTCAGCGCCTGAGGCGTTGCGGACCAACCACGCTTCAGCACAGCAATCCATGTGATCCTCAATGGACCGGCCCGGCATCCCTGGCCTCATTGGCCGATGGAATCGTGGACCCGTTGATCCGGCGGCTTCGAGCGCGCAGGCAAGTCCGGCTGATCTCTCAGGTGAAGCGAAACGCTGACCGCCCTGGCCTCCCACTGCACTACCCGCCCCGGCCCATCACTGCACTACCCGAACTACCCGAGCCAGGGTGCACGAACGCCTGACGGAGGCGACCTTCCGAGCCGAGCTGTCCACACTGGACCGAAACGAACGCTGGGCCGAAGCGACCTTTCTCGTTCGTGTCTATCGCGCTCGGCTCTGGTGAATCATTCGAAGGAGATCCGTTTCCTGTGAGGCCTGCTCCGTGCGAGGCCGCCAACACGGATCGCGGACCACCAGATGTTTCACGTGAAACACGTCGGACGCGATGTGGTCGCATCTGGATGTTCCACGTGAAACACTCCCTCGCGAACAGCCCGTCGACCTCGTCGCGGGCACACCGGGATCCACGACCGATGTGGGGCACTTCCTCCCAAGCTACCTGGTGATTCGTACTACGTGAGTCACCTCGGTGTCCGGATGGGCCCTCACCACAAGCACCTCTCCGGTGAGCCGATACTTCCTGAGCACCTTCTGAGCCCCTTCGAGTTCCTCTTCGGCAGAAGCACCCTTCAGAGCCAGTAGCTCCCCCTTCGGGCCCAGTAAGCCCTTGGTCCACCCCACCAGAGTCGCAAGCTTTGCGACCGCTCGTGCGGTGACAATGTCAAAGGCATCGCTCTTGAGGTCCTCAGCGCGTCCCCTGATCACCGTCACGCGATCGCCGAGTTCGAGCTCCTGGATGACCTCCGATAGGAAGTTCGATCGCCTCAGGAGTGGCTCGAGAAGCGTGATCTCAAGATCTGGACGGGCGATGGCAAGGGGGATCCCCGGGAGTCCCGCCCCGCTTCCGACATCGGCCACCCGACAGCCTTCGGGTACCAGCGACGAGATCGCAGCGCTGTTGAAGATGTGGCGTTCCCAGATCCGAGGGGCCTCTTTGGGCCCCATGAGACCCCACTCGACTCCTCGATTTGTCAATATGTCGACATACTGCCTTATCGCTGAAGCGCCATCGCCGAAGACTTCATCGGCGACCTCGTCATCGGTCCGCGCAGCATCTGCCATGCGTGACATTCTGCCCTGCCTGGACCGGCACTGCACCTCGCCGTCCGACGCGCCCAGGAGCCCGGTGCCCGCTGCATGACCAGCCCGGCGACATGATGCGTCGTTCGTTGTGATTTCAACTACTTGTTCAAGAACTGGTTTTCGGCCAATCGCGTTTCCCTCCTCTTCCCCCTGTCCGGATCAGGCCCCGACTGCTTGGGCATCCCGTCGGCAGTGGCCTACGCACCCTGACCCTCCTGTACCGACGGCACTATGTAGCGGGACTACGTAAGCCGCATCATGTCATCGCCGGCACATGTCATCGCCTCGACGCGCACGACACCGGCGGGATCGGGATCGCTTCCTTCTCCAACGCCTCACACCCATGTCGACCCCGGGGCCAACAGTCGACATCGAATTGTCGACATAGCGATATATCGAGCCCGAGCTCCATCGCTTCATCCACGTACCGACATCTCGTCATACCAGGCGACACCGTCTGGCACACTGCTTCGAGGAGCTGATCCAGCAGCCCGCCGGACGAGGGAGCCGTACCCGGACCACGACAAGACGGCCAGCGGAGGTCGCCATGGCGTGGATCGTGCTCATCGTGTCCGGATCCTTTGAGGCGGTCTGGGCCACAGCCCTGGACCGCGCTCAGGGGTTCACCCGGCCCATCCCCTCGATCATCTTCCTACTCGCAATGGTCCTCAGCGTCACGGGTCTCGGCTACGCCATGAAGAGCCTGCCGACGGGCACCGCATACGCGGTCTGGACAGCCGTCGGAGCAGCCCTGACCGTGCTGTACGCCATGATCACCGGGACTGAGCCCTTCTCCGTCGCCCGGGTCCTGCTGCTCGCCGGAATCATCGGTTGTGTGATCGGTCTCAAGGCCCTGTCCTGACCCGACCGGCCGTCGCTCATCCGCCGGACACGGAAGGACTCCATGGGGCGGGGCAGTCCCCTCCTCATGGAGTCCTCACGACTCGTGAGCCCGGTCGGGCGGCCCTCGTCAGTCGGTCGAGATGACGACGTGACGCTTCGGCTCGACCCCCTCGGACTCGCTGACCAGGCCGGCGGCCGCCGCGGCGTCGTGGACGATCTTGCGCTCGAAGGGATTCATCGGCGTCAGGTGGGCGGGCTCCCCGGTCTCCTTGACCGACTCGATGGCCTCGGTCGCCAGGATCAGCAGCTCCTTGCGCCTGGTCTCCCGGTAGCCGGCGACGTCGAGCATGAGCCGCGAACGGTGCCCGGTCTCGGTCATCACGGACAGCCTGGCCAGCTCCTGAAGCGCCTCCAGGACCCTACCTCCAGGACCGACCAGGGTCTGCGACTCCGTGACGATGGAGATATGGGCCCTGCTGCCCTCGACGTAGGTGTCGATATCCCCGTCGAGATCGGCGATGTCGAGAAGCTCCTCGAGGTAGTCGGCCGCGATATCGCCCTCCTCCTCGAGGGGGTCGACGTCCTCCCCGGAGTCCTCCTCAACGGAATCCGCGTCTCCCTCGTCCGCGTCCTCCTCAACGGTGTCACCACCGTCCGAGTCGGCCTCCTGGGAGTCTTCCACGGCCTCCGGATTCTCATCCTCGCGCTGCGGAACCGACTCCGCGACCTCCTCGACGGCAGCCACAGGGACATCCCCATCGACGACGTTATCGACGCTCTCTTCGCTCATGACTCTCATTCCTTCAACTGGCGGGCCCGCACGCCCGCGATCTGGTGGCGGCCGTCATGGTCGCCGGAGATGTGGGGCGGTGCTCAGTTCTTGCGCTTGGACCGCGACTGCCGGGCAGGCTGCTGACGACGCACCACCTGCGTGGCGCCGTCGGAGGTCTTCCGCACGGTCTGACGGGCGACGCCGCCCTGCCGGGCCACCACGGGCCTCGAATCGGGATCACCGGGATCGGCGACGGCCACCGGGGTGGCGGAGACCTTCTTACGGCGGCGCTTCTCGCGGCGCTCCCGCTCGATCTCGTCGGGATCCTTGCCCTTGGCCCGCATCCGCTCCTGCCAGTCAATGTATGCCGGGGTGTTGGGCGTCGGGTTGTTCCGGATGAGGATCTCCTGCTGGCCCAGGGTCCACAGGTTCGACGCCGACCAGTAGAGCATCACGCCGATCGGGAAGCTCACTCCGGTGAACAGGTACATCGCCGGGAAGAGGTAGACCATCATCTTCTGCTGCTGGGCCATCGGACCGGTCAGTGACTCCGGGGGCATGTTCTTGCGCATCAGCTGGAGCTGCGTGTAGAACAGCGACGCCACCAGGATGATGATGAGCACCAGGGCGACAACCTGGGTCGCGCCGAAGCCATTGCTGATGGGCAGGAATCGTCCTGCCAGTTCCGCGCCGAAGATCTTCGCATGCTGAAGCGAGTACATCAGGTCGGGATTGTCGACCATGAACTTGCCGCGCGCAATACCGCGGGAGGCGCCGTCGAGCACCCGGAACAGGGCCAGGAAGATCGGCATCTGCAGCAGCAGCGGCAGACAGGACGCCGAGGGATTGACGCCCTCCTCCTTGTAGAGATTCATCATCTCCTGGCCGGCGCGCTCACGGTCGTCGCCGTACTTGTCCTGGATCGCCTTCATCTTCGGCTGGATGGCCTGCATCGACCGCGAGGAGTTGATCTGCTTGACGAACAGCGGGATCAGCAGGATCCGGATGAAGACCGTCATGAAGACGATGGCCAGCACCCATGACCACCCGGAGTCCACCCCGACCAGGTGGGACCACAGGTTGTGGAAGAGCACCAGCAGTCCGGAGACCGCCCAGTACAGCGGAATCATGATGGCGTGGCCAATGGATTGGATGCCATCCCACAGGCCAAGAATGACCATCGGGCTCATCATCAGTTCTCACCTCAGGTATCAGTGGGCGCACCGTGGAACCGCGGGCTCGCCGACGATTCGCGTGTGCTTCCCGGACCGGTGGGCCCGGGGGTGGTTCACAGGTGCGGGTGTTCCCGCGGGTTCATCCGGACCGGAGGGCCCGGGGATGGTGTCAGGATCTGCGGATGCGGTTCCTCCGGCATCCATGACCAATTGTGCCCCAGCCACCCGATCGGCCTGACGCCGCTCCCACTCGACGGCCTCCGGGGTGCCGGGAACCGGGTCGTAACCGCCGTTCGACCAGGGATTGCAGCGCAGCAGCCGCCAGACGATCATCGGCGTCGCCCTCAGCACCCCATGCACCTGCAGGGCACGCAGGCCGTAGGCCGAGCAACTCGGCCGGTACTTGCAGACGTCCCCGTAGAGCGGGGAGATGAGCAGCCGCCAGGCCTTGACGAAGCCGATCGCCAGCCAGGTCAGCGGCCTGAAACGGGTTCGGTCACAGGTCCCCTCGACCTCACTCATGGTCGGGAACCCTGGTGCGGGATCGCACCGCTGACGTCGAACTCGTGCGGGAGCGCACTTCTCGCGTCAAACCTGTGCCGCCCTGCACTGCGCGCGTCGAGCTTGCGCAGGGCCCCGGACCAGGCTGAGCCGAGGTCGTCGACCAGCCGCTCCGGGCGTGCAGAAGCCCCCGGCAGCGCCCTCACCACGAGGAGAGTGCGATCCGGGGTCATTCGCAACAGGTCTCGGCTGAGGTGACGCAGCCGCCGCTTCACCCGGTTGCGGGTCACGGCATTGCCCACCGCCTTCGAGACGATGAAACCGACCCTGGGATCCACGTCCGTCACCTCATTGGGTGACAACGCCGACGGCGACGAGTTGTCCACAGAGCCTGTGGACAACTCGGACATCGCGGCGTGAACCACCACGGTCGGGCGACCGGCCCGCACCCCGCACCGCACCACGGTCCGGAACTCACCGGACCGGTGCACGCGCGAGCGGGCTGGAAGCATGGGAAAACCCTCAGGCCGTCAGCTTGGCGCGTCCCCTGCGGCGGCGGGCGGCCACGATGGCCCGGCCGGAACGGGTACGCATCCGGGCGCGGAACCCGTGGTTACGGGAACGACGACGGTTGCTGGGCTGGAAAGTGCGCTTCACGGGGATATTCTCCCTTGTGTATTGAGGATCACCCGGGGCGGTCGACGAAGCCGTCTCCGTATTCCGGGGCGCCCGGCCGGGCGCATGAGAAGAGCGTCGCCATAGGCAGCGACTGGTCAACGATACGAGCCCGACCCCCCTTCGGGCAAACTGGGGAGCCTCCGCGTTCATACCGAGGAGCCCCGGTCCGGACCGACACGCCGAACTCTCAGCCGAACCCTCACCGAACCGGTTGCACCTGCCCCCATGCGTTGTTAGCGTCACCGACTAGGGACGGGGTGTTGTCCACCGCTACGATGTCCTGTGGATAACGGTGTGGACAACTTGGGGACGGGCATCCTCGGACGGCACCACAGACCGGTCAGGAACGGCCGGGAACGACGAATGACGGGGACTAGGTGGTGGCATGAGCGATGCGCAGTCCACAGGTGGGGTCGGACCCGTCAGCCACACTGACGCGGCCAATCCTCCCCCGATCCATCCCGATGCCATCCTGCCTCCCCCG